>JBAVXA010000283.1:0-14991 GCA_049698095.1 Burkholderiales bacterium
TTCATAGGTCGACAGGTCGGCAGGCTTCACTTTTTGTGTGTTATAGAATATTGTCCGTGCGCGAACCGAAAGCCCGAACCATTGGCCGGCCGGATCCCGCAGTGAAGCGGGAATGTTCGCATGCAGAGTAGGCGAGACTATCGGCCGCAGCAGATCTTCGCGCGCCGCTTCCCACAAATTGCCTGCGTCTACCGTGATCAGTATGTCGGCTGGCGAGTTGATGCCTTCCGCTTTGAGCCTTTGCATCAGCGCGCCTTCTTTGTCGGTGATGAATTTTATTTGCGCGCCGGTCTCCTTGGTATAGGCGTCGAACAAGGGTTTGATAAACTGCTCGTTGCGGGCGGAATAGACAACCAGCTCTGTCGCTGCGTGGCCGCAACCAACCATCGCGCAGGTCATCCCGATAAGAAGATTTTTCAACATGGCTTTCCTAAATGTAGTTTGCTTAATGAGAATTATAATCATTTACTAAATTAAAGCAAATTATTTTTTATTGAATAAAAACATATTGATACGGAATTATATTAATAAAGTACTTTATTAAAAACCGAAGATTTCGCGGAAACTAGAGAGAACGACTCTGATTTAACTCGATGTCCGGCAGCAGAAAACCGGGGAATGAAATGCCCGAACGCAATCACTGCGCGGCTCACGGCAAGCGGCGCGCCCCTTCAAAACGACGCTTCCAGTACGTGTCGCCCATTTGTGAAATCTGCACTGCTTTTCCTGCACTCGGCGCATGGATAAAGCGATTGTCGCCGAGATAGATTCCGACGTGGGAAAACGCGCGTTGCAAAGTATTGAAAAACACCAAGTCGCCCGGCTGTAATTGCGTGGCGCCGACGGTGCTTCCGCTTTGGCTCATTTCATACGCGCTGCGCGGCAACAACGTGCCGGCGGCCTCCTTATAAACGTGGCGCACAAATCCGCTACAGTCGAATCCGCTTTGCGGCGTGCTGCCGCCCCATTGGTATTGGGTTCCGTGCAGGCCCAATGCGTACATGACGATCGCGGATTTTTCCTGCGCGACGCCGTTTGCTGCAGTGCCGTAGATGGTTTGCGTCGCGGCCGCATTATTGTTACCCGCGGTTTTCGGCGCGGTCGAACACGCGCCGAAAAAAAAGACGCTAGCGAAGATAATAGTCAAAGGTAATTTCATGTTGATAATTGTAAAGAAATTCAAAGACTTGTAAAGCATCATGATAGCGCATCCGGAAAAAATTGTGCAAACGCAATATGAATTGCCCGGCGCTACTGTGAACGTCCTGCGCTTTCCCTCGTTACGCAGGGACAAGCCAATTGCGCGAATGGCTTTACTATCCGGGTAGAAAAACAAGCCGATGAAATTATTTACAAACCGAAGCTTGCGGGCTACTATTCCTTCACGCTACGAAGGCTGACACAGCTTGAAAGCAAATTGAATAATTCGAACCGGGAATCGGACGTCCAGCGCTTTATTTAAAAATCAAGTCTAGGAGGAGTTATGAAGTTGCAACAAACATTGAAGAAGTTTGTCGTCGCTGCAATGATCGGGGTAACGTCATTTGCCGTCTCGGCGCAGGAAACAATCAAGATCGCCTACATCGATCCGTTGTCGGGGCCAATGGCCGCGACGGGCGAGCATGGACTGCATGAGTTTCAATTCGCCGCTGAACAGATCAATGCGCGCGGAGGCGTATTGGGCAAGAAAATCGAAATCGTCCCGCTGGACAATAAGCTGAGCCCGCAGGAAAGCCAGATTGTGCTGAAGGCCGCCATCGATCAAGGAGTTCGTTATATCACGCAGGGCAACGGCTCGAGCGTTGCCGGCGTACTGATCGATCAGATCAACAAACACAATGCGCGCAACCCGGCCAGCACCGTGGTGTTTCTCAACTACGCGGCGGTCGATCCCGACTTCACCAACAGCAAGTGCTCCTTCTGGCATTTCCGTTTTGACGCCAACAGCGACATGAAAATGGAAGCGTTGACCAACCACATGGCCAAGCAAGGCAACGTGAAAAAGGTCTACATCATCGGACAGGACTATTCGTTCGGACATCAGGTCGCGCGCGCGGCGAAGGAAATGATCAAGGCGAAAATGCCTGGCACCGAAATCGTCGGTGACGAATTGCACCCGCTGGCTAAAGTGAAAGATTTTGCACCGTACATCCAGAAAATCAAAGCCTCCGGCGCTGATTCAGTCATTACTGGAAACTGGGGCAGCGACCTCGTGCTGCTGATCAAAGCGAGCAAGGAAGCTGGGCTTAACGTGAACTACTACACCTATTACGCCGGTGTGGTGGGGACGCCAACGGCATTGGGCGAAGGCGGTGCGGATCGCGTCAAGATCGTCAGTTATGGCAGTTCCAACCTGACCGGGAAGTCGGAGCAATACTACGTCGACTACAAGAAAAAATACGGCCCGAAAGAGGACCTGTATACGTGGGCGGCGAAGAATGCAGTTGAGATGCTGGCGAAAGCCATGACCCAGGCCGGCAGCACCGACCCGCTGAAAGTCGCGCGTGCGATGGAAGGCATGAAAATGGAAGGCCCGTTCGGTGAGGTCGAAATGCGTAAGGTTGATCACCAGCTGATCCAGCCATTATTTATCGGCACATTCTCCAAGGCAGGCCAGCCCGGTCTGAAGTATGACCTCGAAGGTACCGGTTTTGGTTTCAAGGATGACGCCAGAATCGAGAACTACGTCAGCGCACAGCCCACCTCGTGCAAAATGGAACGTCCGCAGTAAACATTCGTTGAAGTGAATTCGCCCGGCTCTACGCCGGGCGAATGTTTTAAGTGTAAGTATTTTTCCGCCTGTTATCATAGCCAGTGAACGTATAAGCAAAATACGAGGAGTAACAAGGTGGAGTTTTTCCTGATTTCGTTAATGCACGGGATTTCCTACGGCCTGTTGCTGTTCATGCTGTCCAGCGGTTTGACGCTGATCCTCAGCATGATGGGCGTGCTGAACTTCGCCCACGCCAGCTTCTATATGCTCGGCGCCTATTTTGCCTACCAGATAAGCCAATATGTCGGCTTCTGGCCGGCTCTCATCATTGCGCCCCTGCTTGCCGCCGCTCTCGGAGCGGCCGTGGAGCGTTTCGGCTTGCGCCGCGTGCACAAGTTCGGCCATGTGCCGGAATTGCTGTTCACTTTCGGCCTTGCATTTTTGATTGAAGAAATCGTCCACATCATCTGGGGCCGCGCACCGGTGGACTACAAGATTCCGCAGATTCTCGATTTCACGCTGTTCACTTTCTATTCGACGTCATTTCCCGCCTATAAGGGCTTCATGATGCTGGTCTCGCTGCTCATGCTGCTCGGCCTGTGGCTGATGATTACACGGACGCGCATCGGCCTGATCATCCAGGCGTCGATCACTCATCCGCAAATGGTCGAAGCCCTGGGGCACAATGTCACGCGCGTGTTCATGCTGGTGTTCGGCGTCGGCTGCGGCCTTGCCGGACTCGCCGGGGTGATCGGCGGCAATGCCTTTGTTACCGAGCCGAGCATGGCGGCGACCCTCGGAGGCATTGTCTTTGTGGTGATCGTGCTAGGGGGCCTCGGCTCACTTACCGGCGCATTTATTGCGTCGTTGCTGGTCGGAATCATACAAACGTTTTCCGTTGCGGTGGATTTATCTTTTCTGGATTTACTGGGGAAAATCGGCATCGCGTTCCAACCCGGCTCCCAATTGCATAATTTTTTCTCCATCAAAATTTCGCAGACGGCGACGGTCATGCCGTTCCTGCTGATGGTGCTGATGCTTATTGTGCGCCCGCGCGGTCTTATGGGCACGCGCGAATCATGAACGCAGTTCCGACCAGGCTGGGCCAGAATATGGCGATGCGCTCGGCGACGTGGGTTATTCCCGCCGTTCTGGTTGCCCTGTTGCCGTTATTTTTCAAATCCGGTTTTGCGCTGAACGCACTGAGCGAAATCGGCATCATGATTATTTTTGCGCTCTCCTACAATATGTTGCTGGGGCAGAGCGGTATGTTGTCGTTCGGACATGCGGTTTATTCCGGCCTCGGCGCGTATATCACGATTCACGCCTTGAATATGATCGGCAAGGGCAGCTTTTGGTTTCCGGTCACGCTGTTGCCGTTGATCGGCGGCCTTGCGGGCATGTTGTGCGGCGTGATTCTCGGTTACGTATCGACCAAGCGCGCGGGCACCACATTCGCCATGATTTCGATGGGCATCGGCGAAATGGTCGCCGCGAGTTCGCTGATGTTTCCCGGGTTTTTCGGCGGCGAAGCCGGCATATCGAGTAACCGGATGACCAGGCCGGGCTGGTTCGGCATCAGCTACGGGCCGCAAATCGAGGTGTATTACCTTATCGCCGTCTGGATGCTGCTGGCGGTCATAGCCATGTACGCGATCACACATACGCCGCTAGGTCGGATGATGAATGCAGTGCGCGATAACCCGGAGCGCGCCGAATTCGTCGGTTACAACCCGCAGCGGGTGCGTTATCTGGCGATGATACTCGCCGGCTTCTTCGCAGGCGTGGCGGGCGGGCTGTCCGCAATCAATTACGAAATTGTCACGGCAGAAGCGGTCGGCGCGATTCGTTCCGGTAACGTGCTGGTCATGACTTTCATTGGCGGCATGGGTCAATTTTTCGGCCCAATCATCGGCGCGGTGCTGATGGTGTTCCTCGGCCTCACGCTGAGTGGAATCACCAAGGCCTGGCTGTTTTATTTCGGCATCCTGTTTCTGTCCATGGTGCTATTCGCGCCCGGCGGCCTGTCCGGCATCATCATGCTGCATCAGCCGATTTGGCGCGCCAGACTTATGGGTCGCCTAATTCCTTCTTATACCGCCGCGTTTCTGGCCGGTTTGGTCGCGTTTGCCGGAGTCGTCGGCCTGGTCGAGCTCACCTACCGTCGCCTGGCCGAAGCCGACCACAAGATGAGTTTCTTTGGCGTAGCCGTCGATTCTGAACAACCGATGGCCTGGATTGCTTCATTGGTTCTGATTGCGCTCGGCGGCTGGCTGAGCAGGCTGGCGTGGAAAAAAGTATCCAATGCCTGGCGCGACATCACGCTGCAATTGCAGGGAGGAAGAGCGCCATGACCTCCGCCTTGCAATTGATCGATGTGCGCAAAAGCTTCGGTAAAACTTCCATCATCAACGGCGTTAATCTGGATATCGTAAAAGGCGAGCGGCATGCCGTCATCGGCCCTAACGGCGCCGGGAAATCGACGCTGTTCAATCTGGTCAGCGGACGCTTTCCCATCAGCAGCGGCGACATCCAGCTTCACGGCAAAAGCATATCCAGGCTGCCGGCATACGAAATAAACCGCAAAGGATTGTCGCGCAGTTTTCAGGTGACCAATATTTTTCATCGCATGTCGGTATTTGAGAATATCCGCTGCTCGGTGATGTGGGCGATGGGCTACCGATATTCGTTCTGGCAACGCGTGAGCAAGCTGAAAGACGCCAACGAACGTGCCGAAAATGTGCTGAATGAAATCGGACTTTCCTCGCGGCGCAATGCGCCCGCAGGAATTCTGTCGTATGCGGAACAGCGCGCGCTGGAAATCGGCGTCACGGTCGCCGGCGGCGCAAATGTCATTTTGCTGGATGAACCGACTGCCGGAATGAGCCGTTCCGAGTCCGACGCAGCGGTGAATTTGATCCGCAATGTGAGCAAAGACAAGACGCTGATTGTGGTCGAGCACGACATGGGCGTGGTATTCGGCCTTGCCGACCGGATCTCCGTTCTGGTGTATGGGGAGATTATCGCGACCGGCACACCGACGGAAATCCGCGCAAATAAAAAGGTGCAGGAAGCCTATCTGGGGACCGAGCATGCCTGAACCGATGCTGTCCGTCACTGGCCTCAACGCCTACTACGGCAAAAGCCATATTCTGCGGGGCGTGAATATGCAGGTAGGCGAGGGCGAAATCGTCAGCCTGCTCGGCCGCAACGGTGTCGGGCGCTCGACGACCATCAAGGCGATCATGGGGGAAGTCGTGCCGCACGGCGAAGTCGTTTTCAAGGGTGAAACGATTTCCGGCATGCCCGCGCACGTCATTGCGCACAAAGGCATTGGCTACGTACCGGAAAACCGCGACGTCTTTCCCACCCTGACGGTGCGGCAGAATCTGATTCTCGGCATGAAGGGCAGCAAGCAGAGAGGCCGCTGGAGCATGGATGATATGTTCCAGTTGTTTCCGCGCCTGCGCGAGCGCGCCGATACATCCGCCGGCGTGCTTTCCGGCGGCGAACAGCAAATGTTGACGCTGTGCCGCACATTAATGGGCGATCCGGATCTGATCATGATCGACGAGCCGACAGAAGGGCTTGCACCGAAAATCGTCGACCTAGTGGCGGACCTGCTGAAAGAAATCAAAAACCGCGGCATTTCGATATTACTGGTAGAGCAGAAGCTCTCCATTGCGTTAACCATTTCGCAGCGCCTCTATGTAATGGGCCATGGTCATATTGTGTTTGAAGGGACGCCGACGGAATTGCGCAATAACGAAGCGATTCGCAAAGAGTGGCTGGAAGTCTGACCTGTTAAAGGCATCCAGCACGGCTCGCAGGATTCCTTTCGATTTTCTTAAAGTATTATATCTATTTGATTTAATTAAACTATTTGGAGATTCTATGAGCGCAGCCGATTATCGCGTTGACGGGAACATCGCCGTCGTCACATTCAATAACCCACCGGTAAACGGGCTCGGCTTCCAGTTGCGCAAGGGCATCATGGAAGGCTTGCAAAAAGCGCAGGCCGATGCAAACGTGAAAGCCATCGTGCTGGTTGGGGGCGGAAAGAATTTCAGCGGTGGCGCGGACATTAAAGAATTCGGCAAACCGGAAGCGATGGCGTCGCCCAATCTTGGCGAAGTGATCGCCGCCATTGAATCATCGAACAAGCCCGTTATCGCCGCGGTGCACGGGCCGACCATGGGCGGCGGCTGCGAAGTCGCCCTGGGTTGTCATTACCGTATCGCCGCGCCGGATACGCTGGTCGCGCTGCCGGAAGTGAAGCTGGGAATTCTCCCCGGCGCCGGCGGCACGCAACGCATGCCGCGACTCATCGGCGTCGAAGCGGCGTTGCGCATGATTACAACCGGCGATCCGGTCAAGGTCGACAAAGCGGTCGCGATGGGGTTTGCTGACGAGATGGCGCAGGGCGACATAGCCACTGCTGGCATCGCGTTTGCAAAAAAGGTAATTGCAGAAAACCGTCCGCTACGCAAGGTTCGCGACATGAAGGCGAAATTGCCTGACGGAATTCCCGCTGCGGCATTTTTTGCCGCCGCGCGCGAGCAGGTGAAAAAAGCATCAAGGGGTTTCCCGGCGCCGCTGAAATGCCTCGAATGTGTCGAGGCAGCCGCGACCAAACCTTTTGACGAAGGCATGAAAGTCGAACGCGATCTGTTCATGCAGCTGGTGGCCAGCAGTGAATCCGCGTCGTTGCGCCACGCGTTTTTCGCCGAACGCGAGGCCGGCAAAATTCCTGATGTGCCCGAAGATACGCCGCTACGCCCGATCAGATCTGCCGCGATTATCGGTGCAGGCACCATGGGCGGCGGCATCGCGATGAACTTCGCCAACGCGGGCATTCCGGTCGTCATGCTGGAAATGAAACAGGAAGCGCTCGACAAAGGCTTGGCCACGATCAAAAAAAATTACGCAAATACCGTTGCCAAAGGCAAGCTGAAACAGGACGACATGGACAAGCGCATGGCGTTGCTGAAGGGCACGCTCAACTACGATGATCTGAAAAACGCCGACATCGTCATCGAAGCGGTATTTGAAGACATGGCGGTGAAAGAAACCGTTTTCAAAACGCTGGATAGAGTCATGAAGCCCGGCGCGATACTCGCGTCGAATACGTCCACGCTCGACGTCGATAAAATCGCCAATTTCACTTCGCGTCCGCAGGATGTAATCGGCACGCATTTTTTCTCTCCTGCGAATGTAATGCGCCTGCTTGAAGTGGTTCGCGGCGCCAAGACCGGAAAGGATGTATTGGCGACGACAATGAAACTCGGCAAGGCCATCAAAAAAGTCAGCGTGGTATCGGGCGTGTGCGACGGCTTCATCGGAAATCGCATGATAGAAGAATACAGTCGCCAGGCCGGGTTTTTACTCGAAGAGGGCGCGCTGCCGCAGCAGGTCGATAAAGCCATGAACGATTTCGGCATGGCGATGGGCCCGTTCCAAATGGGCGACCTTGCCGGTAATGACGTCGGCTGGTACATCCGAAAACGTCGCGTTGCTGAGCGCCCGGGCGAACAGCATTATTCCAAAATCGCCGACAAGATTTGCGAACTGGGACGCTTCGGGCAGAAGACCGGCGCAGGTTGGTATAAATATGAAGCCGGTAATCGCGCGCCGATTCCTGATGCGATTGTAGAAGACATTATCGTCAAGCATCGCAATGAACTCGGCATCACACCGCGACAAATTACTGACGCCGAAATCGTCGAGCGCCTGGTATATGCGCTTACCAACACTGGCGCAAAAATCCTCGAAGAAGGCATTGCGCTACGCGCCAGCGACATTGATCTCATCTACCTCACCGGTTACGGTTTTCCCGCCTATCGCGGTGGGCCAATGTTCTATGCTCAGACAGTCGGACTGAAAAAAGTTTATGATCGTATTTGCGAATTTGAGCAAAAACATGGCAAATATTGGAAATCTGCGGCGCTGTTGAAGCAATTGGTCGAGCAGGGGAAAGCTAGTTGGTAGGTTAAGTTTTGCTCGTGATATGTGCGCTGGGCTTAGTCTAATAACTGGAGAAGGAGATCAAGGATGAGCCTTTACCTTACATCAAAAATTATGGTCTTTATAATGATATTGGCTGCGTTAGGATTTCGACGGTACTGGCTGCATGTTGTTGCTGCCTTATCTACAATGCTCGTGAACTCATCTATTCTATTATTCGGGTTTGACGGCGTAGCACGAGCGGCGGTAATCGAAACACCAAATTCCAATTCGGCCCTGGAAGAATATTACCGTGGTGTCCAAGCATTGCGAGTCGGCCTAATGGATTACCGATTTTTTATCCTATTTTCTTGTTTTGGTCTTTGTTTGCTGATACTTCGACAAGCAAAAAACTAATGTTTTCGTGATATTTATAATTTAGATTAACCATTTAGGAGTTCATCATGACCGACGCCGTAATCGTATCCACTGCCAGAACCGGCCTCGCCAAATCCTGGCGCGGCTCGCTTAACATGACGCACGGCGCAACGCTTGGCGGCCACGCCGTCGAACACGCGATGAAGCGCGCGAAAATTGATCCGGCAGAAGTTGAAGATGTGATCATGGGCTGCGCCAACCCTGAAGGCGCGACCGGCTGGAATATCGCGCGCCAGATCGCCTTGCGCGCCGGCTGTCCTGTCAGTGTGCCGGGCATGACCATCAATCGCTTCTGCTCCAGCGGCTTGCAAACCATCGCCACTGCCGCTAACAACGTCATCGCAGGCGAAGGCAATATTTACGTTGCGGGTGGCGTGGAGTCGAGTTCACTCGTGCAACAGGAAATGAACAAAAGCAATTTCGAAGATAGCTGGTTGAAACAAAACAAACCGGCGATCTATTGGCCGATGCTCGCCACCGCCGAGAATGTCGCCAAGCGCTACAACATTTCGCGTGAAGTGCAAGACCGTTACGGTGTGGAGAGCCAATTACGTGCAGCCAAAGCGCGTGCGGAAGGCAAGTTCGACGACGAGATCGTGCCGATTACGGTGAACATGAAAGTCGTGGATAAAAATACCGGACAGGAGACCGTCAAGGAAGTTACGCTGTCGCAAGATGAGGGCATCCGCGCCGACACGACCTATGAAGGTGTGTCGCAAATCAAACCGGCGGTCGAAGGCGGCTGTATTTCCGCCGGCAACGCCAGCCAGTTTTCCGATGGCGCATCGGCAGTGGTAGTGATGAATGGCAAACTTGCCGAACAGCGCGGCCTTAAGCCAATCGGCATTTTTCGCGGCTTTGCCGTCGCCGGACTCGAGCCGGATGAAATGGGCATCGGCCCGGTTTATGCAATTCCTAAACTGCTGAAAAAAGCCGGCCTCAAAGTCGAAGACATCGGCCTGTGGGAACTCAATGAAGCATTCGCTGTGCAGGTTATCTATTGCCGCGACAAACTCGGCATTGATCCCAGCAAAATTAACGTCAACGGCGGCGCCATCGCCGTCGGTCATCCTTACGGCGTTTCTGGCGCACGTCTCACCGGCCATGCGCTCATCGAGGGAAAACGCCGTGGTGTGAAGTACGTCGTCGTCACGATGTGTATCGGTGGCGGGCAGGGCGCGGCAGGGTTGTTTGAAGTAGCGTAATTCAGCAATGCATCGTCCTCGGGCAGCTTTCTGTCCTTGTATTCTGGTCACCTGCTGGTTCGCCCCGCGGATAGAGCGTTACGCCAATAGAAAAGGGAAGGAACAATCATGATATTGCCACTAATCCGCCGAAGCATTCTACTGACCGGCGCGCTGGCGTTTAGTGCCGTATCGTACGCTCAACAAGCTGCCGCGCCCAGGACTGATCCCAAGCCGGCGACAGCTTTTACTGCAAGCGCGAACCAGGCAGTCGCCAGAAGTCTCGCGCTTAACGATAAACAGGATTTCGACGACGCCAATCGCGGCCTCGTCGCCACACTGGCAGACCCGTTAGTCAAGGGCGCAAACGATAAAATAGTGTGGGATGCGAAACGATTTGATTTCATCAGGGACGATGCGCCGGCCAGTGTTAACCCTAGCCTGTGGAGGCAGGAGAAGCTGAATAACGCAAAGGGCCTGTTCAAAGTCACCGAAGGAATTTATCAAATTCGCGGCTATGATCTGGCAAACATGACGCTGGTTGAAGGCCAGACTGGATGGATTATCATCGATCCGCTACTCACTGCCGAGATTGCCAAGGCAACATTTTCGTTTGCGATGGAAAAATTAGCCAGTAGCAAGCCAGTCGTCGCAGTAATTTATACGCATAGCCATGCCGACCATTTCGGCGGAGTGCGCGGCGTCGTCAACGAGGCCGATGTTATTTCAGGCAAGGTCCGTATCCTTGCCCCTGAAGGATTCATGGACAATGCCATAGCAGAAAACGTGTTGGCCGGCAACGCGATGACACGCAGGGCAACCTATCAATTCGGTGTAGGGCTGGACGCGAACGAAAAACAGGGTATCGGCAGCGGGCTCGGCAAGGCACTTAGCAGCGGCACGGTAGGCTTGATTCCACCCACCGAAATAATCAGCAAGACCGGTCAAGAAATGACCATCGACGGCGTTCGCATTGTATTCCAGATGGCCCAAGGATCCGAGGCGCCGTCGGAAATGATGTTTTATTTCCCCGACAAGAAAGCGCTGTGCCTGTCGGAAGTGCTGACCAAACACATGCACAACGTTTACACAATCCGCGGCGCGAAAATTCGCGATGCCTTGCAGTGGAGCAAGTACGCCAACGAAACGATAGATATGTACCCGGGCGTCGAAGTCGCCTTTGCAAGCCACCATTGGCCGACATGGGGCGGCGAGCGCGTGCGGCAGTATATGGCCAACCAGCGCGACACCTATCGGTTCATCCACGATGAAGCGGTAAACCTGGCGAACAAAGGCCAGACGATGGGCGAGATCGGCGACGCAACCTTTTTCCCCAAGGGGCTGGCAACCGATTCGAGCTCGCGTGGATATTATGGAACGCTCAGCCATAATCTGCGCGCAGTTTATAATTTCTATCTAGGTTTTTATGATTCAAACCCGGCCAGCCTTAACCGTTTGCCCCCCGTTGAAAGCGCGAAGCGCTACGTGACTGCGATGGGTGGAGAAGCCGCGGCGCTCGCGCTGGGCAAAAAGGCATTCGAGGCGGGTGACTACCGCTGGGTTGCCGAACTGGTGAACCATATTGTGTTCGCGAATCCTGAAAGCCAGGAGGCGCGCAATTTACAGGCGGATACGCTTGAGCAACTGGGCTATCAGGCAGAGGCCGGCACCTGGCGTAATGCCTACCTCGTCGGGGCGAAGGAGTTGCGCGACGGCGTGCTCAAGCCATCGACGTCGACGCAAGGTCCGGACGTTGTTCGCGGAATGAGCATGGAGCTATTGTTCGATTTTATTGCGTTGCGATTGAACCACCAGAAAGTGGACGGTTTGAATGTGGGTATTAATATGGTGTTCACTGATTTGAGAGAATCCTGGGCCTTGGAGCTTTCGAACTCAGTCCTCAACAATACCAAGGGACGTCAACTAAAGAGCCCAAACGTGACGCTGACGTTGACGAGGCCGGTGTTTTTAGGAATGTTGCTTCAGGGCAAGAAGCTTCCCGATCTGGTCCAAGCAGGGTTGGTCAAAGTTGAGGGCGACCCCAAGGCGTTTGGCGTGGTGTTTGCCAACATTGAGACCTTTGATCCGTTTTTCAATATTGTGACGCCTTAGCGGCAATCGACTCCGGCACGCAAGCGCTGCGCAAAGGCGCAATCGCACAGGGATGCCTGGCTGAACTCAGCAGCAGTGGTCGACACCATGAGCAGTTATTTTCTTTTTGATGTCGGGATACCTTATCGAATCAGACCGGTCAAACAGTTACTTTAATTTCCCAACCGGAGGTGATCATGGGTAAACAAATCATCCGCGGGACAAAGGTTGTTGTGGAGTTCGACGGCGGTAAGTGCATCCACTCGCGCCATTGCGTGCTCGATTCCCCTGCTGCATTTGTACCGAATGCCAAGGGCCAATGGATACATCCTGACGCGGTAGCGCCGGAAGCCGTGATGCGGGTCGCACACAACTGTCCGTCCGGGGCCATCACGGCGCGGCGGCTGGACGGCGGGCCGGATGAAGCTGCGCCGGCAGTGAATGTCATAAGGGTGCTGGAAAACGGGCCGCTGGCGGCGCGTGCTGCGATCGAGTTAAATGGCCAACCTATCGGCTACCGCGCAACCTTATGCCGTTGCGGGCAATCGAATAACAAACCATTTTGCGACGGGAGCCATGTTGCGGCGGGCTTTGTCGCAAGCGGCGAACCTGCGTCGAAACAAATAACCGCTCTGGAAAAATCCGACCGACCGCTAATCCTCGAGCCGCAAAAGAACGGGCCGCTGCAAATGACCGGCTCGGTTGAAGTCGTCAGCGGAACCGGACGCACGGTCAGGCGCGCAACGGCATTAACGCTTTGTCGTTGCGGGCAATCGAAGAACAAACCATTTTGCGACGGGAGCCACGTTGCGGCGGGTTTCCAGGCCGATTGATTCGCGATTCAGCGTATTGCATTGTGATTAAACAGATGGAACGGTTGAATGGTTGTGATTGCTGATTGTCCGAATTTGCCTGGTTTGCAAGCCTTGTGTCGGCGTGCTATGCTATGTTTATGTGTAACCTATTGATTAAATTGAATATTTTATTGTTGTTGCTCGTCCTTCCGTTGCAGGGCTTTGCTGCGGCGAGCCTGTTACATTGCCAAAGATTCAATCCAGCCAACGCATCGATTGCAAAAACAGCTGGCGCGCATGAGCAGCCTCCGGATAGCAATCAAATGGCTCAGTCTGATTCCAAGTCGGAAAACTGCCATGGCGCGGCGCCCAAGGCAACGAAATCTGCCGGCGAAGCGCCCTCCAAATCGATTTGCCCGCACTGTGATTCCTGTGGCATTTATTCGCCAGCGCTGATGACCGGACACGAACCTGTCGCACCGCGATTCACACCAACCGTCCTCTTTTCCGATGTCGACGCAAACTACACGTCATTCTTCCCGCAAGGCCCGCTGCATCCTCCCTCGTTGGTGTAAGTTCGTCCTCGTTTATTGATCGCGCTGAAAACGTCGCAGAATTCTACGATGTATCATGTCGCATGCAGCATCATTCCATCCAAGCAGAGAAAAATTATGAAATCCCGAAAAATTATCGTGCTGTTAACCGCCACTTGTGCGCTACCGGTTGCAATGGGCACCGCAGCTGACCAGACGAAAGTTGCACCGGCTCATCCCGCCGACGCGAAAGCGGCGGTGCCGCCGCTTATCTATGATTCCTCGTTTCGCGATTACAAACCGTTCGGTGAAACGCCGATTGCGCCTTGGAAACCGGCGAACGAGTTGACGGAAAAAATCGGCGGCTGGCGCGCCTACCTGAAAGAGTCGCGCCAGCCTGATGCAGCTGAGCCTGCAATTACGAAGGAAAAGCCTGGCGCGACACAAACACCCGCCCAAAATCTGGCACCGCCGCAACCGGATCCGCATTCCGGCCACAAACATTAAGGACATGGCATGAAAATTTTTATTTTGCTGGCAGTATTTGCGCTCGGCGGCTGCGCCACTTTCTCGCAAGACGGCGGCTTTGGCATGGTCGAGCAAACGAGCAAATTACATCTGGGTAAAGAGGTGAGATGGGCCAGGACCGATGCCGACCGAAGCCTGATTCAACGCCGCGTCGCGGAGTTGCTGAAGACGCCCCTCAGTGCCGACGACGCAGTGCAAGTCGCCTTGCTGAACAACCGCGGCTTGCAAGCGTCTTTCGCAGACCTCGGCATCGCGGAAGCTGATTTTGTCCAGGCCGGGCGTTTGCCGAATCCCGGTTTCTCTTTCGGGCGATTAACGCGCGGCAGTGAAGTGGAAATCGAGCGCGGATTACATGTTAATTTAATCAGTCTGTTAATGATGCCATTCAAAAGCGAAATGGAACAACGGCGTTTCCATGCGGTGCAAAACGAAGTCGCGATAGGTGCGCTCAAGCTCGCGACGCAAACGCGCAAGGCTTATTATGTCGCCGTGGCGGCAGACGAAAGTGTGCGCTATATGCGGCAAGTCAAACAGGCAGCCGATGCCGGTGCCGAGCTGGCGCGACGGATGGCCCAGACCGGCAACTGGAACAAACTGAATCAGGCGCGCGAACAGGGATTTTATGCTGATGCTTTATTGAATCTCGCGCGCTCTGAACAAGCACAAACCGGCGCGCGCGAACAGTTGACGCGGCTAATGGGTTTGTGGGGTGAGCAAATAAGATTCAGTTTGCCGGAACGCTTGCCTGATTTGCCAAGGACGGTGGA
>JBAVXA010000284.1:0-1559 GCA_049698095.1 Burkholderiales bacterium
ACGTAACACAGCTTCTGCACTAAACTCATGCCAATCCCCAGTTGTCTTTGGAAAGGCCGTCGCCATAAAACCCCACTCTTGGCTAAACCTTGCGCCAGGTGGTGGTATTTTAAATCCTTCATAGTAAATTAGTGAATGGTATCCAAGCCATGACCCTGACCAAGATTTACCGACTTCCTTAGCTACTTCAATCAAAAAATCAATTTCAGGAGAATCTAATTCCGCATATGAGGTTAACTCATTGGCTAAATCGAATAATGAGGTAGAAATAGACACTTGATGCACCTATAACATTTATAAAAATAAAATGGGTGAAGTAAGGCAAAAATAGCGTTATACAGTTTTTACAAACTCTAAGTTTCCCAGATTCGGTTGCGCCACATCCAGGCTACATTACGCTCTTAATCCCCCGCCACCGTCATCTTCTCAATCAAAATCGAACCGCATTGCACCGAGCCGCGTTTGATCACATCATTCCCGACGGCGACAATTTGTTTGAACATGTCTTTCAGGTTCCCGGCGATGGTGATTTCTTCGACGGCGTGTTGGACCTCGCCGTTCTTGACCCAATAGCCCGCTGCGCCGCGCGAGTAATCGCCGGTGACCATGTTGACGCCCTGCCCGAGTAATTCGGTGACGACCAGGCCGGTGCCCATTTTTTTCAGCAGGGCTTTGAAGTCGAGGGCGCTGCTTTGTAGAATCAAGTTATGGCTGCCGCCTGCGTTGCCGGTGGTTTGCATGCCGAGTTTGCGTGCGGAGTAGCTGCTGAGAAAATAGCCTTGCACGATGCCGTCTTTGATGACGTCGCGCTCGTGCGTCGCAACGCCCTCGTTGTCGAACGCGCCGCTGGCCAACCCCTTTTGGATAAAAGGCGATTCGCGCAACTGGACGTTGGCCGAGAATATTTGTTTGCCCAGGCTATCAAGCAAGAACGACGATTTACGATACAGGCTGCCACCGCTGACCGCGCCGACGAAACTGCTGATCAACCCGGAGGCGATCGGCGCTTCGAACAGTACCGGTACCTGCATGGTGCCGATTTTTTTCGCATTCAGGCGCGCAACGGCCCGCTCGCCGGTACGCCTGCCGACAGACTCGGTTGATTCAAGGTCATGGAAATTGCGCGCGGTGGTGTACCAGTAATCGCGCTGCATGGCGTCGTCCTGTTCGGCGATGACCGAAGCACCTATGTCATGGCGCGAGCCGGGATAGCCGTTAACGAATCCCTGTGAGTTGGCGTAAATAAACGATGACTCCTGCGTCGAGACCGATGCGCCCTCGGAATTGGTGATGCGCTTGTCCACGGCCATGGCCGCCGCTTCACAACGCGTGGCTAATTCGATCGCGTCCTCCACGCTAAGGGACCACGGATGATACAAATCGAGCTCGGGCAAATCGCCGCGGAACTGCAACGCTTCCTCCGGCAGACCGGAAAATTCATCCGCTGCCGTGAATTTGGCAATCGTGCAGGCGGCCTTCACCGTGTCTTCGATCGCGCGCGGGGAGAAATCGGAGGTGCTTGCATTGCCGCGTTTTTTACCGAAATAGACGGTGACGCC
>JBAVXA010000285.1:0-3818 GCA_049698095.1 Burkholderiales bacterium
TGACCAATATCCAGCTAGTGACCAAAAGATACGCCTGCCTTCGCCTATATTTCATATTTGAGTTTCACGCTACGGGTATATATTTGCCCAAATCGGGAAATGCTCGCGTTTGGTATTTTTATGTAACCAATTGTTTTAATTGCATTATTTAATAATAAGAAAAGTTTATGGCTCGTCCAGACAGTCAACTTAATTTGCACTGGCGGATGACGCGGGTCCGAAGGCAAGTTTTAGCCGCGCGACGCCCCGTAAACTGATCATTTGATCTTATGGTTTAAGCAGACATTATGAAACTATTTGTATTGAACCGGTTGATAATATTCTCCCTTACACCAGAGGTCCTGAACGCGACCAACACCCGATCGAATATTTTGTTTTGCTGCATTTGCTGACAGTGAATTAGAATGAGGGATTATTTGTTAAGCTTGGCATGAATATCCTCGCGTTCGATACCTCCACTGAATATTTCTCCGTGTCCCTCGCGCTTGGCGACGAGGCGTATTCGCACGAGTGTCGCGCCGGGCAACAGCATTCCGCTTTGTTGTTGCCGTCAGTAAGCCGGCTGTTGGCCGAGGCAGGAATCGGACTGCGACAATTGGATTGCATTGCCTTTGGATCGGGACCCGGTTCGTTTACCGGTCTGCGCATTGCCTGCGCGGCGGCGCAAGGGCTGGCGTTCGGCCTCGATGTACCTGTGGTCGGCATTTCGACTTTGCTCGCGCTGGCAGAAGCCAGCGGCGCGGATCGCGCCATTGCCGTGCTCGACGCGCGCATGGGGGAAATCTACCATGCGGCATATGAAAAAAAATTGTCCGGCTGGAATGAGTTCGTGGCGCCAAACCTGTGCAAAGCGGACGTTGCGCCACCTGCCGAGGGCGCAAATTGGGTCGGGGTGGGAAATGCTTTCGCCGTTTACCCTGCGTTGCAGGAGCGTTATGCGCGGCAATTATCCCGCATCGATGCAGAGCTGTTTCCCCACGCAAAACATATTCTGTCATTGGCAAAAATCGAATTTCTGGCGGGCCGCGCGTTTGCAGCGGAACTTGCCGCGCCGGTTTATATTCGCAACAAGGTGGCGATGACGCAAGTTGAACAAAGGCAAGGAATCAAAGGATGAGCGCCCGGCCGCTTGAAAAAATTGAAATTCGTCCGCTGCGCAGAGGCGAAGCGTCGGAAGTCGCGCGTATCGAAAGCGAGGTTTATGCATATCCGTGGACGCTGGGGAATTTTATCGATTCCCTCAATGCCGGCCACAGCTGCTGGGCATGCACCGTGAATGGCGAATTGGCCGGATATGCAGTGGTGTTGATCGGGGCTAACGAGGCGCATTTGCTCAATATCAGTATTGCCGGCGAATGGCAGGGCCGTGGGCTCGGCAGCCAGTTGCTCCGGCATTTGATGCAAGTTGCGCGGCCTGACGCCGGCATCATGTTTCTCGAGGTGCGGCCGTCGAACGTCAATGCGCAACGCTTGTACGAGCGCGAAGGTTTCCAGCGTATTGCTTTGCGGCCAAAATATTATCCGTCGTTCGACGGGCGCGAAGACGCAATCATCTTCGCGCGTAATTTGTGATGGCGGAATGATGAAATTCAGCGACGCGGCACTGAAAGAAATGGGTTTGCATCCGTTGTGGAAAGCGCGTCGCGGGAATTCGCCAGAAATACCACAACATATTGATATTATTGAAGAAAATTCAAAACCATCGGCGCAGCCGAGCGACCAGCGAAGCGGCGCCATCATGCGCATGGATGCCCTGCAACTGGTTCAAAGCATTGCCGGCTGTACCCAATGCAGCTTGCATCAATCCCGGCATAACAGCGTGCCCGGAGTCGGGCTTGCACACGCGAAGTGGATGTTTGTCGGCGAGGCGCCGGGCAACGACGAAGACGAAAAAGGCCAGCCGTTTGTCGGACAAGCCGGCAAACTCCTCGATAACATGTTCGCCGCGCTGGGACTGTCACGCGAAAAAGATGTGTTCATCACCAACGTGGTCAAATGCCATCCACCGGCTAATCGCAATCCGTCGGCGCAGGAAATATCCGCCTGTGCGCCGTATCTCGAGCGCCAAATCAGTCTTGTCCAGCCGAAACTCATCATCGCACTTGGCAAAATTGCGGCAGATCACCTGCTCGGATACGATGCGACGATTGCGAGTCTGCGCGGAAAAATCTACGCCGTGCAGGGCGTCCCGTTGATCGTCACGTATCACCCAGCGTATTTATTGCGCACGCCTGTGGACAAAGCCAAGACGTGGGAAGACCTGTGTTTCGCCCGCGCCGCCATGGCGGGCATATCCGCGCAAACCGCGTCGGCTGAATGAAAACTTTATCCTGGGGACTTGCAAAACCGCCAACCCGGCACCATCATATACCCGTCGCAACAATCAATAACTGGAGAACCTCATGCGCAAACTGATTTTATCTGCCGCCCTGATCCTGACGTCGCTGCTCACCGGCTGCGGTTACAACACGCTGCAAACCCTTGATGAACAGGCAAAGGGAAGCTGGGCCGAAGTGTTAAACCAATACAAGCGCCGCGAGGATCTGATCCCGAATCTGGTCAATACCGTTAAAGGTTTCGCAGCGCAGGAAAAAGATGTGCTGACCCAGGTTACCGAAGCGCGTTCGCGCGTGGGCGCCATGCAGGCGACGCCGGAACTGGCGAACAATCCCGAAGCCTTGGCCAAATGGTCCAAAGCGCAGGGTGAACTGTCCGGCGCATTGCAACGCCTTCTGGTCGTGACGGAAAATTATCCGCAATTGAAATCCGACGCTAACTTCCGCGAGCTGCAGGCGCAGCTTGAAGGCACCGAAAACCGGATTACGGTCGCGCGCAATCGTTATATCAAGGACATGCAGGCGTATAACACCGAAGTACGCGTGTTCCCCTCAAACCTGACGGCGATGCTGTTCGGCATGAAGACCAAGCCCAACTTCACGGTGGAAAACGAAGCGGCGATTTCCAATGCACCCAAAGTGGATTTCGGCGCACCGGCCAAACCCGCTGTTCCGGCAACCAAGTAGCGCTTCATGACAGTCAAAGCAATGGCGAGAAATTTTCTTCTCGCCATTTTCCTGTTTGCGAGTTCGCTTGCTTCCGCACAAATTGCCATACCGGAATTGCGCGCGCATGTGAACGACCTGACCGGAACGCTCGACCTGCAGCAACAAGCGAGAATCGAACAAGCACTGAAAGCACTCGAGGCCAAAAAAGGGGCGCAGCTTGCCGTGCTGGTCGTTGCGACCACGCAGCCGGAAACCATTGACCAGTTCGGCATCCGTGTTGCCGATAAATGGAAGATCGGGCGCAAGAAAATCGACGACGGCGCGATACTGATTGTGGCCAAAGACGATCGGCGATTGCGCATCGAAACCGGCTACGGGCTCGAAGGAGCACTGAACGATGCCACCGCCAGCCGTATCATCAATGAAGTCATCGTGCCGTTATTCAAGCAAGGCGATTTTGCTGGCGGCATCGAGGCCGGCGTCGCCCGAATGGCGCAGGTCATCGAAGGCGAACCGCTGCCCGAACCCAAAGCCGAAGCACATTACGGCGGCGGCCAGGGCCAAGGCGATTTTTTCAGTTTCCTGCCCGTCGCCTTCATTCTCACCATTGTCGTCGGCAGCGTTTTGCGTGCCATATTCGGACGATTCGTTGGCTCGCTCGCTACCGGAGGCATAACCGGGTTTGCCGCCATGGCTTTTGTCGGTATCTTCGGCGTCGCATTGGCGTCGGGAATTATCGCCTTTTTGCTCACCCTGCTGTGGGGCTCGTCCGGCGGCGGCGGTACCGGCCGCGGCCGCGGCTTCCCCGGTGGG
>JBAVXA010000286.1:0-5491 GCA_049698095.1 Burkholderiales bacterium
AAATTTACCTGGGCGTAATCGCTTCATTGGCGGTGTCGGGCGCAATGGCACAGCAGTCCGGGCAATCCGAAAAAGTAGAAAAAATCGAAGTAACCGGTTCCAACATCAAGCGAATTGATAATGAAACCACCGCGCCGATCGAAATTATCACCAAAAAAGACATTGAAAAGACCGGCAAGGCTACCGTGGCCGAAGTGATCCGGTCTAATGCCGCGAATACCGGCAATAGCTACAACGAGACTTTTACAAACAGTTTTTCGCCCGGTGCTTCAGGCGCCGCTCTGCGCGGCTTGTCGCAAAAAAACGTTCTGGTACTGATTAACGGCCGCCGCATGGCGAGCTACGGTTTTGCGCAAAACCTTCAGGACACCTACGTTGACTTGAATGCGCTGCCAACCAGCGCAGTTGAGCGCATTGAGATCCTGAAAGACGGCGCATCGGCTATTTACGGTTCCGATGCGGTAGCGGGCGTGATTAACGTCATCCTGCGCAAAGACTATACCGGCGCGGAAATTGCGGCAAAAGCGGGCACCTCGTCGGAAGGCGGGATGAACGAATACGGCGTGAACCTTACCGCCGGTAAAGGCAGCATGAGCCAAGACAAATTCAATGTTTTGGCCACGCTGGACTACTTCCATCGCGACCTCACGCTATTGTCCGAACGTGACTTCACCAAGGATCAGGATTTCCGCAAATACGGTGGCGGCGCGTTCGATTGGGGTGCCGCAGGTTTCTACCGAACCGCCCCGCGCCAGCCATTCGCTGCCTGCAACGGACCTGGGCAGCAATTCCCGGGAAGTATCATTCGCTCGAATGGCACTGTTTGTCTGTATAACCCGGCGCCATTCCTGACGGCCTTTCCGAAAACCGACCGTATAGCAAGTCTGGTGCGCGGAACCATGGATTTCAATGCCCAGGTGTCCGGTTTTGCCGAATTGTCAGTCAGCCATAACAAGACCTTTCAGAAGTTCACGCCAGCCGCACTCGGGCCAACGTCCGTTGCTTACGATCCTGCAACCGGCGGCGTAGTCCGTGTGTCGAACGTGCTGCCCGTCGGCAATCCGGCAAATCCGTTTGCCACACCGACCGGTATTTCCTACACGTTTTTCGACGTCGGCTCGCGCGACAGTGAAATCAAGACCACCTCGGGTCGCATCCTCGCCGGCTTGAAAGGCACGGCCGGAAACTGGGATTGGGAATCAGCCTTTACGCATTCGCAAAGCAAAACCGATCAGAGCAACCTGAACCGTGTCGACCGCTTTGCACTGACACAGGCGATTGCGGATGGTTCGTACAATTTCCTTGCCCCTTCAGCGGCGGCGAGCGCTGCATTGAGGATCAATCCAAAACGTGAGGCCGACTCCAAACTGGATTCGATCGACGCACGTGTCACGAGCGAGTTGATGCAATTGGCTTCCGGTCCGCTTGGATTTGCGGCTGGTGTGGAGCACCGGCGTGAATCCATCGACGACAATCCCGATGTGCTGATCACCACCGGACGTGTACTGGGCCAAGGTTCCACAGGGACCAACGGTTCGCGCAGCAATACGGCGGCATTTGTCGAGTTTTCCGTGCCAGTGTTAAAACAGGTCGAACTGTCGCTGGCAACCCGCTACGACAAATACAGCGATTTCGGTTCGGCAGTTTCGCCTAAGGCAGGTTTCAAATGGCGTGCCAACAAGGAAATCCTGCTTCGTGGTTCATATTCGAAGAGCTTCCGCGCACCAACCTTGCCGGAAATTGCGCCAAGCTCGTCCACGTTTTTCGTAAACGTGGTTGATACCGACCCAACGTCGCCGAACGCGGATCAGGTCGTCTCAATTGCCGGCGTGTTTGCCTCAAACCCGAACCTGAAAGCAGAACGTTCGGAAAACGTCGGCGTGGGTATTTTGTTTGAACCGAATCAGGATTTCAATTTCGGTTTCGACTACTACCGCATTCTGCAGACCAATGTGGTCGGATCATCGAGCTTCCAGACCATTATTGATAATCCGGCTAATTTCCCCGGGCAGATTGTGCGTGACCCGACGACGAATGCCCTGGTTGCCGTATTCGATAAATACCGCAACCTTTCCGTCCTGGATACCAACGGTCTGGACTTCAGCTTCAGCAAGGCCTTCAGAACGGCGGAGAACGGCAGGTTCATGCTGCGTGGCCTTTGGTCCTTCCTCGGCTACTTTAAGACCCCGTTGGCAGAGGGCGAGCCGCTCACCGACTTTGCTGGCAACAACGGTTTTGGCAGCTTGCCGAAATACCGCATGACCAACACCTTCTCCTGGGAAAAAGGGCCATGGGAAACTGCTTTGACCCATACCTATATCAATTCCTTCGGTCAGGAAGGCGCGTCAGTTCCACCGGCATCAAAAGAAGTCAGTGCCTATCGTCAGTATGATATGTTCGCATCTTACGCCGGCTTCAAGAACTGGAAGCTCTCAGGCAGCATACAAAACGTGCTGAATGAACAGCCTAAGTTTGATCCGAGCTCGAGCACGCGCTTCGATTTTTCGCAGCATGATTTGCGTGGCCGCTACTACACTGTAGGTGCACGTTATACGTTCTAAACAATAGGCTGTTGCTTAAACTTCAAAAGGGGCTTCGGCTCCTTTTTTATTTAAGCTTTTGATTATTTTGAACATTTAAAATTTTTTTTTCGGGTTTCGACCGCGCAGAAAATCGCGCTGGCTCTATCGAGTTCCTAAGGCCATACGCCTTTAAGGTATAATTCGCCTCTTGTTTTGAGTTGCGCGCGGGAGAATTAAATGCCCATTTATGAGTATCGCTGCAGCAGTTGCGGCATGCAAAAAGAATTCTTGCAGAAAATGTCGGACGATTTGCTGACCGATTGTCCATCGTGCGGCGCGCAAGGGACGTTGAATAAAATGTTGTCCGCCGCCGGCTTTCAGTTAAAGGGAAGCGGCTGGTATGCAACGGATTTCAAAGGCACAAAACCGGCTGCGCCAGCGGCCGCGGCAGGCGACACGGCCGCACCCGCGACTGCGCCCGCCGCCGGCAGTGAAGTAAAAACCGAAAGCAAAGCCGAAAGCAAAGCCGAAAGCAAAGCCGAATCCGCTCCCGCAGCCGCGCATGTCCATTCCAGCGATTGCTCACACACCTGAAAAATTAACATGAAAAAATATTTCCTCACCGGTCTGGTGGTGTTGATTCCTCTTGCGATAACCGTTTGGGTGATCAAGACCATCATCAATACCATGGACCAGACGTTGTTGCTGCTGCCCATGGCACTGCAGCCGAAAGCGTTGCTCGGCTTCGACATACCGGGTCTGGGTACGCTGCTGACGCTGCTGATCATTTTCCTGACTGGCGTGCTGGGCGCGAATTTTTTCGGTCACCAGTTATTTCTCGCATGGGAGAGCCTGCTCAGCCGTATCCCGGTGGTGAAATCGATATACAGCAGCGTCAAGCAGGTCAGCGACACGCTTTTCTCCTCCAACGGTCAGGCGTTTCGCAAAGCGCTGTTGATCCAATATCCGCACCAGGGTTCCTGGTCGATTGCATTTCAAACCGGTGTGCCGAGCCATGAAGTCGCGGCGCATCTGGTCGGCGAACACATCAGCGTCTACGTGCCGACTACGCCGAACCCGACCTCCGGATTTTTTCTCATGCTGCCGAAAAACGAAGTGATCGAGCTCAACATGAGTGTCGACGAAGCGTTGAAATATATCGTCTCCATGGGCGTCGTCGGGCCGGACGGCAAGGCCAAACATTTGCCCGGCCAGCACGCGGCAAACATATCATAACTATTTGATTTAATTGAATTTTTAGGTAATCTATGCGAACAGAATATTGCGGCCTGCTGGATAGGAAATTCCTCGGCCAGGTTGTCACGTTATACGGTTGGGCGCATCGCCGTCGCGATCACGGCGGCGTGCTGTTCATCGATTTGCGCGACCGTGAGGGCCTGGTGCAAATCGTGTGCGACCCGGATAACGAGGCGATGTTTGCCGTCGGCGAACAGGTGCGTAATGAATTCGTGCTTAAAGTCACCGGCAAGGTTCGTCCGCGCCCCGAAGGCACGGTAAACAAGAATCTCGTCAGCGGCGAAATCGAAGTGCTGGCAAAAGAAATTGAAATCCTCAATCCCTCGCTCACGCCGCCATTCCAGCTCGACGACGAAAACCTGTCCGAGACCACGCGCCTGACACATCGTGTGGTCGATCTGCGCCGTCCGCAAATGCAGCACAATCTGAAGCTGCGCTATAAGGTGGCGATGGAAACGCGCAAGTTTCTCGACGCCAAAGGCTTTATCGACATCGAGACGCCAACGCTGACCAAATCCACGCCCGAAGGCGCACGCGATTACCTGGTGCCGAGCCGCGTCAATGCCGGGCAATTTTTCGCGCTGCCGCAGTCGCCGCAATTGTTTAAACAATTGCTCATGGTGGCTGGCTTCGACCGCTATTACCAGATTACAAAATGTTTCCGCGACGAAGATTTGCGCGCCGACCGCCAGCCCGAATTCACGCAGATCGACGTCGAGACGTCGTTCCTCGGTGAAGAGGAAATCATCGTGATGATGGAAGAATTGATTCGCACGCTGTTCAAGAACGTCCTCAACACGGTGCTGCCGAATCCGTTTCCGCGCATCAGCTATGCTGAAGCGATGCAGCTGTACGGTTCTGACAAGCCCGACCTGCGCGTTCCGCTGCAATTTACAGAGTTGACCGACTTGATGAAAACAGTCGAGTTCAAAGTGTTTCGCGCGGCGGCCGACATGGTCGGTGGCCGCGTCGCCGCGTTGAAAATTCCCGCTGGCGCGACATTATCGCGCAAGGAAATCGACGACTACACGACCTTCGTCGCCATTTATGGCGCCAAAGGTTTGGCGTACATCAAAGTCAATGACATCAGCAAAATCAACGAAGAAGGCCTGCAATCACCAATCGTGAAATTCCTGCCGCCCAACGTGCTGCAGGAAATTCTCACCCGTACCGGTGCGCAGAATGGCGATCTGATTTTTTTCGGCGCCGACAAAGCCAAAGTCGTCAACGACGCGCTCGGCGCGTTGCGCGTCAAAGTCGGCCACGAGCGCGATCTGGCGAGCAAAGACTGGAAACCGCTCTGGGTGGTCGATTTCCCGATGTTCGAATACGACGACGAAGCGAAGCGCTGGAACGCCTGCCACCATCCGTTCACCGCACCGAAAGACGGGCACGAAGATTATCTCGCTTCCGATCCGGGCAAGGCGATTGCCAAGGCGTACGACTGCGTGCTGAACGGCTGGGAACTCGGCGGCGGTTCGGTGCGGATTCATCAGGAAGCGGTGCAGTCGAAAGTGTTCCGTGCGCTGAATATCGGTGAAGAAGAAGCCAAACTCAAATTTGGCTTTCTGCTCGACGCCCTGCAATACGGCGCGCCGCCGCACGGCGGCCTCGCCTTCGGCCTCGACCGCATTGTCACCATGATGACCGGCGCAGAATCAATCCGCGACGTCATTGCGTTCCCCAAGACGCAACGCGCGCAATGCCTGCTC
>JBAVXA010000287.1:0-2067 GCA_049698095.1 Burkholderiales bacterium
GCGGGCACGCGCGAGAAAAGTAGCGCCGTCAAAGCGAGTAATATGCCGTACACCAGCATCGCCAACGATTTGCGCTGCAAAAGTCGGGCAACGCCGCTGCCATAGCCAACGCTGGCGCGATGAAAAAAGCGGTTGAACCATTTGAACGGCACGCCGAACAGCTTATCCATTGCGCGAGTGAGCACATCCTTTGGCGCATCATGCGGGCGCAGCAGTAAAGCCGACAGTGCGGGTGACAAGGTGAGTGAATTGAATGCCGAGATGACGGTGGAAATCGCGATCGTGACGGCAAACTGCTTGTAGAACTGACCGGAGAGACCGGGCACAAATGCCAGCGGCACGAATACCGCGCAAAGTACCAGCGCGATGGCGATGATGGGCCCGCTCACCTCCTGCATCGCTTTCACCGTGGCCGCGTGGGGCGTGAGGCCGTTTTCTATATTGCGTTCGACGTTTTCCACTACCACAATCGCATCATCCACCACGATACCGATGGCCAGCACCAAGCCGAACAGCGTCAGCGTATTGATTGAGAATCCGAGCATCAACAGCACGGCGAACGTGCCGATTATCGATACCGGCACTGCCAATAAAGGTATCAGCGAAGCGCGCCAGGTTTGCAGGAAAATAATTACCACCAGCACCACCAGCAGTATCGCTTCAATCAGCGTAGCCACCACTTTTTCAATCGAGGTTTGAACAAAGCGCGTTGGGTCGTACACAATGCTGTAGTTCACCCCGGCCGGAAAGTTCGGTTTTACTTTTTCCATCACTTCGCGCACATTATTCGATAGCGCCAGCGCATTGCTGCCGGGCGCCTGGAAAATGGCGATGGCTGCGGCTTCCTTGTTATTCAATAAACTGCGCAGCGCATAACTATTGGCGCTCATCTCGACGCGGCCTATGTCTTTGATGCGCACCAGGGCGCCCGATATCGCATCGGCGCGCACAATAATATCGGCGAATTCGTCCTCAGTTACCAGCCGCCCCTTCGTGTTCACGGCGAGCTCAAACTCCGTGCCTTTGGGCGCTGGTGACGCGCCGACCACGCCTGCGGCAACCTGCGTGTTCTGCTCCCTGATGGAACGCACCACATCAGCGGATGTCAGGTTGTTGGCGGCAAGTTTTTGCGGGTCCAGCCAGATGCGCATGGCGTAATCGCCAGCGCCGAACAGGATCACGCTGCCCATGCCGGGAATGCGCATCAGTTCATCGCGCACCTGCAATTGGCCGTAGTTGCGCAAGTAAAGAGCGTCGCGGCTATTATCAGGGCTGACGAGGTGCACCACCATAGTAAGGTTGGAGGATTGTTTCTCGGTAGTAACACCTATTTGACGAACGATGTCGGGCAAGCGCGGCAAAGCGCGGTTGACGCGGTTTTGCACCGCCGTCTCTGCGGCCTCGGGGTTAGTACCGATTTTGAAAGTCACCGTGAGCGACATCGCTCCATCTGCCGTCGCCTGACTTTCGAAGTAAAGCAGATTCTCGATGCCGTTTATCTGCTCCTCAACTGGCGTGGCGACAGTTTCAGAAATCACGCGCGGGTTCGCGCCCGGAAATTGCGCGCGCACCACAACCTGTGGCGGTGCCACCTCTGGATACTCCGATACAGGCAAACGGAAAATCGACAGCACGCCGATGAGGAAAATAAAAATCGACAAAACAGCAGCAAAGCGCGGCCGGTCGATAAAAAAGCGGGAGATGTCCATGGCTAGGCCCTATTTCTTTTCTGCGCTGTTTTTAGCGGGGGCTTTATCTTCTGTTTTTTCCGTCGCTTTTTTCTCCGGCGGCGCTCCGCCTTGTTGCGGCGGGGGGAAAATCGGCATGCCCTTGTCGTCGACTTTCAGCAACTGCGGCGTCACAGGCGCACCCGGGAAGGCGCGCTGCATGCCATCGACGATAATATTCTCTCCGGCCTTCACGCCTGTGACGGCGCGCATACCGTCGATGAGCGCGCCTGTTTTCACTTCGCGCGGTTCTACAATGTTATTTGCCCCGATTACCATTACGATCTTGCGCGTCTGGTCGGTAGAAATGGCGCGCTCGGGTACCAGCGTCGCCAGATAG
>JBAVXA010000288.1:0-2410 GCA_049698095.1 Burkholderiales bacterium
CTATTTTTGCTTCTTTTGCAGTTCAAGCAGATTCTTCGTTTCACTCAGAATGACAGTATTTTGATTAGCGATTGCTTTACCAATTCTACATCCGCAAAAAATACCGGCTAACATAAGCTATCGCGTAGCGGCGCGGTTCGCTGCTGCGCCGCGGATCAATGTACCGACGCCTTCATCCGTCAAGAGTTCAAGCAGCAGCGCATGTTCGACGCGGCCGTCAATAATGTGCGCGTTTTTCACGCCGTTCTTGACCGCGTCCAGCGCGCCGGCAATTTTCGGCAGCATGCCGCCGGAGATAGTGCCGTCTTCAATCAGCCTGTCGACTTCCGAAGCGGTAATGCCGGTGAGCAGCTTTCCGCCTTTGTCGAGCAAGCCGGAGATGTTGGTCATGAGCACGAGTTTTTCGGCGTTCAAGGTTTGCGCCAGCTTGGCGGCAACCAGATCGGCGTTGATGTTGTACGCTTCGCCGTTGACACCAACGCCGATCGGCGCGATAACGGGAATGAAGTCGCGCGTGTCGAGCAGGGCGATCAGCTCCGGGTCGATCGCTTCGACTTCGCCGACAAAACCGACATCAAGCATCTCGCCTTTGTTGGTCTCGCTTTGCACCAGCATTTTTTTCGCGCGAATAAAGGCCGCGTCCTGCCCGGTCAGGCCGACCGCTTTGCCGCCGTGGCGGTTAATCAGCGAAACGATTTCCTGGTTTAGTTCGCCCAATACCATTTCAACCATGTTCATGGTTTCTTCGTCGGTAACGCGCATACCCTGGATAAATTCGGATTTCTTGCCGACTTTTTTCAGCAGTTCATTTATCTGCGGGCCGCCGCCATGCACGATGACGGGGTTCATGCCGACCAGCTTCAGCATTACCACGTCGCGCGCGAAACCCTCTTTCAGCGTTTGCTCGGTCATGGCGTTGCCGCCGTATTTCACCACAATCGTGCGGTCGTGATAACGGCGTATATAAGGAAGCGCTTCGGAGAGGGTGTTGGCTTTTTGTTCGGCATTGACGGGGGATAGTGGCATGGGGTCGTCCGGGCATATGAATAGTGCCACTATTTTACACGCCCGCGCAGACCGCACCAAGCGAAACGGCCTCCGTCGCGGAGGCCGTTTGATTCACATCAAGCGCGATGGGTATTAATGGATTTCCAGGCGCTTGCTTCTCGTGGCCGCTTTTTTCGGCAGCGTCAGTTCCAGCACGCCGTCATTGAATTTCGCGCTCGCGGTGGCGTCGTCGACATCCTGCGCAAGGGTAAAGCTGCGGTAGGTCTTGCCGAAATAGCGTTCGGAGCAAAGTACGCGTTCGCCTTCCTTGACGGTTTTTTCATTTTTCACTTCGGCAGTGATCGAAACCTGATTGCCGTCGATGGCCACCTGGATTTCATCTCTTTTCACACCGGGAATTTCTGCCCGCACTTCATAAGCGGACTCATTTTCCGTGACATCCATTTTAATCTGTGCGGCGGTGTCGGCCATGCCGGCAGTCGTGCCCGGGGTGACAAAATGGCGGAACAAGTCCATAAAGCGGTCGTCGAACGGATCGATGCGTCGAATATTTGCCATGATAATCTCCTTAGTCTGGTTAACGCGGTAACTGTCCCGCATGCTCAAAAGATGGGGATGGGCAAACGCAGTTCAAGAGTTTTCTTTCGCCGAAATGAAATTTTTTTACCATGTAAGGTTTTCCGCCTGGCGTCCGGGCACGCAGCTGGCAATAAATATGTAATATAATCAAATAGTTAAACTCACTCTAAATATTCTCCCGGCAGTTGTCAGTTCTGGTGCCGGTTTCCGGTCTTATCCGATACAAGTCATCGAAAAAACATAATCGCCATGCTCTTTCGTAACAATCATTCAAGCTTTAAAGCCATGGTCGAGGCGCATTCCGGTGACATCTACCGTTTCGCCTATTGGCTGTGCCGCGACAAAAGTGTAGCGGAGGATCTGGTACAGGAAACGTTCGCCCGCGCCTGGGCAAACTGGGAACAGGTGCGCGACGAGAAAGCGGCAAAAGGCTGGCTGCTTACCATCTGTCATCACGAGCATGCGCGGCTGTATGAAAAAAAGCGCGTGGAGATTGACGATCAGGAACTGGACGAAATGATGCAAGCCGTGGAATCGAAAATAGAAGCGTCGTACGAAATGCGCGAGGCGTTGGGAATGTTGCCGCTCCCGTATCGCGAGCCGTTGCTGCTGCAAGTGTTGGGCGGATTCAGTTGTGCCGAGATCGGTGAGTTGGTTGGAATCAGCGAGACAACTGCGATGCAGCGCGTTACGCGGGCGCGCAAAGCCATGCGCGAAATATTTGAAAAACCCGAAATGGGTTGGGGGATGAAATCATGAATTGCCTGGAATTCCGTCGAAGTTTGCTGGCGCAGCCGCATATCCGAAGCGCCGCGCAGGTTGA
>JBAVXA010000289.1:0-27370 GCA_049698095.1 Burkholderiales bacterium
TCGCGACCCAATGCTTCTACGGTGATTTTTTCCGCGCGCTCGACGATGTCGAAAATTTCCGGCACCGACAGGCAGCCCTCTTCGCGTTTAGCGGAGCCTTCTGCCTTGGTTATGACCGGATTGATCAGCACCAGCAGCTCGTCGCGCGTGTCCGAGGTGTCAATCACAATGAGCTGCTCGTGAACGTCCACCTGGCTCGCCGCCAATCCGACACCGGGTGCAGCGTACATGGTTTCCGCCATGTCGTCTGCTAACTGGCGAATACGGGCATCGACAGCCACAATGGGCTTGGCGATTGTGTGCAGCCGTTCATCCGGATAACGCAGAATTTTAAGAATTGCCATGATTTTTCGCTGATTTTGTGACTTGTCCGCTGTGACAGATTTCACAAATTAACCATTGATTTTGCTTGCTAATTGAATGAACTACGGGCAGAATTTAGCGCATTACTTGAAGCTGGGAAAGGTATTTTTCGCTCGCCCGCTTCGTCTTGTCGCCTCGGCAAAATAGCAAAAGGCTGGAACAACAATGCGTAAAATTCTTCGTTTTTTTATTATACCTCTGGTTTTACTGGCCTGCTCTTTGAGCCCTGGCGTACGCGCCGACGACATGCTGGTGGACAATCCTCCAGATCAATATACCGTCGTCAAAGGCGACACTCTATGGGGAATTGCCGGCAAATTCCTCAAAAAGCCGCAGCGCTGGCCCGAGATCTGGCAAATGAACCAGGCCCAGATCAAAGACCCGCACTGGATTTACCCGGGCGATATCGTTTACCTGGATCGTTCCGGCCCGACGCCACGTTTGACCCTGGGTCGACCAGTGGTCGGCGCCGGCAGTGACGGGACGATTAAGCTTTCCCCCCAAATTCGCGGCCAAGGGCTGGGCGCCGGTGCAATCCCCAGCATTCCTGCCAGCGCGATCGAGCCCTTTCTTGCCCGCCCGTTGATTATTGAACAGGGCGCGCTCGCAAACGCGCCAGTGATTCTGGGTACCGAAGACGGCCGCGTCATAATCGGCGCGGGTAGCATCATATACGTAGAAAACCTGAATAACGACCAAGCGGTCAAATGGCAGATTTATCGTCAGGGCACGCCGCTGAGAGATCCGGACACTGGTGAATTACTCGGCTATGAAGGGTTTTATCTCGGCGACGCCGTGCTGAAAAAATTCGGCGCGGTAAGCACCATGGAAGTGACCAAATCGACCCAGGAAATCAATCGCGGCGATAACCTGATCATGGCCACGGAAAATGCCTTCCCGTCTTACGTCCCCCGCTCGCCGGAATATGGCATCAACGCGCGCCTGATGCACGTGCATAATGGCGTGGCGGAAACGGGCAAGCATTACGTTGTGTCACTCAATAAAGGCGCGGTCAACGGCTTGCAACTCGGCCACGTCCTTACCCTGCAACGCGGCGGCGAAACGGTGAAAAGCCTGCGTAAGGAAAACACGTTGATCAAAATGCCGGACGAGGAGAACGGCGAAATATTCGTTTTCCGGCTATTCAATCGCATTTCCTACGGCATTATCCTGAACAGTAAGCGCCCGGTCCACGTTGGCGACAGCGCGATCAGCGGCAAATAGTTATTGAGTGTTGTGCCCATGGCGGACAGTCCTGACGATGCGCTGCTGTGGGTCGCGCTCTCCTCAATTCCCGGTCTCGGTGACGAATCGCTACGCAAGCTACTCAAGGCTTTCGGGCTGCCGGCAAATATTTTTTCCAACACGGTCAGCGAACTTACCAGCGTCGTAAGGCGTGATGTTGCCCGTGCCATCGCTGCTGGGCCGGATCTAGACGCACTGAAAGAGACGCGCGAGTGGCTGGGCCAACCGGAGAACCATTTTCTCACCCTGGCTGACTCGAGTTATCCTAAATCCCTGCTCGACTTACCCGACGCGCCGCCAATACTGTATGTCAAAGGCCGCGTCGAACTACTTAATGTAACCAGCCTGGCAATAGTCGGCAGCCGCAATGCCACACCGCAGGGCGAAGAAAACGCCGAGGCATTTGCCGAAGTGCTGAGCCAGGCGGGTATCAGCGTGATCAGCGGGCTCGCCTTGGGGATCGACGCGGCGGCGCATCGCGGCGGCTTACGAGGCCGCGCGAGCACGATTGCCGTAGTCGGCACTGGGCTGGATACAGTTTATCCGGCGCGCAATAGAACCCTGGCGCATCAGATTGCCCGCCAAGGTGCCTTGGTATCGGAATTCCCGTTGGAGACGCCGCCGGACCGCGCCAATTTTCCGCGGCGGAACCGCATCATCAGCGGCTTGTCGCGCGGCGTGCTGGTAGTCGAAGCGGCATTGTCGAGCGGCTCGCTGATAACCGCCCGCCTGGCGGCGGAACAGGGTCGCGACGTATTTGCCATCCCCGGCTCGATTCATTCACCTTTCTCCAAAGGCTGTCACTCGCTGATCAAGCAAGGCGCGAAGCTGGTGGAAAGCGCGCAGGATATTCTAGAAGAATTGAACTGGCAGGAGTCCGCTCGAATTGTGTCGGGTGCCGAAACTTCAGAGATAGATGCCCGACCCATCGCTTGGTTGCTGCAGCATATGGGCTTCGACCCGGTATCCGTCGATGTCCTTGCTGCGCGCGCCATGCTTTCCGCAGAAAAAATTTCCCAATCGTTGCTCGAGCTGGAACTCTCGGGCGATATCAGCAGTCTGCCCGGTGGGCTTTACCAACGATTGAAAAAACGTTAGCCGGTTTTCGTTCAGTTTTTCAAAAACTCCCGGCAGCACAATTCCGGCGCAATTTACCGGCAAATCAACGTGATGCGCCTGCAAATTAATTTTTATTTTCTCCTTTGCGCTGTAATTAAGTTTGCATTGCCCGCGAAACATTCTTATTATCACTGCCTTCCGGCGCCACGCGCCATGAACCGGATACACTACCTTTATGTCCAGTAACCTGCTGATCGTCGAATCTCCGTCCAAAGCCAAGACCCTGAAGAAATATTTGGGCAAGGGCTACGAAATCCTCGCTTCTTATGGCCATGTGCGCGACCTGATACCAAAATCGGGTGCCGTGGACACGGAAAACAATTTCGAAATGAAGTACGAATTGATCGAGCGTAACAAGCGCCATGTGGACGCGATTACCGCCGCGGTGAAAAAAGCAGACCGTATTTTACTCGCCACTGACCCGGATCGCGAAGGCGAAGCGATAGCCTGGCACTTGTCTGAAATCCTCAAAGAAAAAAAACTGCTCAAGGGCAAGGAACTTAAACGAGTTGTTTTTTATGAAATCACCCAATCCGCAGTGCTCGAAGCAGTGGCGCACCCGCGCGAAATTGAAATGCCGTTAGTTAACGCGCAACAGGCGCGACGTGCACTGGATTATTTGGTTGGCTTCACATTGTCGCCCTTATTGTGGAAAAAGATCCGCCGCGGTCTTTCCGCCGGACGCGTGCAAAGCCCGGCATTGCGACTGATTGTCGAGCGCGAACAGGAAATAGAAAAATTCAAGTCGCAGGAATATTGGTCGCTGCACATGGAAGCGCTCAAAGGAAAACAGCCGTTCGGCGCCAAGCTGATTCAATTCAAGGGCGAAAAGGTTACCCAATTCAGCGTCACCAACGAAAAACAGCAGGCAGAGATCGTCAAGTTTCTCGAACAGCACGCCAAAGGCAAAACCACTGTTGTCAACGTGGAGAAAAAGCGTAAGCAGCGCTCGCCTGCCGCGCCATTCACGACCTCGACGCTGCAGCAGGAAGCCGTGCGCAAACTAGGCTTCACGACCGACCGGGCGATGAAAGTGGCGCAACAGTTGTACGAGGGTGTCGATATCGGCGAAGGTACGGTCGGTTTGATTACCTATATGCGTACCGACTCGGTTACGTTATCGAAAGAGGCAGTCTCCGACATTCGCGGCTATATCGGGAAAAATTTCAGCAAGGATTATTTGCCCAAAGGCGAAAATACCTTTGCCAATAAGTCCAAGAATGCGCAGGAAGCCCACGAGGCGATACGCCCAACCGGCATCGCGCGCACGCCGCAAAGCCTGGAGAAATATCTGCATTCGGATCTGTTTCGCCTTTACGACATGATCTGGAAGCGCACGCTCGCGTCGCAAATGACGAATGCGCAATATGACACGGTTGCAGCGGATTTGTCCGTTGGCGGCGACAAGAATCTGTTCCGCGCCAACGGCCAGACCTTAGTGTTCCCCGGTTTTATGGCAGTCTATCTGGAGGACCAGGATGACGCCGAGGAAGAAGGCGAAAGCAAATTGCCAGTGTTGGAAACGGGTGAAACGCTACCTATCAATAAACTTTACGGCGAGCAGCATTTTACCCAGCCGCCGCCGCGCTACTCTGAAGCCAGCCTGGTGAAGTCGCTGGAAGAACACGGCATTGGCCGCCCTTCCACGTATGCCAGCATTATTTCCACATTGCAGGCGCGCGAGTACGTCACGCTGGATAAAAAGCGCTTTATGCCGACCGATGTCGGCGTGGTGGTGAACAAATTCCTCACCGAACATTTCACCAAATACGTCGATTACGATTTCACCGCCAATCTGGAAGACGATCTGGATATTATTTCCACCGGTAAAAAAGAATGGATCCCGGTGCTGAAAAAATTCTGGAAGGATTTCAGTAAGCAGATCGATGAGAAAGAGGGCGTGTCGCGCGCAGACGTCACGCAGGAGAAGCTCGACGAGGCCTGCCCCAAATGCGGCAAGCAGCTGTCGATTCGCCTGGGCCGCCGCGGCAAGTTCATCGGCTGCGCCGGTTATCCCGAATGCGATTACACACGCAATCTCGATGGCTCATCTCAGGCCGACGGCCCGAAAATCATCGGCGAACTTCCGGGAAGCAAGAAGTCGATGCTTCTGCTGAACGGCCCGTTCGGCCCCTACCTTCAGCTCGGGGAAAGTGTCGAAGGGGAAGAGAAAAAGCCCAAGCGCGTTTCTATTCCAAAAAACATTTCGCCTGACAATGTCACGGTAGACATTGCGATTCAACTGTTGTCGTTGCCGCGCGATCTAGGCGCGCACCCGGATACTGGCAAAAAAGTGATTGTGAATATCGGCCGCTTCGGCCCTTATATCAACCACGATGGCGCTTTTAAATCGATTCCTCGCAGCGACAATATTTTCGATATCAACCTCGAACGCGCCGTCGCTCTACTCGCTGAACCTAAATCCGCGTCGCGCACACCGCAAGCCTTGCGCGTGGTTGGCAAACATCCGGATGACAACGAGCCTATCGGCGTGTTCGACGGCCGCTATGGCATGTATGTGAAGCACGGCGCGGTAAATGCAACACTGCCCGCTGGTACCAGCGTAGATTCCGTCACCTTGGAAGAAGCCATCGAATTAATCGCAGCGCGTGCAGCGAAAGGCCCGAGCAGCAAAAAGCGCGGCGCGAAAAAGGCTGCCAAGAAGACCGTAGCGAAAAAAACGGGAGCAAAGAAAAAGGCTGTGGACGTTGCGGTGGAAGAAAAGCCTGTAACCAAAAAGGCCACAGCTAAAAAAGCGACAAAGAAGGTCGCGGCTAAAAAACCGGTGGGTAAGAAAGCTCAGGTAGCGGAAGAAGTCAAACCGGTTACCAGGAAAAAACCTGCTGCGAAAAAAGTTGCAAAGAAAACGGCAGCTAAAAAGCCAGGTGCTAAAAGTAAAAAGAAATAGTTGGAAGCAATTTGCATTTCCGTTTCACTAACAAAAAACCGCCAATTTCCGATGGCGGTTTTTTTGATTAAAATCAAATAGTTAAAGAAATAACTCGGGTCTTCAGCCGGTTGCCGGATCATCCCGGCGCGCGGTTTCAACGACTTGGCCGTTCGTATCGAAATGCACATCGAACATGCGTTTCAACGACGGGCTGGCTTCGTACTTCCAGGTCCATACGCGTTCCTGCTTCAATGGGAAAGTGACATCTTCAGCCGGTTTGCCGAGGATGCGTTCAACATCCGCCATCGACATGCCTTTTTGCACCTTGGCAAAATACGGGTCGCTCAACACCTGATCGATTGATTGCAGAATATTATTAGGGCTGATGGTGGCCTTGAACGTCTGATATCCCATCGGCCCTTTGACGAACATCCACACCGTGCTGCCATCGGGCTCCTTCCATTCATTCGTCGGCTTGCCATATACATCGCGCACATCGAAGCCGGTGGATTGCCCGACCTTCAATTTGCTGGGGTCCGCCACGCGCACTTCGCAGCCGGCCAAAGCGATCAGCATAAGCACGACAGCAAAATATTTTCCATTAAATCTCATTTCTGTCCTTATTCCGCTATTTAAGATATTTTCCTTCGCGCGCCGGATGGCGCAATAGCACGGCACCGGACGGCGAAACACTTTCCTTGCCAATGGCAACGGTTGGGCAGGCTCCGGTCAAACGATGGCTGATCGCCGTACCGAGCATTTTTTCTGCGCTATCGCCTAGCGCATGATCGAAATCATCGCTGCTACTACACCCCTGAAATGTGCCGCCCGGAGTAAAGCCGTTGGAGTAACCGCCTTGGCCGGCAGAATTGACGCCCTCGAACTCGATCGGGAAGTAAGACGTGCCGCAATTTTCCTTCGCGGTAAAACCGTAAGGTTTGCCGCAAGTCGTGCTGCCGATCTGGATAATACTCACAAAAGGGCGCAGCCCGTTCATGATACTTTCGCTCGCGGAACAGGTGCTGCCGGTGGTCAGAACGTACACCCGGCCCAACCCCAATTGCGGTAATGCTGCGCCGGTCGTCGACCGGTTCAGGAACAGCTCCGGTGTTTTGTTATTGTCGGCAGTTCTTTTATTGTTGTACTGAAGTTTTTCAAATACCCGTCCGGCAAGGGCCTGCGTTGAGAGCATGTACCCAAGCTGGCTGGCGATATATAAGTAGCCGCCGCCGTTGTAACGTAAATCAAGTATGACCTCCTGTGCGCCAGCGGCTTTTAATTGGTTTACCGCATCGATCAATTGGGTTTCGGCTGAGGCCAGATGGTCGTTAAACAGGATATAGCCAAAAATCACGCCACCGATATTTCCCCAGCGCACATCCAACACCGGTCGGCTGGTAACGCTGGCGGACGTCATTGAAACTGTTCTGGCGACGGTCGCCCCTAAATCCATCACCTCAAAAGTCGAGGTAACGCCTAGGGCTGACGGGAACAGACCGGCATTCAGCGTGTTTATCCCGGTCGTCGTGTTGTCATTGATATCGACGCCGTTAACCTTCAGCACCGTGGCTCCACGCGCCAGACCGGCGGTTGCGGCTGGCGTATTGGGGTTGGTGTAAGCGACCCGCAATTGGCGCGGCGGCGTCCTGCTCAACAGCGCCCATTCAGTCCCGTAGCCGGCGGAAACGCCGGAATTGATCAGGTCGTTCCAGGCCGCGGTACCGTAGCTGAAGGTAAACCGATCTTTGTTCGCCGGCAAGCCGTTTCGGGTGAGGGAAAGCAAAAAGGTCTGCGGCATTTCGGTCGAGGTCACCGGATTGAGATTGGGTACTTCGCTATACCAGAGGTAGGCCTCATCGACATATGAGCGCACCCACTGGCGCTCGAATTGCAGCGTTCCCGTATTGGCGGCGCATTGCTGCTCAAATTGTTGCGAAGGCGGAAATGCGGAAGAGGGCGGCGGCGGAGTAGGCGAGGGCGCAGTCACGCCGCCGCCGCTACCACCACACGCGGCCAGCACTACAGTCAACAGTGTTGCCGCGCTTAAGGTTTTCAGCGTGCTGCGGCCGCCATTTTTGGCCGGGCCGAAGGTCAAAGTTTGCGGTAATGGCGTCACAGTTAATCCTTAGAATATTTGCGTGGTAGTGGCAACCCGTACTCAGACCGCCAGTAAGTCACCATCGATAAGTATTTGTTTATATTGAATTTTATACATCCAAATTGCGCACACCCAATGCAGCATTGGTTTCGATAAACGCGCGACGCGGCTCGACGTCATCGCCCATCAGGGTGGAAAATACCTCGTCGGAGGTGATTGCGTCGTCAATTTGCACTTTCAGCAAAATTCGCACCTTTGGGTCCATGGTGGTTTCCCATAATTGTTCCGGATTCATTTCGCCCAGGCCCTTATAACGCTGAATGGCCACATTTCGTTTCACTTCTTCGATCAACCAGTCGAGGCCGTCTTTGAACGTCGTGATGGATTGGGTTTTTTCGCCGCGTTTGGCGATGGCGCCTTCGCGGATCAAGCCTTGCAACACCTCGCCGGTTTGCACCAGTTGCTGGTAATCGCCGCTTTCGAGAAAATCCTTGTCGATGCGTGTGGTGTAATTGTTGCCATGCAAATTCTTCCTGATCACGAGCTGCCATTCTTCTTCGCCTTCTACGGCCGCGGCTTCAATCGTCAGCGCCTCATCGCCCACTGCCTTGGTTAGCATCGCGGCACTTTGCCTGGCCGATTTTTCATCCGCCAACGACAGCGCTGGCAGGTCGAGCAGCACATGCATTACCTGCGGATTGATGACGCGATCGAGCCGTTCAATCACCGCTTCGGACAACAGATATTCGCGCGCGATCTTTTCCAGCGGCGCGCCGGCCAAAGGCGGCGCACTCTCGGACGGAATGATTTCCGATTGGTTCAATGCCTGCTTGAGCAGATATTGCTTGAGCTCGAAATCGTCTTTCAGATATCGCTCATCCTTGCCGTGTTTGATTTTGTAAAGCGGCGGCTGGGCAATATAAATATGGCCGCGCTCGACCAGCTCGGGCATCTGGCGGTAGAAAAAAGTCAGCAGCAAGGTGCGAATGTGTGAGCCGTCGACGTCCGCGTCGGTCATGATGATAATTCGGTGATAGCGCAATTTGTCGGCGTTATACTCGTCCTTGCCGATGCCGGTGCCGAGCGCGGTAATCAGCGTAGCGATTTCCTGCGAGCCGATCAGCTTGTCGAAGCGCGCGCGCTCGACGTTGAGAATTTTCCCTTTTAGCGGCAGGATGGCCTGGAACTTTCTGTCGCGGCCCTGCTTGGCTGAGCCGCCGGCGGAGTCGCCCTCGACCAAGTAAATTTCGCACATCGCCGGATCTTTCTCCTGGCAGTCGGCCAATTTTCCCGGCAGATTCATCCCGTCGAGCACTCCTTTGCGTCGAGTGAGTTCACGCGCTTTGCGCGCGGCCTCGCGCGCGCGCGCGGCGTCGACGATTTTGCCGCAAATGGTTTTGGCGTCGAGCGGTTTTTCCAGCAGGAATTCCGCCAGTTTGGCGCCAACCACTTCCTGTACCACGGGGCTGACCTCGGACGACACCAGCTTGTCTTTGGTTTGCGATGAGAATTTCGGCTCTGGGACTTTCACCGACAACACACAGGTCAATCCTTCGCGCATGTCGTCGCCGGTGGTTTCGACCTTGGCTTTTTTGGAAATTTCTTCTTTTTCGATGTAGTTATTCAGCGTGCGCGTCATCGCGGTGCGCAGGCCGGTAAGGTGGGTGCCACCATCGCGTTGCGGAATATTGTTGGTGAAACACTGCACGGTTTCGCTATACGAATCGTTCCACTGCATCGACACCTCAACCGTGATGCCATCTTTTTCGCCCTTGGCGTAAAATACGTTGGGATGCAAAACCGATTTGCTGCGATTGATGTATTCAACAAAACCTTTGACGCCGCCGCTGAAAGCGAAGTTTTCCGTTTTGCCGGTGCGTTGATCGACCAATTCGATTTTGACACCGTTATTCAAAAACGATAATTCGCGCAGGCGTTTGGAAAGAATTTCGTAATGAAACTCCATCACTTGGCCGAAAATTTCTTCGTCGGGGTGGAAATGTACTTCAGTGCCGCGCTTGGTGGTTTCACCGATGACTTTCAGCGGGGAAATCGGCGCGCCCCGCTTGAATTCCATGTAATGCGTTTTGCCGTCGCGGTGGATCGTCAGTTTCAACAACCTCGACAGCGCGTTCACGCACGACACGCCAACGCCGTGCAACCCGCCCGAGACTTTGTACGAGTTCTGGTCGAACTTGCCGCCCGCGTGCAGCTCGGTCATGACAATTTCTGCGGCCGAGCGCTTCGGCACCACATCGTCGTCGTCTTTGATGCCGGTGGGAATGCCGCGCCCGTTATCGACGACGGAAATCGAGTTGTCGGTATGAATCACCACCTTGATGTCGTCGCAATGTCCGGCAAGGGATTCGTCAATGGCGTTGTCGACCACTTCGAACACCATGTGATGCAAACCGCTACCGTCACTGGTGTCGCCGATATACATGCCCGGGCGTTTGCGTACGGCCTCAAGACCTTTAAGAATTTTGATGCTATCCGAGTTGTAATCTTCTGCGGCGTCTGCTGCGGCTTTGCGGCTTGCTTGGGTCATGAGAATCCTGATATAACTATATGATTAATTTAGTATTTTACCACACTAAATGCGCATCGGCATGACCACGTATTTGAATTGTTTATCGTCCGGCAGCGTGATTAACGCACTGCTGTTGGCGTCGCCGAGCGACAACTGTACCGCCTCGCTGCTGGCGTTGGCGAGAACGTCCTGCAGGTAGGCGATGTTAAAACCGATGTCGAGTGGTTCGCCCTCGTAGCTGACCGTCAGCTCTTCCTGCGCCTCTTCCTGCTCGTTATTGGCGCAAATAATGGCGAGATTATCTTTGCTCAACACCAGACGCACGCCGCGGATTTTTTCGTTGGATAAGATCGCTGCACGCTGCAATGCCTGCTGCAGCGTGATGCGATTCAGCCCGAGGTGCTTGCTGTAATTGGTCGGAATCACTTTGGTGTAATCGGGAAATTTGCCATCGACTATTTTGCTGATCAGTTCGATACCGGAAAAACTGAAACGCACCTGGCTTGGCTTATTGTCCTTGTCGGTCTGGATGGAAATCGTTGCCGGTTCATCGCTTTCGGAAAGCAGCTTAATCAACTCGGAAACGCTTTTGCGCGGCAGGATCACGTCGTGTTTCAGCCCAGTTTTCAATTCGGTGGCGGCGTATGCAAGCCGATGGCCGTCGGTTGCCACCGCGCGTAAATTCTCGCCATCGATGGAAAACAGCAGGCCATTCAGGTAATAGCGAATATCCTGAACCGCCATCGCGAACTGCACCTGCGCAAGCAAATGGCGCAATGCCTTTTGCGGCAATTGAACATCGTTGCTGGTGCCCGCGGCAGCGGCGAGGCGGGGAAAATCTTTCGCCGGCAGGGTTTGCAGGTTAAAACGGCTTTTGCCGGCACGCACGGTGAGACGCGGCTCTTTATGCTCGAGCGTTATTTCCGCATCTTCCGGCAACGCGCGCAAAATATCCTGCAGTTTTTTTGCTGACAGCGTGACGGATCCGTTCTCCGTTTTACCCTCGACTTTTTGCTGTGCGCTGATCTGGATTTCCAGATCCGTTGCGACGAAGGAAATATCGCCGTCTTTCGTTTCCAGCAACACATTGGAAAGTATCGGCAGGGTATGCCGACGCTCGACGATTCCGGTCACGGACTGGAGAGGTTTAAGTATTTGATCGCGGTTTGCTTTTATTAAAGGCATTTTAATTTAACCTTAGTAATAGGTAATAGGAGAAACGTCGTTTTATGTATAAGTAAGAAATATTTAATATAATCAATTAGTTAGCTAAAATAAGGGCGCTGTATGGGTGCTTCCGCGAATTGTGCATGGGTGTGAATGAAATAACGAAGTTCGGCGGAAACACTACTTGTCCACAAAAAACCAACAGGTCATACCATGCTTATTCAGGGGGTTATTCAACCTTTCAGAGTTTGTAACAGGGTGGTCACGTCCCGATTCATATCAGGATCGGAGGCGCGTAATTCCTGTATTTTACGGCATGCGTGCAAGACTGTCGTGTGGTCGCGATTACCGAATGCTTCGCCGATATCGGGCAGGCTCAGATGGGTCAGTTCCTTCGCCAACGCCATGGCAACCTGACGCGGTCGGGCGATTGAGCGAACGCGTTTTTTAGAGAACATGTCAGACACTTTGATTTTGAAATAATCGGCGACAGTTTTCTGGATATTATCGACGGATACCTGGCGGTTTTGCACTGCCAGCAAATCGCGTAGCGCCTCCTTGGCCAGGATGACGGTCACCGTTTCGCCAGTGAAGCGAGAATACGCCAGCACGCGTTTCAGCGCGCCTTCGAGTTCGCGCACATTCGAGCGGATGTGCTTGGCGATAAAAAACGCCACCTGGTCATCAAGCACAATATTGTCCGCTGCGGCTTTTTTAAGCAGAATAGCGACGCGCATTTCCAGCTCGGGCGGCTCGACGGCAACCGTCAGCCCCCAGCCGAAACGCGAAATCAGCCGCTCGTCCATGTCGGCAATTTCTTTTGGATAACTGTCGCAGGTAATGATCACTTGTTTGTGCGCATCAACCAGCGCGTTGAACGCGTAAAAAAACTCTTCCTGGGTGCGCGTCTTACCGCCGAAAAACTGGATATCGTCAATGATCAGCAAGTCGAGCGAGTGGTAATAACGCTTGAAGGTATCGAAGGACTTGTGTTGATAGGCGCGCACCACGTCGGAGACGTATTGTTCGGCGTGGATGTAGCGGATCTTCGCCTGCGGGTTGTGTTCCAGCACCTGATTGCCGATTGCCTGCACCAGATGGGTCTTGCCGAGACCCACGCCGCCGTAGACGAACAAGGGGTTGTAACCCGAGCCCGGCCGCTCCGACACCTGCAGCGCAGCGGCACGCGCCAGCTGGTTGGCTTTGCCGTTTACAAAATTGGCAAACGTGAAATTCGGATTAAGCCGATGCGCCTCGAGCGTGGCCGGGCGAATGCTGGTCGGGCTAATCGGCGCGCTGGTGGCCAGCGGGCTGGGTAGCGTCCCAGGGCTTTTTTGACCTGATGGAGCAGCGGGCGAAAGCGCCTGCGTAGCAGGCAGTGGCGACCCTTTGGTCGTCGCGTCCATGGATAACACCAAGCTGACCGGGCGCGAGAAATATTCCTCGCCCATAACTTCGATGCGACCGAGAAATCGGTCCTTAATCCACTGCATGACAAAACGATTAGGCGCAATAATGCGAAACGCGTCGCCGTCGTTTTCCACGCGCAAAGGCTTGATCCAGGTATTGAATTGCTGATGCGGCAATTCTTGCTGGAAACGGCCGAGGCAAAGTTGCCAGAAACCTTCCATAATTATAACTATATGATTAAATTAAATATTTTGATTGGCGGCCAAGGCTGTGGCATTCAGGCCTAGGGCGTATTTTAGACGCTTTGACGGCACTTATCCACAGGCCGGACAAGATTAATCGCATAAAAATAAAGCGCAATAAAACCAACGGGAAGCGACAGTCGGCAAGCTCATCCGGGGGCACGCTATTGACACAAACAGGCGGGTGAAGTGTAATAGCAAGTTAACTTTAACGATTTAACCTGCCGAAACACAGGCTGCACAGAAGCAGAACCCGTTCCGGTTTACTGAGGCAATTTCCCATGAAAAGAACTTACCAACCTTCCGTTGTTCGCCGCAAACGGACCCACGGTTTTCTGGTGCGCATGAAAACCCGGGGCGGTCGTGCCGTTATTCGCGGCCGTCGCGCGGTCGGCCGCGCCAAGTTGAGCGTCTAAATAAAACGCCATCAACGCGACTAGCGCAAAGGGCCAAGCAAGGTTTCGCCGGACCAGCCGGCTGGTTAAAACGGATGACTTTTCATCCGTTTTTTACTTTGGCTGCAAGACAAGTTCAAATCATCTGAGCGTTTATGCTAAACCCGCCGCATCAGAACAAGCGCGAATCGGGATTACCGTGAGCAAAAAAACAGCACCTTCGTCCGTCACGCGAAATTATGCGCGGCGTATTGTGCGCGAAGCGTTTCGCCGTCATGCTGACGCGTTTGCAGGCCTCGATTTGGTCGTGCGCGTGCAAAAGCCGTTTCCCGCGAAAGCCCTTGCATTGATTGAAAGCGAACTGCTGGGCCAGGTAGCGGCGCTACGTGAAAAAGTGGCGCGTGGCGGGCGCGGCGGCGGCAGATCGGCGAATAAGGAACAACATGCTGGTTCGATTGATTGATGGCTTGATCCGTATATACCAGCTGACCATCAGCCCGGTACTGGGCCCATCGTGCCGCTTTACGCCGACATGCTCGGAATACGCGCGCGACGCGGTGAATACGCATGGCGCATTAAAAGGTACGGGATTGGCGCTGCGGCGCCTAAGCCGTTGCCGCCCCGGCCATCCTGGCGGGTATGATCCAGTGCCGCCGCTCCATTAAATCCAACCAAAAGAACGACATGATAGATAAGCGACTGATTACATTAATGATTTTTCTGTTCGCGGGGTTTACCCTCTGGGAGGGCTGGCAGGCGCGCATCGCGCCACCGAAGGCGCCGGTTGGCGCGACCAGTACCGCCGCAGTGCCGCAAGCCAGCAGTGGAAATTCGGCAACCAGCGCGTCTGTTTTGCCCGCTGCTGCGCCCGCCCTGGCGGGAGACACGTTCGCCCGCGGTGAAAGGGTTACGGTTCGCACCGATAAATTTCTCGCGGAAATAGACACCATCGGCGGCGGAATTCGCAAGCTCACCCTGTTGCAGCATTACGCCGCGGAAGACACGAGCAAACCGTTTACCCTGATGCAGGACAATGCCGCGCCGTTTTATATCACGCGATCTGGATTGCTGGGGGACGGGCTGCCCAATCACAACAGCGTGTTTGCCGCGCAGGCAAAGGAATACACGCTCGAAGCGGGAAAGTCGACACTCGAGGTCAGGCTCGACGCGCCTGATGCCAATGGCGTAAAGATCGCCAAGCGGTTTGTATTTCATCGCGACAGTTATGTCATCGATGAATCGTTCGATATCACCAATAACGGCAGCGCGGCATTGCAACCCAGCGCTTATTTCGAACTCCTTCGCGACAGCACTCCGCCGCCGGGCGACCAGCGCTTTGTCAGCACTTTCACCGGCCCGGCTTTCTATAACGAGACAGAAAAATTCCAGAAGATTGATTTTTCCAATATCGACAAGGGCAAGGAAAATAAGGTGCGCAAAAGCCGCGAAGGCTGGGTCGCAATGCTGCAACATTACTTTGTCGCTGCGTGGATACCCAAGGCAGGATCCGAACTGGAGTTCTACACACGCAAAGTCGGCGATAAATATTATTCCGCCGGCGTTGTCGTGCCAGTAGCAGCGGTGCCAGCGGGTGCAACGGCATCGGTTACCGTGCCCTTGTACGCCGGCCCGGAAGAAGTGGAAAAAATGCGCGCCATCGCGCCGGGACTCGATCTCACCATCGATTACAGCTGGCTCACCATTGTCGCGACGCCGCTATTCTGGCTGCTGTCGAAAATTCATGATTATGTCGGTAACTGGGGTGTCGCGATTATCGTGCTGACGGTCATCATCAAGGCGGCGTTTTACCACCTGTCGGCCAAACAGTATAAATCCATGGCGCAAATGAAGGTGCTGGGGCCGAAGGTGGAAAAGCTCAAGCAGCAATACGGCGATGACCGCGTGAAAATGAATCAGGCGATGATGGAGCTGTACAAAAAGGAAAAAATAAATCCGCTCAGCGGCTGCTTGCCGATCTTTTTGCAAATGCCGATTTTTCTTGCCTTGTATTGGGTGTTGCTCGGCGCGGTGGAATTGCGCCACGCGCCGTTCGCGTTGTGGATTAAAGACCTTTCCGCAGCCGATCCTTATTACGTGTTGCCGGTGCTCTACGGCATCACCATGTTCATCACCACCAAGCTGAATCCGCCGCCGCCGGACCCGATCCAGGCGAAAATGATGACCATCATGCCACTTATGTTCAGCGTGTTCTTTTTCTTTTTCCCTGCCGGCCTGGTGCTGTATTACACCGTGAACAATATTCTTTCCATTGCGCAGCAATGGATGATTACACGCACGCATGCCGCTGACGCCGCCGCCACGGGGAATGCCAAACGCTGACGTCAATTCCGCCGATATCATCGCCGCCATCGCGACTGCGCCGGGACGCGGCGGTATCGGCGTGGTGCGGGTGTCTGGAAAAAACCTTGCGCCGATGGCACATGCTCTGACGGGGAAGAATCTCTCGTCCCGGCGCGCGACATTTTCCTCCTTCCTTTCCGCCGACCAGGAAGTCATTGATCAGGGCATCGCAATATTTTTTTCTGCGCCTCATTCCTTCACCGGCGAAGATGTGTTGGAACTGCAGGGCCACGGCGGCATCGCCGTATTGCAACTCATTCTGCAGCGATGCCTGCAGCTCGGTGCGCGCATTGCGCAACCGGGCGAATTTACCCGCCGCGCCTTTTTAAACGACAAGCTGGACCTGCTGCAGGCTGAGAGCGTCGCCGATTTGATCGATGCGGCAACGGCGGAAGCAGCGAAGTCCGCGATGCGCTCCTTGTCCGGCGAATTCTCGCAACAAATAAACATGCTGGTGAGCAGGCTGATTCATCTGCGCACGCTGGTCGAGGCGACGCTCGATTTTCCGGAAGAGGAAATCGACTTTATCGAAATCACCGACGCGAATAATCGTTTGGGCGGGCTGCAGGCCCAGCTCGCCGCTTTGCTGGCTAACGCTAATCAAGGCCGGGTATTACGCGAAGGTCTGCAGGTGGTATTGATTGGTCAGCCCAATGTAGGGAAATCAAGCCTGTTGAACAAGCTGTCCGGCGAAGACGTCGCAATCGTTACGCCGGTAGCCGGCACAACCCGCGATACCATAAAAAATATTATATCAATCAAAGGGTTAGCGATACATCTGATCGACACCGCCGGGCTGCGCGACAGCCAGGATATGGTTGAAAAAATCGGTATTGAGCGTACGCTGGCCGCCATCGAAAAAGCCGGTGTTGCCCTGCTGATCGGCGACGCGGCACAGCCGAACCATGCTGCCGATATCGCGATATTGTCGCGCCTGCCTTCCGGCTTGCCTGTGATACGGGTACACAACAAAATCGATCTGGCGCGAATGTCGCCGCACCTGGAACTTCGCAGCGAAGGGGCGCATATATTTCTATCCGCAAAAACCGGCGCCGGGTTGGAATTGCTGCGGGAAGAGTTATTGCGCCAGGCAGGTTGGCAAAATACCGGTGAGGGAATTTATCTTGCCCGAGCGCGCCATGTGACGGCGCTGACGCAGGCTGCTGCCCACCTGAACAATGCGGCGGCAAAAATCAGCACGCCCGAATTGTTTGCGGAAGAGTTGCGGCTGGCCCAGACGCGTCTGAGCGAAATCACTGGCGAATTCACTGCCGATGATTTACTTGGCGAAATCTTTTCCCGCTTCTGTATCGGGAAATAGTAATTTCGCTAATAAAAACAATTATTTAACGTCCGTTATGATCGCGGTGATAAGCGCCGCCGTTATTGTATTCCCCATTGTAATAGCCGCCATTGTAATTACCGTCATTGTAATAACCGCCGCCAGGAGACACCGGCACGACCACGTCCAGCCGCAGGGGGCGAGGGGTGATGCGCAAATGGGCCGGATAAACGACGCAGCCAAACAAGGCCGACGTACACAAAACGAGCAGCGCTCCTTGTATTAGCATAGTGATTCCTAGCCGACATACCGCGCGCCAAGCGGGCGGTTAACTACCCCAATGGCGACGAAGCAGAGTGGGTTTAACCGGTAAATGATGAAAACCGAAAGATAAAAAATCATTTGGACGAATGTTTCACGTGAAACAGCGGATCCGGGATTTTCATGAAATTCAAAAAACGTTTCACGTGAAACTTAGCTTTTCCGCTTCGTTCTTTATTCACCTGCCTTCATCCTTTAATAGAATTGGCGTATCATTCGCATCCTTAGAAGATTCACGACCCCATGCAATTTTCCCAGATTTTTGATGTGATCGTAGTTGGCGGCGGCCATGCCGGCACCGAGGCGGCGCTGGCCGCTGCGCGCATGGGTTGCCAGACTTTGCTGCTGACGCACAATATCGAAACGCTTGGGCAGATGTCGTGCAATCCATCTATCGGCGGCATCGGCAAAGGCCATTTGGTCAAAGAAGTCGATGCTTTGGGCGGCGCGATGGCGGCGGCGACGGACGAAGCAGGCATCCAATTCCGCATTTTAAATAGCAGCAAAGGCCCAGCAGTTCGCGCCACGCGCGCACAGGCCGACCGCATTTTGTATAAAGCGGCGATTCGCCATCGCCTTGAAAATCAAGCAAATTTAACTCTATTTCAACAGGCGGTGGACGATTTGACCCTGGAAGGCGATCGCGTTACAGGCGTGGTCACCCAGCTCGGGATTCGCTTTAGCGGCAAAACTGTCGTCTTGACCGCGGGCACTTTTCTATCCGGCTTGATCCACGTCGGCTTGTCCAATTACCAGGCCGGGCGGGCGGGCGATCCGCCGTCGGTGAGTTTGGCCGCGCGCCTAAAAGAATTGAATCTACCGCAAGGCCGCCTAAAAACCGGCACGCCGCCGCGCCTGGATGGGCGGACCATCGATTATTCCGTGATGACCGAGCAGCCGGGCGACGATCCGCCGCCGGTATTCTCGTTCATGGGTCGCGCAAGCCAGCATCCGCGTCAGGTGCCATGCTGGATTACTCATACTAACGAACGCACCGCCGATATCATCCGCAGCGGCCTCGACCGATCCCCTATGTTTACCGGTGTGATCGAAGGCGTCGGCCCGCGGTATTGTCCGTCGATTGAAGACAAAATCCATCGATTTGCGAGCAAATCATCGCACCAGATTTTTCTTGAACCGGAAGGGCTGGCGACCCACGAAATTTACCCCAACGGCATCTCGACGAGCTTGCCGTTTGACATACAGCTGAAATTAGTCAATTCAATCAAAGGGTTAGAAAAAGCGCATATTCTGCGCCCCGGCTACGCGATTGAATACGACTACTACGATCCGCGCGGCTTGAAGTCGTCGCTGGAAACCAAAGCCATCGCCGGATTGTTTTTTGCCGGACAGATCAACGGCACCACGGGTTACGAAGAAGCCGCCGCGCAAGGCTTGCTGGCAGGCGTTAACGCCGGTTTGCAAACTCAAGGCAAGATCGCCTGGTGCCCGCGCCGCGATGAAGCGTATATCGGCGTGCTGGTCGACGATCTGGTCACGCGCGGCGTCAACGAGCCGTACCGGATGTTCACCAGCCGCGCCGAATATCGTTTGCAGTTACGCGAAGACAACGCCGATGCGCGCCTGACCGAAATCGGCCGCAAGCTTGGTTTGGTCGATAACGCTCGCTGGGTTGCGTTCGAGCAAAAACGTGAAGCGGTCGCGCGCGAAACCGAGCGCCTGAAATCGACCTGGGTGAATCCGAAAAACTTACCCGACGCCGACGCGCAGCGCGTGCTTGGCCAAGCCATTGAGCGCGAATATTCCCTGCTGGATCTATTGCGCCGCCCCGACGTGACTTACGCTTCGCTAATGACATTGCCAGGCGCAGGCGAAGCGACTGCCGATCCCGCAGTATCGGAGCAAGTGGAAATCGCGGTGAAATATCACGGCTATATTGCGCGCCAGCAGGACGAGGTGGCGCGTTCCATCAGCCAGGAAAATCTGGCGCTGCCCGCCAACATGGACTATACGAAAGTGCGCGGTTTGTCGAAAGAAGTGCAGCAAAAACTCAATCAACATCAGCCGGAAAATCTCGGTCAGGCGGCGCGAATATCCGGCGTCACCCCTGCCGCCATTTCGCTGCTGCTGGTGCACCTGAAAAAAAGCAGCCTGAAGCGAAACGACCAGCAGCAGACGGCGTAATTCATTGTTTAATATACGATTTTAGTAAGGCTCCAACATGGCGGTCGCGCTTGAAACATCATCGCTGGAACAAAAGTTGACTGGCGGACTCGCCGCACTGAACATCGTGTTGCCCGCAAGTGCGCAACAAAAACTTATCGCGTACGTGAAGCTGATCGAGAAATGGAACAAGGTGCATAACCTTACTGCGGTGCGTGAGCCGGACAAAATGATCACACTGCATGTGCTCGACAGCCTGACCATCGTGCCTTTTGTTAAGGCGAAAAACAGCTTGCTCGATGTCGGCAGCGGCGCGGGCTTACCCGGCATTCCTCTCGCCCTTGCGTGTCCGGATTTACATGTGACCTTGCTCGACAGCAATCATAAAAAGACCGCATTTCTCACCCAGGCGAAAACTGAACTCGGATTGACCAATTGCGAAGTGATCAACGAACGCGTCGAGCTGTGGCAAACGACAAAAAAATTTGGAGCGGTGATTTCACGCGCCTATTCCGACCTGGGCGAATTCGTCGAACAAGCCGGGCATCTGCTCGCGCGCGATGGCGAAATGCTCGCGATGAAGGGCGTGTTTCCGCATGAGGAGATCATCAAGTTGCCCGCGGCATTTAAGGTAGAAAAAGTCGCCGAATTGCACGTGCCCGAGCTCGACGCGAAACGACACCTTGTCGTGTTGAAGGCTGCCTGACAGCTTATGGGCGAGCGCGCACAACCGCAGTTTTTCCAAGGCATGGCACGTAATAACCGTTGGTCCAATTACCGCCTGCTCAAGGCCTGCGCCCAGCTTTCGCAGGCGGAATTCGACGCGAGTCGCACCAGTTTTTTTCCATCCATCAGCCAAACCTTCAATCACCTGCTAATTGTCGATTGGTATTACATCGATGCTCTGTACGGCGGCACGCAGGGTAGAAAAACGTTTGCGGATTTAATGCCTTGCAAAGGCGTAGCCGAACTCACGCTCGCGCAGGAAGCCAGCGATGGAAAACTGATAGCCTTTTGCGAGCGTCTTGACGAAGCCGGAATATCAAAATCCATCAACCTTGATCGCGGATCGAACGGCATACAGCGCGAGCTGACAGGCAAAACGCTTATGCATTTGTTCGTGCACCAGATTCATCATCGCGGACAAATTCACGCGATGCTCGCCGGCACGGCAATCAAGCCGCCGCAACTGGATGATTTTTTTCTCGATGGGGATGCCCCGGTTCGCGCCGCAGATATGCAGGCACTCGGCTTCAATGAAGAGACGATAATAAAAAAATGAAAATTTTCGCCATCGCAAACCAAAAAGGCGGCGTAGGAAAAACCAGCGTTGCGGTCAATCTTGCCGCCAGTCTGGCGCACTATAAGCAGCGCGTGCTGTTGGTCGATCTCGACCCGCAAGGCAACGCCACCACGGGCAGCGGCATCGACAAAGCGGCTTCCGACAAAAATATTTATGACCTGTTGCTCGGCGATGCATCGCTCGCCGCCGCGCGGGTGTGTTCTGATGCGGGCTTTGACGTATTACCCGCCAACCGTGAATTGGCCGGCGCCGAAATCGAAATGGTCAATCTTGAGCGGCGCGAGTTTCGCCTGAAAGACGCGTTCGAGGGCATCGCGAGCGAATACGACTTTGTCCTGATCGACTGTCCGCCGGCGCTGAATCTGCTCACCGTCAATGCGCTGACGGCGGCGGATGCTGTCATCATTCCGATGCAATGCGAATATTACGCGCTGGAGGGGTTAAGCGACCTGGTCGGCACATTGCGAAAAGTGAAAGAAAATCTGAACCCGAACATCGAAATCGAAGCATTAGTGCGCACCATGTACGACCCGCGCAGCGCCCTGACTGTGCAGGTGTCCGAGCAGATAAAGCAGCACTTCGGCAACAAGGTTTTTGATACCGTGATTCCGCGCAACATCCGTGTCGCAGAGGCGCCAAGTTTTGGCAAATCGGTTCTGCAACACGATATGCAGTCCAAAGGAGCGATTGCTCACTTAGCATTCGCGCGTGAATTGTTAGAGCGCGAAGGGGTCGCCATCGGAAATAACGAAAAGCGCCATGCGGAGAAAATAACTTGAATAAAAACAAAGGATTAGGCAGAGGCCTTGATGCGCTGCTAGGGGGCAACAAAGCGCTGGCAGCGGCGCCAGTGATTGAAAGCGGTGAGCGCCTACTTACGGTTAAGGTGCATCAGCTCCAGCCCGGGAAATATCAGCCGCGAACGCAAATGGACCAGGCATCGCTCGCCGAGTTGGCTGAATCGATCAAGCAACACGGCGTCATGCAGCCGATCCTGGTGCGTTCGTTGGGCGCCGACAAATACGAAATCATCGCCGGCGAACGGCGATGGCGCGCGGCCAAACTGGCCGGACTGACCGAGGTTCAGGTTATCAGCCGGATCGTCGCCAATGACGCCTCGCTGGCGATGGCGCTGATCGAAAACATTCAGCGCGAGGATCTCAACCCGTTGGAAGAAGCCTTCGGCATCCAGCGCCTGATTGATGAATTTCATATGGCCCACGACGCCGCCGCAAAAGCCGTCGGGCGCTCGCGCAGCGCCGTGAGCAATTTGTTGCGCCTCACGCAGCTGGTAAAGCAAGTGCAGGAGCTGCTCATGCAGGGGAAGCTCGACATGGGCCATGCCCGCGCACTGCTTGCCCTATCGGGTGCCAGCCAGGTTGCCATGGCAAATGAGGCCATCGCCAAAGGCTGGTCTGTACGCGAGATTGAACGCCGGGTTGCACAGGCGGGCACGGCCAAGCTCGCGCGGCCGGCCAAGCGCGCTGATGCGGACTTATTAAAGGTGGAAGAACAGCTTGCCGACGCCCTCGGCGCGCGCGTCGTGTTGAAGCCAAAGACAAACGGGGCGGGCAGCGTGATGATCCAATACTCCAGCCTCGATCAGCTCGACGGCATTATCGAAAAACTGACCGGCCAAAAACGATAATGCGCTGCAACAATTGTTTGACGCTGCGCCTTCCCTCCCGCTATAATTGTAAAGTTTTGCGAAGTTTCGCTGTTTGAACTCGCTGATTTCACAGCATTTATGTAACCCAGCCGCGGGCGTTTGTGTGTGACCATGCTGCGAATCGTTTTGTTGCAATTTGTCGCCACCCTATTTGTCGCGCTGTTAGCGGCCTGGTTCGGCGGGCAGCATGCAGTGGTGTCGGCGGCATTGGGCGGCCTGGTGTGTTTTGTACCTAACGCCCTGCTTGCATTGCGCCTGACGATGACAGCGCGTGGCAATCGGACAACGGCAGCTACTTTCTTCATCGGTGAGTTTGTCAAAGTCGCGACCATGCTGTTGTTACTGGTGGCGGTGGTCAAGCTGTACGGCAATCTGGTGTGGTGGGCTCTGTTGCTTGGCCTCATCGCGGCACTTAAAAGTTATTTTGTAGCTATCCTTTTCTTAAACAAGAGCTAGTTTGTAAAAGACCTCGATATCATGGCCGCCGAACATTCCGCACCAACCTCCTCAGAATACATCGTTCACCACCTGCAGAATCTGGCGACGAAAAAACAAACCTCGATTATCGACTTCAGCGTGATCAACATTGATACCGTCATTTTTTCCGTCCTGATGGGCGTTATCGGCATCGGCATCATGTATATGGCCGCGCGCCGGGCAACCTCCGGCGTGCCGGGCCGCCTGCAGGCTTTTGTCGAAATGATCGTCGAAATGGTCGAAGAACAATCCAAGAGCATCGTCCACGGCAACCGCACATTCATCGCGCCCCTCGCGTTGACGGTTTTCGTCTGGGTGTTTTTCATGAATGCGATGGACTTTTTGCCGGTTGATTTCCTGCCGCGCCTCGGCGAATTATTCGGCATCAAGTATGTCCGCTCCGTCCCTACCGCAGATCTCAACGGCACCATAGGCATGGCGCTTGGCGTATTCGCCCTGATGATTTACTACAGTATCAAGATCAAGGGCCTGGGCGGTTTCGCGCATGAATTAATCGCCGCGCCGTTCGGCGACAAATGGTGGCTCATCCCGGCCAACCTGGGGCTCAATATAATCGAATACGTTGCAAAGACAGTCTCGCTCGGCATGCGCCTGTTCGGCAACATGTACGCGGGCGAGTTGGTGTTCATGCTCATTGCCCTGCTCGGGGGCACCGCCACCGTGTTCGGCTTTTTCGGTCACGTTGTTGCCGGCTCCATCTGGGCCATATTCCATATTCTGATTGTCGTGCTGCAGGCTTTTATTTTCATGATGCTTACCCTCGTGTATATCGGGCAGGCGCACGAACATCATTAAGATTTTTTGATTTTTTATTAACCCTGGATTTATTAAAACAAAGGAGTTGTCATGACGAACGTCGCAATGGTTGCTTTGGCTTGCGGTCTTATTATTGGCTTGGGCGCAATTGGTGCCTGTATCGGTATCGGTCTGATGGGCGGCAAATACATCGAAGCCGCCGCGCGCCAACCCGAACTCATGAACACGCTGCAGACCAAAATGTTCCTCCTGGCCGGTTTGATCGACGCCGCTTTCCTGATCGGCGTCGGTATCGCCATGATGTTTGCTTTCGCTAACCCGTTTGCCGGCTAATTCCCGCGTAACCGACGCCGGAAAATTTTCCGGCGACTTTGCGAAAGGTAACCCATGAACTTAAACGCAACCCTGTTTGCCCAGTTCTTCGTGTTTTTTATCCTGGCATGGTTCACGATGAAATTCGTGTGGCCGCCGCTGATAAAGGCTTTGGACGAGCGTGCAAAAAAAATCTCCGACGGTTTGCAAGCCGCGGAACGCGGCAAGCATGATCTTGAGTTGGCGGAAAAGCGTTCGAGCGAGGTGATTCGCGACGCCAAAACGCAAGCCTCGGAAATAATTGCCCTGGCTGAAAAACGCGCATCGGAAATCGTCGAGGAATCCAAAGGCACGGCGTCCACCGAGGGCCAGCGAATTCTGGCCGGCGCGAAAGCGGAAATCGAGCAGGAAGTCGCGCGCGCCAAAGAAACCCTGCGCGGCAAAGTGGCTGACCTCGCTGTAGCCGGCGCGGAAAAAATCCTCAAGCGCGAAGTAAATGCCAGCGCGCATGCGGATCTGCTCAATGCGCTAAAGACGGAGCTATAAGTGGCTGAACTTTCCACCATCGCACGTCCTTACGCCGAAGCCGTATTCAAGCTTGGGAAGCAGGGCAACAACTTTGCCGAATGGTCGAAAATGCTGGAGTTCGCCTCGGCGATTTCGGCCGATCCCTCCATGCAGACGATGATCGCCGATCCCAACGTGCAATCTGCCGATCTGGAAAAGACTTTTCTGGCGGTATGCGAAGGCAAGTTGAACGACGACGGCAAACGCATGGTGCGGGTGCTGATCGACAACAACCGCCTCGGCATTCTGCCGGCGATACGCGACCAATTCGAACTGCTCAAGGCGGCCGAACAGGGCGAGGTCGAAGCGCTGGTCGAGACTGCCATGCCGCTCAACGATACGCAAATCGGCGACTTGGTGGCCATGCTGAAAACCCGCTTCAAAAAAGATGTGCGCGCCAAAGTGACCGTGAACGCAGGCCTTATCGGCGGCGTGAAGGTCACCGTGGGCGACGTGGTGATTGACGCATCCGTGCGCGGCCGCTTGGACCAAATGGCGACAACGCTTAAACAGTAAGTGAAGGGCGCGAATCGCCCGACTAGGAGACATCATGCAGTTGAACCCCGCAGAAATCAGTGACCTGATCAAAAGCAAAATCCAGAATCTGCAAACCAGCGCAGACGCCCGCACCACCGGCACCGTGGTTTCCGTCAGCGACGGTATCGTGCGCGTGCACGGACTGTCGGACGTGATGCAGGGCGAGATGCTGGAATTCCCCAAGAACACTTTCGGCCTCGCGCTGAACCTTGAGCGCGACTCGGTCGGCGCGGTGATTCTGGGCGAATACGAACACATTACCGAGGGCGACATCGTCAAGTGTACCGGGCGCATTCTGCAAGTGCCGGTCGGCCCCGAGTTGATTGGCCGTGTGGTCAATGCCCTCGGCCAGCCGATTGACGGCAAAGGCCCGGTGAACGCAAAAATGTCCGAGCCGATCGAAAAAATTGCGCCGGGCGTGATTGAGCGTAAATCGGTGGATCAGCCGATGCAGACCGGCTTGAAGTCGATCGACTCGATGGTCCCGATCGGCCGTGGCCAGCGCGAATTGATCATCGGCGACCGCCAGACCGGCAAGACTGCCGTCGCCGTCGACGCCATCATCAATCAGCGCGGCGAAAACATGATTTGCGTTTACGTGGCCATCGGCCAGAAAGCATCGTCGATCGCCAATGTGGTGCGCAAGCTGGAAGAACACGGCGCCATGGCTTACACCATTATCGTTGCCGCAACGGCATCCGAATCGGCTGCCATGCAATACATTGCGCCGTACTCCGGCTGCACCATGGGCGAATACTTCCGCGATCGCGGTGAAGACGCCTTGATCGTATATGACGATTTGTCCAAGCAAGCGGTGGCCTATCGCCAGATTTCCTTGCTGTTGCGCCGTCCGCCGGGCCGCGAAGCCTATCCCGGCGACGTGTTTTATCTGCACAGCCGTTTGCTCGAGCGCGCGTCCCGCGTCAACGCCGAGTATGTGGAGAAATTCACCAAAGGCGCAGTCAAAGGCAAAACCGGTTCGCTTACCGCGCTGCCTATTATCGAAACCCAGGCTGGCGACGTGACCGCGTTCGTGCCGACCAACGTGATTTCGATTACCGACGGCCAGATATTTCTGGAAACGGATTTGTTCAACGCCGGTATCCGCCCGGCAATCAACCCCGGCATTTCCGTTTCGCGCGTCGGTGGCGCAGCGCAAACCAAGGTGATCAAGAATCTCGGCGGCGGCGTCAAGCTCTCGCTCGCGCAATATCGCGAGTTGGCGGCGTTTGCGCAGTTCGCTTCCGACCTCGACGAAATCACGCGTAAGCAGCTGGAACGCGGCCGCATGGTGACCGAATTGATGAAACAGCCGCAATTCTCCACCATGAAAATCGCCGAAATGGCATTGACCCTGTTCGGCGTCAACAAAGGCTATTACGACGACGTGCCAGTGAACAAGGCGCTCGCGTTCGAATCGGCATTCCGTTCCTACATGAAAAACAGCAAATCCGCGCTGATGACCAAAATCGAAACGACCAAAGTGCTGGATGCTGAAAGTGAAAAAGAATTGGTCGCGGCAATCACGGATTTCAAGAAAACCGGAACCTATTGATTTAATTGAATAATTTGCTATTCGATTGAGGCTTTAAATGGCAGGATCAAAAGAAATTCGGATGAAGATCAAGAGCGTGCAAAACACGCGCAAGATCACCAAGGCGATGGAAATGGTCGCCGCATCCAAAATGCGCAAAGCCCAGGAACGCATGCGCGCAGCGCGACCGTACGGCGAAAAAATCCGCAACGTCGCCGCACACATGAGCCGCGCGCTGCCTGAATACAAACACCCGTTCCTGATCAAGCGCGAATCGATAAAAAAGATCGGCATTATTGTTATCACGTCGGACAAAGGTTTGTGCGGCGGTCTGAACACCAACGTGCTGCGCGCGACGCTGAACAAGATGAAGCAGGGCGAAACCGACAAAATCGGCGTAAGTATCACCGCGATCGGCAACAAGGGTTTCAGCTTCATGCAGCGCCTGAACGCCGAACTGGTTTCGCATGTGACCGGCCTCGGCGATACGCCGCATCTTGATGCGATGATCGGTCCGGTTAAAATCATGCTTGACGCCTATACCGATGGAAAAATCGACGCGCTATATATCGCTTCGACCCGCTTCATCAACACCATGAAGCAGGAGCCGACCATCGAGCAGCTGTTGCCGCTGAGCGACGAGCACA
>JBAVXA010000290.1:0-10174 GCA_049698095.1 Burkholderiales bacterium
CATTATAATCAAATACTTATGAAACAACATTTCACCGGCCTGTGGCGCAATAAAGATTTCCTGAAACTGTGGACATCGGAAACCATCTCGGTGTTCGGCTCGCAGATTACCAATCTCGCTTTGCCGCTGACGGCGGCATTGATGCTGCACGCCACACCATTTGAAATGGGTCTGCTCGAGGCAATGGCGACTTTGCCGTTTGCCTTGTTCAGCCTGTTCGCCGGCGTGTACGTCGACCGGATGAGGCGCCTGCCGATCATAATGTCGATGGAATGCCTGAGCGGCGCGGCCTTGCTGCTGGTGCCGCTGGCCATGTGGACCGGGCTTCTGAGTATGCCGGTTCTTTATCTGACGGTGTTTGTCTGCGGATTCGCCAACGTCGTGTTCGGCGTTGCGCATCAGACTTACGTCACCAGCCTGGTCAGCCGGGAACATCTCGTGGAAGCGAATTCCAAATTAGGCATGAGTTGGTCCGGCGCGGAAATCGCCGGCCCGAGCGTCGCCGGCATGCTGGTGCACGCCATCGGCGGACCGTTCGCGATAGTTGTCGACGCGATAACATTCTTTGTTTCCGCATGGTTCATCCGGCGCATTCGCACGCCCGAGCCCGCGCCTGCGCCGCGCCCGCAACATTCCACGGTCAAACGCGATATTTTCGAGGGCTTGAGACTGGTTTATCACAACCCGGTGCTGTGGTCGCTTGCCGTTAGCGTCGCGCTATGGCAGATATTGCACCACACCTATCTCGCGCTGTTCATATTGTTTGCCACGCGCGAATTGCACCTCGATGCGGGAACGGTCGGCCTCGTATTTTCGATGAGCGGGGTGGGGTTTTTGCTCGGCGCGTTATTTGTCAAACGCGCCTCGGCCCGTTTCGGCATCGGGCCGATTGTATTGGCCGCCATGCTGCTCACCGGCATTGCATGGTGCGGCGTTGCGCTTACCCGCGGCGAAGGGCTCGCAGCCGCGCTCGGCTTATCGTTCGCCATGCTGCTGTTCGGCTTGGGCGCGGGTGTTTTCACTATCAACTACATCAGCATGCGCCAGGTCGTCACGCCCGATCATATGCTTGGGCGCATGACCGCGACCATGCGCTTTCTCACGGTCGCATCGGTGCCGCTCGGCACGCTACTTGGCGGCACATTGGGAGAAGTCATCGGTCTGCGCGCGACCCTGGGGGTAGTGGGCGTATGCGGTGTGCTGTTGTCGCTGGCGACGATTATGCTGTCGCCGTTGCGCAGTTTGAAAAAACTCGAAGCGCCAGCATTGGCTTGATCGGGCTGCTCGGGCGCAATAGCTGCGCACCTTTATCGATCGAGCGCCGAACTGCGGGGACAGTTGCTGCTTAAATGCGCAAGCTGGCGCCTGGATCGGCGTTGTGGAGGTTGTAATTTACTTATCAGGCAAACAAGTCCATCTGCCCATCCAACTTCGGTTTTCTGAATTGCGTCACATCCACTGACTTACGATTCTGATTCAGACCGAACCTGGCACAAGCTTTACGAAAACGCTGTTCGATCAAATCGGCAAATTCCCCCGTCCCGCGCATGCGTGTGCCCCATTCGGCGTCGTACTCCTTGCCGCCGCGCATTTGCCTGATCAGGCTCATCACATGCTCTGCGCGTAGCGGGTAGTGCTGCTGCAGCCAATCGCCAAAAAGTTCCTTTACTTCCAATGGCAGGCGCAGCAGCACATAACCGGCACTACGCGCGCCTGCCGCCGCAGCGGCTTCGAGTATGGCCTCGAGGTATTTGTCGTTGAGTTGCGGGATAACCGGCGCGACCATCACACCGACCGGAATGCCCGCATCGGAAAGATTTTTCATCGCCTCGAGCCTGCGTAGCGGCGTTGCCGCGCGCGGTTCCATTCTGCGCGCCAGAACCTTGTCCAGCGTCGTCACGGAAAAATACACGCGCACCAGGTTCTTTTTCGCCATGTCGCTGAGGATGTCGATGTCGCGTTCCACCAACCCGGATTTGGTGACCAGACCGAGCGGGTGATGGCATTCGTTCAATACTTCAAGAATGCTGCGGGTAATTTTATAGTCGCGCTCAATCGGCTGGTAACAATCGGTGTTGCCGCCCAAGGCAATCGGCGTGCAGATGTAGCCGGGTTTGCCCAGTTCCGCGCGCAGCAGTTCTGCAGCATTGGGTTTGGCGAAAAGCCTGGATTCGAAATCCAATCCCGGCGACAAATCCAGATAAGCGTGGCTCGGCCGCGCATAACAGTAGACGCAGCCGTGCTCGCACCCCTGATAGGGGTTCAGCGACTGCTCAAACGGAATGTCGGGTGATCTATTGCGCGTCAGTATGCTGCGCGACAACTGGATGGTGACGGTGGTTTTCAGTGGCGCGGGCGTATCGTCCTGGTCAGTCGCTGGCGAATCCCAGCCGTCATCCACTGCTTCGCGTTTGTGCTGCTCGAAGCGATTCTGCGGCGTGATGGTGGCGCCGCGGCCTTTCTCGGGGGGAGACGGTGGACGTGTCATAATGCTCGCTCAAAAACACATGCTGGTCTTAACTTAATTCGCTGTCAACGTGTCGCGCAATGCAGTTGAAGCCAAAAGAAATCTTCATGAATAATATTTCCCTGTATCTCGCCAGCGTGTTGATCTGGGGTTCCACCTGGCTGGTGATTACCTTTCAGTTCGGCATCGTGGCGGCCGAAGTGTCGGTGTTTTACCGCTTTGCCCTGGCAACTTTCATATTCCTGTGTTTCTGCATCGTGCGCCGCCTGCCGCTGCGCTATACCGGGCGCGATCACGTATTTCTCGCGCTGCAGGGGATTTTCAATTTCGCGCTGAATTATGTTTTCATTTATCACGCCGAACAATATGTGAGCTCGGGTCTCGTGGCGCTGGTGTTTTCCGCCATGATTCCGATCAACATCATCGGCAGTCGCCTGTTTTTTGGCGACCAGATTACGCAAAACGTTTTCATCGGCGCCGCTTTGGGTTTGGCCGGCATCGCGCTGGTGTTCGCGCCGGAGATGGCGCAATTGTCGGCCGCGAAAAATGCTCCGCTGGGTTTGTTGCTGGCGCTGCTGGGCGCAGCCAGTGCGTCGGCGGGAAATTTATTCGCCGTGCGCAACCAGCGCGCAGGAATGCCGGTGATTCAGACTAATACCGTCGGTATGTTTTACGGAACGCTGTTCATGGGTTTGCTGGCGTGGGGAATGGGCCATAAGTTCAATTTCGACTCATCGCCTAACTATACTATGTCATTGATTTATTTGAGTTTATTTGGAACGGTGCTGGCGTTCAGCGCTTACATGACGCTGATGAAGCGCATCGGTGCAGGGCGCGCATCGTATGTGGCGGTGCTGGTGCCGATTGTGGCATTGCTGCTCTCGACTTTTTTTGAACACTTCACATGGCATGTCGCAACCGTCATCGGCGTCGCCTTATGCATTGCCGGCAATGCGCTGATCCTGTCCAAACGCTAGGAACCTTTGCGCGCAATAATGATGCCGGCCAGTACCAGCGCCGCGCCGAAAATTTGTAATGCCGAGACGTTTTCGCCAAACAAGCGCCACGCTATCAGCGTGGCCAGCACCGGCTGTAACAACAACCCTACGGAAGAAAATTGCGCCGGCAAATGCGCCAGCGCGTAAGCGATCAAACTCTGCCCGCCTGCGTGGGAAATCCAGCCGAGGCCCGCCAGTATCATCCAGCCGTATAAAGTTTGCGGCCAAAATACTTCGCCCGAGACGAGCGCAACCGGCAGTAGCATGACCGCCGTCGCAAGCGTTGACCAAAACATAATGGCCGAGACGGCAAAACGCTCGCGTAATTTTTTGATGCTGAGGATGTAGCCGGTATAAAACAGTGCCGTGATGACGCCGAGCATATCGCCTTTGATATGTTTTTCGTCAATGCTGAAACTGGAGCCGATGACTGCCATGGTGCCCGCCAGAGCGATAGCGAGGGCAAATAAAAACAAGCGCGTAACTTTTTGTTTATAAAGAATCCACGCCGCAAGTGTAACGAAGATCGGCGCGAAATTGGCGAGCAGGGTGGCATTGGCCACCGAAGTGAGTTTGATCGACGAATGCCAGAAGGCTAAGTCCCCGGCGAAAAAAAATCCGGCCAGTAGTAGGGCGCGATAATCGGCCTTGGTTTGCGGCTTATTTACCGCATGCTTATCCAGCTTCATCCACAGCCACAAAATCGGCAAGGCCAAAATCGGCCGCCAGAACGCGGTTGCTGTCGGCCCGATTTCCGACAAGCGTACAAAAATCGGCGCAAGGCCGATCGCCGCTGCGCCGAGGAACAATGCTGCGAGCGCGAGCCCGGAAGTTGCCGCGCGAGGATGGATTTGCGATGACATGAATGGGGTGAATTGCTTAGACAGCCCAAATTATAACCTACCGCCCGCGGCTTAAATCGTCAGGCAGGACTTGATATTTTGTGAAAAGTGCCCCATTTCACATACAAGACCCGTGTGTCGGCGTAACGTGAAATCGTGCGTTAAGGCAGTAAGGCGGAGAAATCCGCTGGGTCAACCTGATTAATACTTTGGGGGTAGACAACATGAACGTGGTTTATAACAGTCAGCATTACTATGTGGTGGAATACGCGGCGTTTAACGGCTTCGAGCTGGTGGACAAGCAGTCCGGCACAGGCACGTTCATTCAGGGTGAAACCGCGATTCGTTTCCGTAACTCGCTCAGCGAAGTCATCCAGCAGGATTCTTCAGCGGAAACGGTCGACGAATTTCTCGATGAGTTCGGCGAGATCATGACGCAAAAAGTGACGTACCACTGATTATTTTTTTCGCGCCGGACGGCGCCTGTCGTCCGGCGTTCTGCTTTACTTCTTTTCTTCCCGAACATATTTTTCCTGAAACCGTTCCAGCACGCTTGAGCTCAGGTTCTTGATGTGCGTTTCGGCCATTTTTCTGTCCGTAATATCCAGCGCGGTACCGCGATAGCCGATGACTTTGCCGTCCTCGTTGGTAATCGGCACGCCGTTGATCTGGTGCCAGATATGGTCGTTCCATTTTGACGTCAAAATGCACTCGAGGTAACGGAACGGAAATCCTTCGGGCACTCTTTCACTAAACCATTTGCCGACCCGGTAGGCTTCGCGCCGAGTCATGAAGTCGGTAATCGGTCTGCGCAGTACGTCCTTTTTGTCGTAGCCAAGCACTTTTTCCAGCCGGTCAGAAACATAGGTGAGGCGCCAGTTTTCATCGCATTCCCACACCGACTCGCCCGCCGCGTTGACGATGTCGCGGAAGCGCTGCTCGCTCGCGCGCACCAGTTTCAACGCGCGCTCGCGCTGGACCATTTCGTCGCGCAGATCCTGATTGGTCATTTCCAGTTCCTGCGTGCGTAACAGCACGCGCATTTCCAGTTCTTCATTGGTCTGCTTTAACGCCTGCTCTGCCAGTACCCGTTGCGTAATGTCGCGCATCAAGCAGCGGTGGTAGAGAAATTTACCGTTATCCCAGATCACTGCCGAGTTGATCAGCACATGTTTGATGCTGCCGTCGGCGCATCGCAATCTCGATTCGAAGTTGCTCACGTTTTCGCGCCGTTCCAGGCGCGCGACGAATTCATCCAGCGCTTCGCGGTCGGCGTGAAATTCGAGGATATGGTGGCCGACATATTCGGCGCTGGCGTAGCCGACCATGTCCAGCTCGGCCTTGTTTGCCCAAAGAATGATGCCGGTCGAGCCGACCCAATTCAGAGCGATGGCGGCGGTCTCGAATAAATCGTTGAGTTCGTGTTCTTTGCGCACCAGCGCCTGTTCGCGTCGGATAATGGTTTGCTCGCGGCGATTCAGCGCCTGTTCACGGCGATCCTGGAAACCCGTTGCGGGTTTGTTGGAATAGTAATCCGTCATGGCTGATTTTTTTTGCGACGTATCATCGTAAACATAACTAATTGATAATATTCAATAAACTATTGCTCAAGCTGGGGTTGCGCGCGCAATCAGCGCGCCAAAATCACATGATGGCGCCAGCGCGCCGAATGCGCCAGCAAAATTTTTACCGAGGCGCGACGCGCAAAACGCGCTGGAAACATAGCCCGGTGCGAAGCGCACCAGCAGCGCACCTTGCAGCGAAAGGCACAACATTTCCGTCAGCTTGCGCGCGCGCGATTCCAGATGGGTGTCGTCGGCAAATTCTTTTTTGAGCTGCTCGACAAACTCATCCAGCCGCGCATCCGCGCCCCTCGCCAGCGCGAGTTCGTCGAACACCAGCTGCAGCGCATGCGGGGTTTTGCCGGCCGCGCGCAGCACGTCAAGACACATCACATTGCCCGACCCTTCCCAGATGGAATTCAGCGGCATCTCGCGGTAAATGCGCGGCATCATGCTTTCTTCCACGTAGCCGTTGCCGCCCAATACTTCCATCGCCTCCGCTGCCAGCACCGGGCCGCGCTTGCAAACCCAATACTTGACCGCCGGAGTAAGCAGGCGGCGCAGCGCCGATTCATTCTCGTCATGCTGCGTGTCGAAGGCGCGCGCGAGGCGCATCACCAATACCGTTGCCGCTTCCGCTTCCAGCGCCAGATCGGCCAACACATTTTGCATCAGCGGCTGATGCGCGAGTTTTTTGCCGAACGCCATGCGGTGTTGCGCGTGATGCGTCGCCTGCGCGACCGCCATGCGCATCAAGCCGGCTGAGCCGATGGCGCAATCGAGCCTGGTGTAAGTACCCATTTCCAGTATGGTCGGAATGCCGCGGCCTTCCTCGCCTAACAGCAGGGCGTAAGCGTCGAAGAATTCCACTTCGCTCGAGGCATTCGACTTGTTGCCGAGTTTGTCTTTCAGGCGCTGGATGCGAATACTATTCAGCGACCCATCAGGCGTAAAACGCGGCATGAAAAAACACGACAGTCCGCCGGTAGCCTGCGCCAGCACCAGAAAGCCGTCGCACATCGGCGCTGAAAAAAACCACTTATGTCCGGTGATTCGGTATTCGTTTGACGAACCCGGCAGGAGCGTCGCGTGCGTGGTGTTGGCGCGCACGTCGGAGCCGCCCTGTTTTTCCGTCATGCCCATGCCGATCAGCGCGCCGGTTTTTTGCTCGACCGGCAAAAAGCGTGCGTCGTAGCGTGTCGAAACGATTTTTGGCAGCCACGCGTCGCGAATCCAAGGCGAAGTCGCTGCCTGCTTTTTAAGCACCGGAAAAACCGCGTAGGTCATGGTAAGCGGACATTGTGTTCCATTTTCGACCTGCGCGTGCATCACATACGACGCGGCGCGGGCGACATGCGCGCCGGCGCGCGGTTCCGCCCAGGGTTGGGCGTGTACGCCATGCCCGACCATCAGCGTCATCAGGCGATGCCAGGCAGGATGGAACTCCACTTGATCGCGCCGATTGCCGAAGCGATCATGGGTTTTGAGCTGCGGCGGGAACTGGTTGGCCTGCGCCCCGAGCGCCAACATTTCCGCACTGCCCAACTGCTCGCCCACGCGCGCAAGACTTTCTCTGGCCCAGCCCGCGCCCTCGCGCGCGGCTGCCTCTCGCAGCACCGGGTCGGTATTGAATAAATTGAAATTTTCCAGCGGCGGCGGCTGGTTGCTGACGTCATGGGTTGGTTGCATGGAGACAGGAGGATTCATGGTTTACCGATTTGAATAATATGTATTCCGTCGTTCCAGTCCTGGTGTGCTGTTACAGGTTTTTTTCCACCTCAACCAACGCGTCATAAAACGTCGCGCCGTTGCCGAGGTCGGTGGTGCCTTGGGAGGTGACTTCGTTGGCATTGCGGCCATCGGGCGATAATTTTTTCCACCAGATCGAGCGTGCAACGACCACACCCTCGCGCGCCTTGTCGGTGATTTTCGCTTTCACGCTGAAAGCACCGCGATCATTGAATATGCGCACCAGTTCGCCGTCGGCGATGGCGCGCGCTGCGGCATCGGTAGGGTGAATCTCCAGCCGCGGTTCTTTTTCTTCCTGCAAAAAAACCGGCAGGTTGGCGAAGCTGGAGTTGAGAAAATTGCGCGCTGGCGGCGAAATCATCGCCAGCGGGTATTTTTTCGCCAGCTGCGGCGACGATTGCAGCGATTCGCGCGGAGGAATATACGTTGGCAGCGGGTCGAAGCCGAGCGCTTTCATGGCCTCGCTATAAAACTCGCACTTACCCGACGGTGTCGGGAACCCGCCACGTGCGAAAGGCGCAAACGTTTTTGCCACATTCAGTCGCTGCCAGCCTTGTTGCTTTAATGCATCCCAGGAAATCCCCTGCATGTTTTGGTGATCGGGCAGAAACGCATTGCGCGCAATCTCGTCGTCGCTTTCCTTAAAGCATGGGTCGTCGAATCCCATTCGCGCCGCCAGAAGACGAAATACTTCACTGTTGGCTTTGGCTTCGGCCAGCGGCGCAATCGACTGATTGTTCGCCAGCGCATACAGGTGTCCGTAGGATTTGTGTATATCGACCTGCTCAAGCTGCGTGGTTGCGGGCAACACAATGTCGGCGTAGTCGGCGGTGTCGGTCTGGAAACAATCATGCACCACGGTGAACAGGTCTTCGCGCGCAAAACCGGCGATTACTTTGCGTGAATCCGGCGCGACGGCAACCGGGTTGGAGTTGTAAACGTACAGCGCACGCACAGGCGGCATCGCGTGTAACAGCGCGTCGCCGATGGTCGACATATTAATGCTTCGCGGTTCGTTCCAGATCAGGTCAGGACGTTGCAATGCATGGCTGTTGACGCCGTAGGTTCCGGAAGTGGATAGCAGGATTCCGCCGGCTGCATCGCGCCACGCGCCGACCAGGGCAGGCAGACAGGCAATCGTTCGAACCGCCATGCCGCCGCCGGCGTGGCGCTGCATGCCGTAATTGAGGCGTATCGCAGCAGGTTTGATCGATGCATAGTCGCGCGCCAGCTGGATAATTTTTTCTTCCGCGATGCCGGTGATTTGTGCCACGCGCGCTGGCGAATACTCTTTCACACGTTGTTTCAGCGGCTCGTAACCAATGGTAAATTGTTCAATATAATCAATATCTTGCAAATTTTCCGCGATAATCACATGCATCATGCCCAAGGCCAGGGCGGCATCGCTGCCGGGAATCACGGCTAGATGTTCGTGGCATTTTTCTGCAGTGAGCGAGCAGTACGGATCGATGGCGATCAGCTTCGCACCGCGCCGCTTGGCTTCCTGCACGCGCGACCATAAATGCAGATTGGAAACAACCGGATTCGACCCCCAGATGATGATCAGTTTAGCGTTTTCAAACTGCTCGACATCGGTGCCGATTTTCGCGCCGATGGTCATGCTGTAGCCTTCGCCGCCCGCGGTGGCGCAGATGGTGCGATCAAGCAGTGACGCGCCGAGTTTGTGGAAAAAGCGCCGATCCATCGACTCGCCCTGCACCAATCCCATCGTCCCGGCGTAACTATAGGGAACGATCGATTGCGGATCATCCTGAGCGATGTTTTTGAAATTGTTCGAAATGGTGTCCAGCGCTTCGTCCCAGGAGATGCGCGCAAATTTCCCTTCGCCTTTTTTGCCGATGCGCTTGAGCGGATATTGCAGGCGTTGGTCAGAATAAGTGCGGTCGAGATAGCGCGCGACCTTGGTGCAGAGCGTACCTTGCGTGGTCGGGTGGTCCGGCGCGCCTTTGATATCAATGGCAATGCCGTTTTCCACCGTCACCAGCATGGCGCAGGTATCGGGGCAATCATGCGGGCACGCGGCGCGAACGGTTTTTCTACTGCCGGTTGCTTCGGCTAAAGGCGGGTTGTCCATATGGATTCATTCCAAACCGAGGCACCCATATTACCGCTTGGCGCCGCGGCACGGAAGATATTTCCCTGCAGGTGTTGCAAAGGTCGATTCGTTTCCTATACTAAAGCGACGGGCAATGGTGCCTGGGAAAAAGGAGCATAAAATGGGCAAATATGTGGTGCTAGGCAACTGGACCGACCAAGGCATAAAAAACGTCAAGGATACGGTCACGCGCGCACGCGCGGCAAAACAGGGATTTGAAAAAATGGGCGTGAAGTGGGATGCCATTTTCTGGACCATCGGCAACTACGACATGGTGGTCATTGTCGACGCCCCAAACGAGGAGACTGCCACCAGGGCAGGCCTGATGGTCGGCATGCAGGGGAATATCCGAACGACGACCATGCGCGCTTTCGGCGAAATGGAAATGGAAGGTATTCTCAAAGGTCTGGGCTGAAGCAAAACGTGGGGCGGCCTGGACA
>JBAVXA010000291.1:0-6455 GCA_049698095.1 Burkholderiales bacterium
TCAAGATCATGCTCAAGAATAAAAAAGTCAAAGGCATCCTGGTGAATATTTTCGGCGGCATCATGAAGTGCGACACCATTGCCGAAGGCGTCATTGCCGCGGCAAAAGAAGTCAAACTTTCCGTGCCCCTGGTAGTGCGGATGAAAGGCACCAACGCAGATCTGGGCAAAAAACTGTTAGCCGAGTCCGGCCTGCCGATCATCACGGCCAACAATATGGCAGAAGCCGCGCAAAAAATCGTTGCGGCAGTTTCGAGAAAATAAGGGACCAATATGTCAATACTGATCGATAAAGATACCAAAGTCGTTACTCAGGGCATCACCGGCAAGACCGGGCAATTCCACACGCGAATGTGCCGCGACTACGCCAACGGCAAAAACTGTTTTGTTGCCGGCGTGAACCCGAAAAAACCGGGCGAAGATTTTGAAGGCATTCCGATTTTCGCTACGGTGAACGACGCGAAACAACAGACCGGGGTAAATGTATCGGTAATTTACGTGCCGCCACCATTTGCGGCCGCAGCGATCTGGGAAGCGGTTGATGCCGACCTTGACTTGGTTATTTGCATCACCGAGGGAATCCCGGTCCGCGACATGATCGAACTCAAGGACAAAATGCGCAAACAGAATAAGAAGACCATTCTGGTCGGCCCGAATTGCCCCGGTGTCATCACTCCGGAAGAAATCAAGATCGGCATCATGCCCGGCCACATTCATAAAAAAGGCCGCATCGGCGTGGTATCGCGTTCCGGCACGCTGACCTACGAAGCGGTCGGCCAGCTGATGGAATTGGGCCTCGGCCAATCATCCTGCGTCGGCATTGGCGGCGATCCGGTAAATGGCATGAAACACATCGACGTGATGAAATTGTTCAACGATGACCCTGACACCGATGCAGTGATCATGGTCGGCGAAATCGGCGGCGATGACGAAGAGACTGCCGCGCGCTGGGTTAAGGACAATATGAGAAAACCTGTAGTCGGTTTCATCGCTGGCGTCACCGCGCCGCCGGGCAAGCGTATGGGACACGCAGGCGCAATCATATCCGGCGGCAAGGGCACTGCACAGGAAAAATTGACCGTGATGGAGGAATGCGGCATCAAAGTTACGCGCAATCCTGCCGAAATGGGCAAGGTTCTCAAGTCGATTCTATAAATTTACGTTTGGGCCGCGGCAGGGAATTCACCCTTTCCGCAGCCCGAAAGTGACATTCCTCACAAAGTCTTCCGCACAAATCAGCGCAAAGCGAACTGATTTCCCCACTGTTTCGGCCTGAGCGGCAATTCTGTTAAGCATTTCACTGTCCCGAGTGTGGCTATCCGCTACAGTCTGAGGCGTTATAGGCATTTGCCTAGCCGACAGCGACTGGCGCACACAGGGTGTGGGGGTGAAATGAAAAGCAAGAATTCAAAATCTGATCAACAATTGGAGATCCCCGGCAGACGCCGATTTCCCCTGCTGCAGATTTGCACACTTTTTGCGGCACTGAATTTTCTCCCGGCTCATGCCGCGGCAGCCGCATCGGCTGACGACGATTTGATGAACATGTCGCTGGAAAAACTGCTCGAACTAGAAGTATATGGCGCGTCAAAGTATGCGCAAAAAACCAGTGAAGCGCCGGCTTCCGTCACCATTATTTCCGCCGCTGATATTCGCAATTACGGCTACCGCAATCTGGCCGATATACTGAAAAGCATCCGCAGCCTTCACGTCACTAACGATCATAACTACGGCTACGTTGGCGTGCGTGGCTTTTCGCCGCCCGGCGATTTCAATACGCGGGTGCTGTTTTTGATCGACGGTTATCGTGCGCACGACAATATCTACAGCCAGGGCATGATTGGCAACGAATTCCTGATCGATGTCGATCTGATCGAGCGGGTTGAATTTATCGCAGGGCCGGGCTCTTCCATTTACGGCAGCAACGCCCTGTTCGGCGTGGTCAACATCATCACCAAATCCGGCGAAGCACTGCGTGGCACCAACGCCTCGTTCGAAATAGGCAGCAATCGTGCCGTCGGATTTCGTGCCAGTTACGGCGCGCAGTTGAATAACAGTGCGAATTGGGTGCTCTCCGCATCGCGCTTCAAAACCGACGGGCAGGATTTTACCTTTCCCGATATTGCGGCTAATAACGGCAGCACAAAAGGACTCGACGCCGATAGCAATTATCGCCTGTATTCGAAACTCGATTTTTCCGGTGCCACGCTCAGCGCTGCACACGTATGGCGCAATAAAGAATTGCCCACGGCCCCGTTTGGCGCGGAGTTCGCTGTACCCGGCACACGCACCATCGACCGTCAGACTACACTCGACTGGCGCCATACTGGAGAAACGTCTGCCGGCACATTGATCAGCCACGTATACCTGGCAGATTACGCCTACAACGGCATTTATATCTACGACCAGGCAATCGGCAGCTTGAACGATGACACCGGAAAGGGCAATTGGTGGGGTGCCGATCTGCGTTTACTGAATACCAGCTTCAAAAATCACAAGCTGGTCGCAGGCATTGAAGTCGAAAATGATTTTCGTCAGATCCAAAAGAATTTCAACAATAACCCTTTCCTCTTGAACACCGATGAAAAAAACCGCGGTAAGCAAGTCGGGATTTATTTGCAGGACGAAATACGCTTAAGCGACGGGTTGATCGCGAGTACCGGAATCAGGTACGACCATCATAGCGGCTTCGGCGGCATCACCAATCCCCGATTGGGTTTGATTTACTCACCGAATCCGGATATTTCCATCAAGGGCTTGTACGGCTCGGCGTATCGCGTCCCTAACGTAAACGAACGTTTCTTCCAGGATGGCACGTCGCAGACCGCGAACCCCGCTTTGAAGCCGGAAAAGATCAAAACCTATGAGATTGCCTACGAGCAGCGGTTGCCGGAGCAAAGTAGGCTGACTGCCTCCCTGTTCAACTACCGCGCCAGCGATCTGATTGCGTTAACGCCTGACGCGGCAACCGGGTTGGATAAATATGACAATCTAAAGAACTCAAATGCTTCGGGGATCGAATTCGGCTTCGAAAAATCCTGGTCCAACCAAATGTCAGGACGCGTCAGCTACACGCATCAGCGGGCACGCGATGTGGACAGCAGATCGACACTGCCCAATTCTCCCGAGGATCTGGCCAAGCTGAATATCACCACCCCATTATGGCAGGAAAAATTGCAGCTTGGTTTCGAGGCCCAATACACAGGGGCTCGCAAAACCAAGCTGGCCGCCGTTCCCGCGTTTCATGTGGAAAATCTGGTGATACAGGCGCCGAAGGTGTTCAGGGGCGGCAATCTTACACTGGGAATCTATAACCTGTTCGACAAAAACTATGCTGATCCTGCCGGGCCTGAGCACGAGCAGGATGCGTTGCCACAGGCAAAGCGCACTATCCGCTTCAAGGCAGAATTCAAGCTCTAACATCGTCGATGAAGCGAATTTACAAGATATTGGTCGTGCTGCTGGCAAACTGCCTGAGTTTTTCTCAGGTGGTCGCTTACGCCCAGGTACCGGAATATGACTTGAAGGCGGCATTCGTCTACAACGTCGCTTTGTTTACGGATTGGCCGGCTGATAGCTTCAGCGATAAGGAAGAAGGATTTAATTTTTGTGTGGCTGGTGCAGACCCGTTTGGCAATACGCTCGATTCATTAACAGCCAAATTGCTCAAACAGAGAAAAATCAATATTGTCAGGCTTGGTAAAAGCTCCAGTCCTGGTCGCTGTCATATTTTGTTTATCCCGGCAACAGAAAACATCCGCGCAGACTCCCTATTCAAAGAAGTAAAAAACAGTAGTGTATTGACAGTGAGCGAGGATATTTCAACCTTTAAAAAAGGCAGCATGCTGAACCTGTCGATTATCGAGAACAAGTTACGTTTTCAGGTAAACATGGATGCCGTGTCGACGGCCCGATTATCGATCAGCTCCAAACTGTTGCGCCTCGCAGACAGCGTGCAAAAAGAGAAAGAATAAACATGGACCTCGCAATCAATTCCCATTTAACTTTGCAAAACCGCGTGACTTTGGTCAACCTGGTAACCACGGCCGCGGCACTCTTGCTGGCCACCGCCCTGCTCATCGGCTTCGAGTATCTGCATTTGCGCCGCGCGTTTCTAGAGGATCTCCAGGTGCAATCGCGTATTCTCGCCAATAACAGCTCGGCCGCGCTGCTATTTCAAGACGATAAAACGGCAAAAGAGATTCTGTCTTCCATGCACGCAGTGAAGCAGGTCGGGCACGCAGAAATTATCGACCTCGGTGGCCATTCAAGAGCGGATTACTCCGCACCGGGTTTCGTGCGGCCCGCTACGCCGTTAACCTATATCGCCGAGGAAAAATTCATTTTCAATAAGCTGTCACTGGAAATATTTCAGCCCATATTGGTCGAGGGCAAGCCTGCCGGCATGCTTTATATCTGTTCCAGTCTGAAGCCTTTATATACGCGCCTGCTGGTTTTTGCCGGCGCTGCAATATTGATCGTCATGGGCGCGCTTGCCGCTGCTGTTCTGATGTTAAAAGGAATGCGGCGAACGCTGTCGAAGGCAGAGCAGGACCTGAATTATCTTGCGATGTTTGACCCGGTGACCAGTTTGCCGAATCGTAACGCGCTGAACACGCGCATCACGCAGGCGGTCGCGCGGGCAGCGCGCTTGAACACGGGGCTCGCGGTGCTTTTTCTCGACCTGGATAATTTTAAAATTATTAACGATACCTTGGGCCACGATGCCGGTGACGAGCTGCTGCACGACGTAGCGCTGCGTTTAACCAATGGGCTTCGCGGCGCGGACTCGGTGTTCCGCCTCGGTGGAGACGAATTCACCGTATTGATCGAAGATATGCCGGAATCGGCATCGGCAGGCGTAATTGCTAAAAACCTGATCAATGCCCTGCAGCTCCCGTTCAATCTCAAGAACCATGACGTTTACGTCACTACCAGTATCGGGATCAGCCATTACCCTGAAGACTCGCACCATTTCAAGACGCTGTTGAAAAATGCGGACACGGCGATGTATCACGCAAAATCCCGCGGCAAAAACAACTTCCAGTTTTTCTCCGCCGACATGAATTCAAAAGCACAGAAGCGTCTGGAAGTTGAAACCAGCCTGCGCCGCGCCTTGGAAAATAATGAATTTGAAGTACATTACCAACCACAGGTTGATCAACGCACGCGCGGTGTGGTGTGCATGGAAGCACTGATTCGCTGGCGCCACCCCGAACGCGGCCTGGTATCGCCTGGAGAATTCATTCCGGTGGCAGAAGAGACTGGATTGATTGTTCCCATCGGCGCGTGGATACTCAAGCAGGCGTGCCTGCAATGCCGCGATTGGCACAAGGCCGGATTTTCCAACCTCAAAATGGCGGTTAACCTTTCGGGAAAACAATTCAATCAGGAAAACCTGACCGGGCAGATTGCCGAGATATTGCGGGAAACCCAGCTCGATCCGTCGTATCTCGAGCTCGAAATTACCGAAAGCGCGATTATGGAAACCAGCAATCATGCCGTAGACATACTCAACCAGCTGCGCCAAATGGGCTTAAGTCTATCCATTGACGATTTCGGCACCGGCTATTCCTCGATGAATTATCTGAAGCGTTTTCCGATCAGCAAGCTGAAAATCGACCGCAGTTTTGTCATGGACATTCCCGGTGATAAAGAAGACGGCGCGATAACCGAAGCGATTATAGCGCTGGCGAAAGCGCTCAACATTGCAGTCGTTGCGGAGGGCGTGGAAACGGTCGAGCAAGCCGAATTCCTGCTGAAACGCCAGTGTTATCTGGTGCAAGGATATTTTTACAGCAAGCCGTTGCCCGCGTATCTGGCCAGCGCTTTTCTCGCTGAATCGTCAATCAGCATGAGCACTCCTCGCCTCGCACACGCTGGCTAAGCGAAGCCGGATTCCGGCTTTGCAGTCCTTGGTATTTCGCGGGATGGCGGCTACAGGATCGCGTTGAGCATGATGGAGGAATTTGCGCTACGATATGCGCTCGTTCAATTTGCGACCTGACACCATGCACTCGCCAGAATATCTCGAAGCACAATACAACGCGCGCGTCGGCATTCCCGACCATCCGCAGATTTTCGCGCGCTGGGCGGAAACCTCCGCGCAAATTCGTGCAAACTTCCCTTGCGATCTGGACATCCAATACGGCACCGGAGTCGCCGAGACCTTGGATGTATTCCCCGCCCAAGGTGAAGCCAAAGCGATGCTGGTGTTCATCCACGGCGGCTGGTGGCGCTCGCTGGATAAAAGCGATTTTTCGTTCATCGTGCCAGAATTCAGCAGGCGCGGCATTGTTGTCGCCAATATCAACTACGGCCTCGCTCCTAATACTTTCATGGGCGACATGGTGAAACAATCGCGCAACGCGATGGCATGGCTGTATCGTCATACGCCGCACTTCGGTGTTGATCCGGAAAAATTTTATATCGCCGGACATTCCGCCGGCGCGCATC
>JBAVXA010000292.1:0-18662 GCA_049698095.1 Burkholderiales bacterium
CCTGCACCGTTGACTAAACAACCGATGTTGCCGTCGAGCGAAATGTACGACAGGTCAAATTTCGACGCTTCGATTTCCGCCGGATCTTCCTCGTCCAGATCGCGCATGGCGACAATTTCAGGATGACGGAACAGCGCGTTGGAATCAAAATTCAATTTAGCGTCGAGCACCACGACTTTTCCGTCGCCGGTTATGATTAACGGATTGATTTCCGCCAACGACGCATCGGTATCCCAGAACGCCTTGTACAAACCCTGCAATACGTGGCGCGCTTGGACCAGGCTTGCGTCGGGTACGCCGATCTTGCGCGAAATGTCATCGGCCTCTTTGTCGGTCAACCCGGTCGCCGGGTCGATAAATATCTTATGAATTTTTTCCGGATGATGCTCAGCCACCTCCTCGATATCCATGCCGCCCTCGCTCGACGCCATCAATGCAACCCGTTGCGTGCCGCGGTCAACGACCATGCCGACATATAATTCTTTTTTGATGTCTGCGCCTTCCTCGATTAACAGACGGCGGACTTTCTGCCCCTCCGGGCCGGTCTGATGCGTGACGAGTTGCATGCCGAGAATTTGCGATGCGTATTGTTTGACTTGCTCCAACGACTTGGCGACTTTCACGCCGCCGCCCTTGCCGCGCCCGCCGGCGTGGATCTGCGCCTTGACTACCCAGACCTTGCCGCCTAATTGCTCGGCAGCCTTGGCCGCTTCGTCGACGCTGAAGCAGGCAATGCCGCGCGGTGTCGGCATATTGTATTTTCTGAAGATTTCTTTTCCCTGGTATTCGTGGATTTTCATGACGTTCCTTGGTGGGCGTTAATTTTGTCGCTGAATGAAAAACGTTATTTTAGCAGGCGTTCCCGGGTCAATTATTAAACTCTACCGCTCTGGGTGAGGCATGCTCCGAAACGCCTTGAGGCGCTGATATGGCATTATAACTATTTGATTATTATAAATATTTTTCAGATATGTCAATGGTCGAGCGTTTGCCTAGCTGGTCAAAATTCTTACCCAGCCATTTGTCGGCTGCGGCATAGCCGATGTCATGCAGTTCCTGCAAAAAGCGCCAGCTCGTATCGCCTTTGGTTGACGCGCCGAATTTTCGCATTTGTTTTTCCGCTTCGATGGCGTGGATATAGAGTGGGGCGAACTGTTTTACATGGCCGTGTTTCTTCTGAATCAGGCGATTGAGCAAGCCGATTGCCCCGGTCCCACTGCTGTTCTCCTGTTGTTTTTCCAGCAGGCGATTGACGAAATCGATGGCACGCATTTCCAGAATCAGCGGCGTGTTGAAGCTTATTTCATTCAGGCGGTCGATGATTTCCTGCGACTTGTCCGGTACATCTTCGCGTTTGATCGGGTTCACTTCAACGATGACAATGTCATGCGCTTCCGTGTTGTCGTAAAGCGGAAATAGCGGTGGGTTGCCCATGTAGCCGCCATCCCAGTAATGTTCGCCTTTGATTTCGACCGCCTGAAACAGCAGCGGCAAGCACGACGACGCCAGCAGAACATCGGCGCTGATTTCGTCGTGTTCGAAAACTTTTGCCCGTCCGCTGCGCACATTCGTCGCGCAGATGAAGAGTTTTACCGGGCTTTGCTTGCGCAGTCGCGCGAAGTCAATCTGGCGTCCGAGCAGGTCACGCAGCGGGTTCAGGTTAAACGGATTTGTTTGATAGGGAGAGAATACGCGGCTCATCAGTTCAAACCCTGCGCCAGCGAATTCATTGATAACGGGCAGGCTGAAGATCGACGTATTCGAGGTTTCAGAAACCGCTTTCCAGAAATTGTGCAAGGCTTTTTTTGCGCCGGGCGTACCGTCGTCGAGCAGGCCATCGGCGAACACCACTGCGTTCATCGCGCCGGCGCTTGCCCCGGAGATACCCTGAATGGTAAGACCGTTTTGTTCCAACAGTCGGTCGAGCACGCCCCAGGTGAACGCGCCGTGGGAGCCGCCCCCTTGAAGTGCGAGGTTGATGGTGCGGTTGCCGTTAGCCATGCCGCTTTACTGCGCGACCCAGCCACCGTCCATGGACAATGCTGCTCCATTGAACGAGGTGCCGAGGTCGCCACAGAGAAAAATGGAGAACGCGGCGATTTCTTCCACGGTGACAAAACGCTTGTTCGGCTGCTTGGCCAGCATGATGTCGCGGATGACATTTTCGCGCGGAATATTATTTGCGCGCGCCTGGTCGTCAATTTGTTTTTCCACCAGCGGCGTATGCACGTAGCCGGGGCAAATGGCATTGCAGGTGATGCCGTCCTGCGCGCCTTCCAGTGCGGTGACTTTGGTCAGGCCGAGGACGCCGTGTTTTGCCGCGACGTAGGCCGATTTGTATTCAGACGCAACCAAGCCGTGTGCCGATGCGATGTTGATAATGCGGCCCCATTTTTTTGCCTTCATGCCCGGCAGCGCAGCCTTGGTTGAATGAAATGCCGACGACAGATTGATGGCGAGAATCGCATCCCATTTTTCTGCCGGGAATTCGGCAATGGGCGAGACGAACTGGATACCGGCATTGTTCACCAGAATATCCACACCGCCGAAAGCCTTGTTTGCCTCTGCCATCATTGCGGCGATTTCCATGGGCCTGGTCATGTCCGCAGGCGAATACTTCACTTCGGTTTTATTTTCCATCGCCATGCTCGCGCGAAGTTTCTCGATTTCCGCCGCGTCGCCGAAACCGTTGAGCATGAGTTTGCAGCCTTGCTGGGCGAATGCTTTGGCGATGGCGAGGCCGATGCCGCTGGTAGAGCCGGTCACCACGACGGATTTATTTTTCAAGGTGTTTGTTTGCATGCGAATTCCCTGGTCGTTGTTAACCCGAATACGATCGGGCGATAAATTGGCCGTTATCAGGCAGATTCATTTTTGGCAGGCGCGCGATACCAGCGCGGGTAGAATTTCGCCACCGCCGGGCCAGTGGAAACCAGCGCGTGGCAGCCGTCGAGCTGGAACGGTTTCTTGTCCGCATGGCGCAAATGCGGATTTTGTCCTGCCATGGTTTGGATCGCGCCGGTGGCAATGTTGCCGATCAGTTCGGTAATGTGCGTGCAGCCTTTTTCGCGTCCGAATAACTCTTTTATATGGTTATTGAAGCCGGGGCGAATGGCGAGGCCGATGAGTTTCTTGTATTCCGGAGCAATGGTGTCGCAGTAGCCGCGGTATGGCATCGCTTCAGTCGATGCGCTGGCATCTTTGATGTGCAACATGTCGTCAACCGTAATGCGCAGCCACATTTCGTGTATCGGCGTGCCCTTCGGTCGCATGCCATCCGACACAGTGAAATCGAAATCTTTGGTATCGGTGAGATGGCCTTCAATGTCCCACAGCCCGTCCGCGCGCTTGAATCCTTCGACGGTTATGGAACGCAAATGGACGCGTTCGCGTAAAGCTGGAGAGGGAAGGGGCATGATTTTTCTACCAATGAAAAAGCAAAAAGTTAATAATAATCAATAGATTATGAATTAACGAGATTTGCTGCAAAGCATCATTTTACCAGTGTTACTGGGATTTCGGCGAGATGAATGACTTGCGTGGCGACCGAGCCGAGAACCAGCTTGGTCAGCGCATTTTCTCCGCGTGCGCCCATGATGATTTGATCGCAATGTTTTTCTTTGGCGAAGGCTACGATGGTTTCGGCAGGCGCGCCGACACCGATGTGATACTGGTATTTTAATTTGGCGGCATCCATTAAAGCGCGCGCCGTTTGAAGCGCCTTCTCCGCTTCTTCGCGCTGATAATCGTGCAACTGCTTTTCGCTGACGAACATTTTGGCGTGACCGGAACGTAATCCTGGCTGGACGTTGAGCAGGTGGATTTCGCCGCCAACAATTTTCGCGAGCGTCACGGCATGGAGCACGGCATTGTCGGAATGGACGGAGCCGTCAACGGGTACGAGCAGATTCATGCTTAATCCTCAATCAATATGCTTCTTGTCATGATGGCTGCCGTTATCCGCAGGCTGCGCAAGGTCCAGAAGGCCGGATTGCGTCGTAGCCACCTTTTCTTGTTCGGTCTGTTTTTTCAACATGGTGCCAACAGCGATGACTAGCAGCGCCAGCGCGATCGGGGCGATTTTCGGCGCATACGGCAAGGATTGTGCCGTCCAGTCCTTGATGGCCGGGTCTGTAAACAGCATTTGTCCGGCAACAAATCCCAACAGTGCAGCGCCAACCGTGATCAGGATCGGGTAACGGTCCATCAGTTTCAACACCAGCGTGCTGCCGTAAATCACAATCGGAATGCTGATCAGCAGGCCGATAACGATCAATACCATGCTGCCGTGTGCCGCCGCCGCCACGGCAAGGACATTGTCGAGGCTCATCACCACGTCGGCAATGATGATGGTTTTGATCGCGCCCGCGAGCGAGCCGCCAGACGTGATTTTTCCATCTTCTCCGGTGTGGCCGTCGTCAGGCAGCATCAGTTTGATGCCGATCCACACCAGCAGAATGCTGCCGACAATTTTTAGATAGGGAATGCCGAGCAAATACAGGGCAGATACCGTCAGCACCGAACGGATCAGAATCGCAGCGGCGGCGCCGAACAGAATTGCCTTCTTCTGTTGATGTTGCGGCAATCCTCGGCATGCCAGCGCAATCACCACAGCGTTGTCACCGCCCAGCAATAAATCGATGCCGATAATTTGCATCAGCGCGACCCAATTTTGCGGGTTAGAAATGAATTCAGTCATTTTTATAGGAAGTTTTTGATTGAACCAACACTATAAAATAGATAAAGTGTTGTGTCACCTTGAAATAATCAATCATATGCATTAAGTATATGATTTAATTTAATAATTTTAATATGTGCCGTGCAATTTACTTTTCCGCCCTACTATTCTGCTTCGCGCTTTCATGCGCGGCTGCGAGCTTTGCCGCATCTGACGATGACTTCATCGCCGCACGTGATGCGTATCGAGGGCGCGACCAAAAACAACTCGACAAGCTGGTGCCCAAATTACAGGGTCATGTGCTGGAGTCCTACGCAAAATTCTGGCAAATCAATAATCGGATAAAGGAAGCCAGCGATGCAGAAGTGAGTCGATTTGCTGGAAATTATCCCGACACGCCGCTTGGCGAACAGTTGCTCGGTGACTGGTTGCGGCAACAGGGTCAACAGAAAAACTGGCAGGCGTTCGAAACAAATTTTGCCGCGCTTAAAAATCCTGATACTGAACTAAGCTGTTTTTCACTGCAGGCGCGCATTGCGAAAAAGGACGAGGACGCTTTAAAGGAAGGCCGCACCTTCTGGTTTAGCGGAAAATCACAACCGGAGAGCTGCCAGCCCGTGTTCGACGCGATGATGACGCAGAATATCATCATGGCGCCGGACGTATGGGCGCGGATTCGACTGGCGCTCGAAGCCGGCGGCATAGGCCTTGCGCGCCGCTTGAACCAGAATTTGCCGGCAAACGAGCAGATGAATGACAAGCAACTCGCTGCCGCCTACGATACGCCGCAATCGCTGCTGGAAAAAAACAATTTCGATTACAAATCGCGTTCCGGCCGGGAAGTTGCGATGTTCGCGGTGCATCGGCTTGCGCATACGCAATCGTCGCTCGCCGCTTTGCGTTGGACTGCAATGCAGGAAAAATTCAACCAGGCAGAACGCAGTTATGTCTGGGGGCTGATTGGCTTCGAGGGCGCGCGCAACCATGAGCCGCTCGCCATCGATTGGTATCGCAACGCCGACGTGCATAACATGTCCGACCTGCAGATTGCATGGCGCGCCCGCGCCGCCCTGCGCGTGCAGGCATGGGGCGACGTATTGGCGAGCATCGAACAGCTATCGCCGCCCGAGCAACGGGAAAGCAACTGGCGATATTGGAAGGGGCGTGCCCTGAAGGAATTGGGCAGGACCGAGGCGGCGAACGAAGTCCTCATCCCGCTATCGCGCGAATACTTATATTATGGATTGCTGGCAGCCGAAGAACTCGGCGCCGTGCCGGTAAGCTTGCCGGCGCAGGAAACCAAAGCGAAAATCGAAGATGTAAAAACTGTCGAACAACGACCGGAAGTTCAACGCGCCCTGGCGCTGCATCGGCTCGGCATGGACACCGAAGGAACCAAAGAATGGATCGCTGCCGTGCGTAATCTCAATGATGCGCAGCTGTTGGCTGCGTCAGAACTGGCGCGCAAAGCCAACTGGCCCGAACGCTCCATCAATACTGCGGACAAGACGCAGTCCGCGCATGACTTCAGCCTGCGTTACCCGACACCGTTCGAGGCGAATTTTCGCGAATACGCGAAAAAACACGGCGTGGACGAAGCCTGGGTGTTCGGCCTGGCGCGGCAGGAAAGCCGCTTTATGGCCGATGTGCGTTCGCGTGCGGGGGCCATGGGCTTGATGCAAATCATGCCCGCCACGGGACAGTGGCTGGCAAAAAGAGCCGGCTGGAAAAATTTTCAGACCAGCACCACCCTGCAACCCGAAACCAATATTTCACTAGGCACCTATTATCTGAAATACTTGCTGGACGAACTCGCGCATCCGGTGCTTGCGACTGCCGCCTACAACGCCGGGCCGTCGCGGGCGAAACGCTGGCGCGACAATAATCCGCTAGAGGGGGCGATTTACGCGGAAACCATTCCGTTTACCGAGACGCGCGATTATGTAAAAAAAGTCATGAGCAATACGCAGTTTTACAGTGCGCGACTCGGATTGCCGATCCAGCCGTTAAAGCAGCGCCTCGGCACCATCGCATCGCGACCCAGCGGCACTACGGATGTCGACAGCACGCGACCGGACAACTGAACCCAATCGAAATCTTCCCATGCAAAAAAATAAAATCTGCATCATCGGCGGCAGCGGCTTTGTCGGCAGCTACATAACGCGCCTGTTTGCCGGGCAGGGCCGTCCTGTGCGTGTGCTCACGTCGCGCCGCGACCATGCGAAGGCGCTGTTTGTATTGCCTTCAGTAGATATTATTGAAGCCAACATCCACGACGAGACGCAATTAACACGGGCGCTGGCGGGCTGTGACGCAGTCATCAATCTGGTCGGCGTGCTGCACGACAGCGGACGGCCGGGGCAGGGGTTTCAGCGTGCGCACGTCGATTTGACGCGCAAGGTCATCGCAGCATGCAAGGCGAATAACATTCAGCGCTTGCTGCACATGAGTGCCCTGAAGGCGGATGTCAATGGGCCGAGCGCGTATTTGCGGTCCAAAGGGCAGGCGGAACAGCTGGTGCGCGAATCCGGATTGCAATGGACGATTTTTTGTCCCTCGGTCATTTTCGGCCGGGGCGACAGTTTCCTGAACCTGTTCGCCGCCCTGCTTGCTGTCGCGCCCGTTTTCCCGCTTGCCGGCGCTGATGCAAAATTCCAACCGGTGTGGGTAGAAGACGTCGCGCGGGCATTTGTCGGTTGCGTCGATAACCGCGCGACTTTCGGCAAACGCTACAACCTGTGCGGACCGCAAATATATACTTTGCGCGAATTGGTGAAGTTGGTTGCACATATTAAAGGGCTGAAACGATTTGTCATCGGTTTGCCCGGCCCGGTGGCCTATATGCAGGCATTGGCGCTGGAGATTCTTCCCGGAAAGATGATGTCGCGCGACAATTTGCTGTCGATGAAAGTCGATAATGTCTGCGGGTGCGACTTTCCCGCTGAATTCGGCTTTGCCCCTGCGGCACTCGAATCCGTCGCGCCGCAGTTCATCGCGCAAATCGATTTGATCAGCCGCTTCAATCGCTATCGCGCTGGCGCCGGGCGTTAAGCTCCCCGTGCCATTGGCGAAATTTATTCGAAGTGAGGGCAGGCACATAGCCGCACACTAAGACCTCCATAACATACTGATTATAAGAGAGTTGTTGTCATACGCGTGATGGCCGACGCGTCGCCAATCCCCGCTGGAAAATACCGGCCATTACCGTAATGAAATGCGTGTGGGGCGTGATGGTATAATTTGCCCATGTCCGCGCCATACAACATCCAGTCAGTCAAAGCCCCCGAGCTTTTCGAAAACCCGCCGCACCAGGCCAAGTTGCACGGCGAGCCGTTCCTCGAAATGCCGTCGGACTTGTTTATTCCCCCGGAAGCGCTATCTGTATTCCTTGAGGCTTTCGAAGGTCCGCTTGACTTGCTGTTGTATCTGATTCGCAAGCACTCGCTCGATATTCTCGATATCCCGATGGCGGATTTGACGCGCCAGTATATGGCCTACGTGCAGACCATGCGCGCGAATCAGTTTGAACTCGCGGCGGAATATCTGCTGATGGCGGCGCTGCTGATCGAAATCAAGTCGCGCATGCTATTGCCGCGACCGCCGCGCGAAGACGAAGCGGAGGCCCTCGATCCGCGTGCGGAACTGGTGCGCAGATTGCTCGAATATGAGCAGATGAAAGCCGCCGCCGCCGAGCTCGACCGCATACCGCAAGCCGGGCGCGATTTCGCCATCGTTGAAGTCATGCTGGAACAGAATCTTACCCAACGCCTGCCGGATGTGAATGCTAACGACCTGACTCAGGCGTGGCTGACGATTATGAATCGTGCGCGCATGAACAAACATCATCGCATCACACGCGAAGAATTGTCCGTGCGCGCGCATATGAGTCGCGTGTTGCGCATGTTGACCGGCGGAAACTTCGTTGAATTCAGCCAGATGTTCGATCCGTCGCGCGGCGCGCCGGTGGTGGTAGTGACGTTTCTCGCGCTGCTCGAGCTTGCACGGGAAAGCCTGATTGAGCTAACCCAGGCGGCGCCGTTTGACCCCATTTATGCAAAGAGTAAAAATGTCCTCTCAAATTGACGAAGCGCAACCCGAAGAAGCCGTCGCGGATGCCATTGCGCAGCCGCCGGACACAGGCCTGGCCAAACGAATTCTCGAAGCGGCATTATTGTCGGCGCAGGATCCGGTGTCCATCATCGACATGAAAAAAATGTTCGAATCGTCCATGTCCAACGATGAATTGCGTAAATTGCTCGATGACCTGCGCGAGGAATGGTCGGACAGAAGCATAGAACTGGTGCAGGTTGCCAGCGGCTGGCGGTTTCGCGTCAAGCCGGAGTTTCAGCCTTATCTCGGGCGCATGAGCAACGAAAAGCCGCCGCGCTACTCACGTGCCGTGATGGAGACCCTCGCGATCATTGCCTACCGCCAGCCGGTTACGCGCGCAGATATAGAAAGCATTCGAGGCGTACAAGTGTCTCCGCATATTTTGAAAAGCCTCGAAGCGCGCGGCTGGATCGACCAGATAGGCACGCGCGAAGTGGTTGGCCGCCCGGCAATCTTCGGCACTACCAAAAAATTCCTCGACGACCTCAATCTGAAATCATTGGAAGAATTACCGCCGCTGGATCAGCTTCAGATGAGCCTCGACATGAATCAGGGCGACGCGCCGGTTGCGACACCCACGTTGCAGGATCAGATTCAGCAATTCGAGCAGCCTGCAGCCAATCTCCCAGGTGAAGGAGCGCCAGCCGATCCTGCCAACGATGGCCAGCACGGCGAACTGCTTCATTAGCCGTATGCCAACAGCCTCAATCAGTAAAAAAAAACCCGTTGCGAAAAAATCGCGTGCAAAAAAAACACCGTTTCGTGCCCCGCTGAGCAAAACGCAAAAACCAGCAGCAGAAAAAGCGCCGGCGCGCAGGAAACCGGCGCCACCCGAAGTCGAGCCGCTACGACACATTGCCGACCCGGGCCGCAGTAAGAAAGAACTTGCCGATCGGCGCGACGCCCGAGCATACATCCGCGAGCGCGCGGCGGAAAAGCGCGGCGATGAGCCGACGCAAAAATTGCACAAACTTTTGGCCCAGGCAGGCTACGGTTCGCGTCGCGATATGGAGCAAGTTATTGCAGAGGGCAGAGTAACTGTGAATAGCCAGCCGGCGACGGTGGGCATGCGAATAAGCGCCGAAGACGTCGTGCGCATCGATCGGCGCCCCATCAAACTATCGTGGACAGAAGCGGAAACGCCGCGCATCCTGATTTATCATAAACCCGAAGGTGAGATTGTCAGCCGCGATGACCCGGAAGGACGCGCGACGGTATTCGACAAATTGCCGCGCGCCGCTGGCGCGCGCTGGATTGCCATTGGCCGCCTCGATTACAACACCAGCGGCTTGCTGATATTCACCACCAGCGGCGATCTTGCCAATAATATGATGCACCCGCGCTTCGAAGTCGAGCGGGAATATGCTGTGCGTGTAATGGGCGAGCTCGATGACGAGAAAATGCATCTGCTGACCGGAGGCGTGGAGCTAGATGACGGAATCGCGCATTTTCATTCGATTCGCTATGAGGGCGGCGAGGCGGCAAACCATTGGTACAACGTCGTGCTCAAGGAAGGCCGTAACCGCGAGGTGCGCCGCATGTTTGCTACAGTTGGAGTAATGGTCAGCCGCCTGATGCGCACCCGCTTCGGCATCGTCAATATGCCGCCGCGACTGAAGCGCGGCATGTGGCTCGAGCTTGAAGCGCCGCAGGTAAAAATGATTACTGATTGGGTCGCCAAACGCGCCAACCCGCAGCCAGAAGAGCCCGCTCCGGCACGCCGCGGCCGCCAAAAAGGCGCCGGACGGATGAATATTGAAGACATGCAGGATTCGCAACCGAAGCGCCCGATAAAAACCTCTCCCGCGACGAATCTGGTCAGGCGTTCGGCAGCTGAACCGGCAAAACGTCCCCGGCGCCGGCGTATCGCGGGCGAATAGACACTGTCATCGTGGCCACGCTGACCCCGAAACCCCGCCCGCCGCAAAAGCCTGCACTGGAGGACTGTTGCCAGAGCAATTGCTGTCCTTGTATTTTCGAGTTATACGAGGCTGAATTGGCTGATTACGAAAACGCGCTGGAGCTTTGGCATAAATTGAATCACGCGAGCGGGAACCCGGGCGCGCAAGCCGAATCCAACCCGACGCCTGCCCGTTCAAATACCGAATAAAAATGCGCTTTCCGGAGAAAATCATGAAAAAAATCCTGTTGCTTTGCGTCCTCGCGTTGACTTCCTGCACTGTTCCGCAAGTTTCAAAACCAACGGCGGGCGACGTACCGAATATCCCGTATGAGAAATACACGCTGCCGAATGGCCTCGATGTTGTGTTGGTTGAAGACCACCGCACACCTGTAGTTGCCGTCAACATCTGGTATCACGTCGGACCGGCACATGAGGCGCAAGGGCAAACCGGTTTCGCGCATCTGTTCGAGCACCTGATGTTTGCCGGCAGCAAACACGTTCCGCGCGGGGCGGCAGATAAATTACTCGAAGGGGCGGGCGCTACTGATTCCAACGGAACCACGGATTTCGACCGCACCAATTATTTCGATACGGTTCCTTCCAATCAACTGGAACTGGCATTGTGGATCCATTCTGATCGGATGGGTTATCTGCTTGAGGAGGTCGACCAGATCGCGCTGTCGAATCAGCAGGATGTCGTGCGCAACGAACGTCGTCAAAGTGTCGAAAATCGCCCGTACGGCGTCGTGGATGAAGCCATTTACCAGAATTTGTTTCCGAAAACCCATCCTTATTACGCCAGTGTGATTGGCTCGCACGCCGATATTCAATCGATCAAACTTGACGATGTAAAAAAATTCTTCAAGCAATACTACTCGCCCAACAATGCCAGTCTGGTGCTCGTGGGTGATTTTAAATCGGCCGATGCAAAAAAACAGGTGGAAAAATATTTCGCCAGTATCAAACGCGGACCGGCTGTGCCGAAGCTGAATGTGGTGACGCCGCCAATTGAGAAGGAAAAGCGTGCCGTCGTTACCGACCGTATCGAACTGCCGCAAGTGAACATGGCGTGGATTACGCCGGCGATTTTCAGCAATGGCGACGCCGAGCTGGATATCACGGGTCAGATTCTCGGCGGCGGCAAGTCCAGCCGTTTATACAAGAAGCTGGTGTATGAAAAACAAATTGCGCAAAGCGTAAGCGCCACGCAGCAGTCGCTTATGCTCGGTTCAATTTTTACAATCAGTTCAATCGCGCGGCCCGGTCACACGGCAGAGGAGCTGGAAAAAGCAATCGATGAGGAATTGCAGAAACTGCGTATCGAAGGGCCCGAGCAAAAAGAAGTCGACCGGGCGCGAAATCTGATCGAGACCGGCACGATTCAGGGCCTCGAGAAAGTCGGCGGCTTTGGCGGCATCGCCAATCGCCTGAATACGTATAACCATTATGTCGGTGACCCCGGCTATCTGGCAAAAGATATCGCTCGCTACCGTAGCGTCACGCCCGGCTCGGTCAAACAAACCACGCAGCAATATCTGCAGAATGCCAAACGCGTCGTTGTGCTAGGCGTTCCCGGAGAGCAAAAACTTCCGCCGGAGCCGCCGACACCCAAGCCGGTGGAATCCAAGCCGGGCGTGGGTGCGGAATCGGTTAATGCCGATGAGCCATGGCGCGCGCAGCAGCCGGGGCAGGGTCCGGATCCAAAAATTTCCCTGCCGACGCCAAGTGCATTCAAGTTGCAGAACGGTTTGACGATTTATTACAGTGAGCGCAGCGGATTGCCGCTGGCGTCGGCGAATCTGGTATTGCGTAGCGGCGCGGACGCCGCTCCCGCCCACCCCGGCCTTGCCAGTTTTATGGCGGGCATGTTGTCGGAAGGCACGCAAACGCGCAATGCATCGCAAATTGCCGATGAGGTCGCCTACCTCGGCGCATCGATGGGCGCCGCCGCCGGCGCGGATTCGACCTACGTCGCCGGCAGCTCGCTGAAAAAAAATTTCCCGGCGCTGATGGAGTTGATGAGTGACATCGCGTTACGCCCCACTTTCCCGCCAACGGAAATCGAGCGTGAACGCGCCAGCCGCGAGGCTGCGCTGGTCCAACTGCGCGACGATGCCAATGCTACCGCGGGACGAGTCCTGCAAGCCGCTCTGTATGGCGATCAACATCCGTACGGCTTTTCTGATCTGGGAACCGAGGCTGCTATTAAAGCAACACGGCGTGAGGATTTGCAGGGCCTGTGGGGCAAAATCTTTGTTCCCAACAATGCCGCATTAGTCGTGGCCGGGAATATCAATGGCGATGAATTGAGAACGCTGGCGGAAAAATATTTTGGCGCATGGAAGCCCGGTACAGCCCCCGAACGAAAAGCCAGTTCACCGGTTTCCACCAAATCCAGATTGGTTCTGGTCGACAAGCCGGGCGCGCCGCAGACCGCGATTCGGGTGGCGACACTCGGCCCGCCGCGTTCGACGCCGGATTATGAAAAAATCCAGGTCATGAATGCCGCGCTCGGCGGCACTTTTACCAGCCGCATCAACAATAATCTGCGCGAGGAAAAAGGCTATAGTTATGGCGTTTATTCTGGAATGCAATTCCAGCGTCAGTCCGGCACCTTCGCCGTGCGCGGAAGTGTTCGCACGGATGTCACGACACCGGCACTGCAGGAGATTTTCAAGGAAATAAAAGGCATCACATCCAGTCCGCCGGATGCCAAAGAGCTTTCGCGCGCGATCGGCACGCAAATGCTCAGCCTGCCCGGACAGTTTGATACCGGCACGGCGACGACCGGCGCATTCGCATCGCTGTTCACCAATGATTTTCCGCTGGATTATTACACTAAAATCCCGCAGCGCTTCAGCTCGGTTACCCAAACGAATTTAATTGACATGGCAAAAAAGTATGTACCGCCGGAAAAATTGATTGTCGTAGCCGTGGGTGATAAAAAGAAAATTGAACCCGATCTCGCCAAGCTCAATCTGGGTCAGGCCGAATATCGGGATGCCGACGGCGTGCTGTTAAAAAAATGATTATAATCAATAAGATATAATAAGAATGAAAACCGTGGCTGCTCTCGCCAAGCAAAGCGGAAAGACTCTGCTGGTGTGGTTTTTGATCATGCTCATCATCGGACTTATAACACGAGAGCCGGGTAGCACTTTCAAATCAACAGATATGTTGCGCGCTGTGGTCGCTGTCGCATTGGCGTTGCTGGTTTACAGATATTCTTTATGGTGGTTTCAGCCCTCCAAGTTCCTTGCCGGCAGCCTTCGCTTTGACACAGACCTTACTTTGCGCGGAAGCCTCTTCGGCGCCGCGCTCGCTTTGCCGCTTTTGCTGTTGCAATTAGCGGGCTGGTTTAATTTGCAGTTTCCCAGGCCGGAAATAGTCGATTTGCCGGAGACCATTCTGCGTGCGCTGACGTTAGCGCTGGTGGCGGGGGTAACGGAAGAGCTGATGTTCCGCGGCATTCTGTTGCATGCGCTTGAAAATGTCCTGGGTACGTGGTGGGCGTGGCTGCTGCAGGCGAGCGTGTTCGGGCTGGTGCATTACCTTCGCCCAGACGTGCTGGTTGCGGATCTTGTTCCGCTGGTGTTCATGGGCCTGTTGTTCGGCGCTGCCTACATTCTCACACGTAACCTCTGGTACACCATCGCGATGCATACCATCTACGATTGGATGATCCTCAGCTATCCCGGCGCGATTGAATCGATGCTGAGGCCGGGCGTCGATTATGAGTGGCAGGAATATTTTATTCTGGTGATTTTTTGCGTCGTCATGTTGAAGTTGGCGCTGCCGATGCTGCAGCGTGCGCGGGAATGCGGCCACATTTTGCCGCCGGCGGGGAAGCCGGCATTGTCGCAGACGGCGGATCCAGTGGAAAAGAAAGCAGTGTGAAATTCATCTGAGCGCAGGGATGTGCGCAAGTTTTTTTTCGCACGACGGAAACGATTTACCGAGACGCGCGATTGCATGGTTGGCTTAGCGCGGTAACTCTTCCGCGCGCAGAAGAAAAACCACGTCGTCACCAGCGCTGACGTCGAGCCAAGTGAACGGGACAGCCGGCAATGCGGCCTCAACCGCATCCCGGTTATGCCCGCATTCCACTATTAAAAATCCATTATTATTCAAATAGTTACGTGATTCCCGCAAAATGACGCGGATGTGCTCCAGGCCGTCTGCACCACTGGCCAATGCCATTTTCGGTTCACGCAAGTATTCTTGCGGCAACTTGTTCATCGCCTGCATATTTACATATGGAGGGTTGCTGATAATCAAATCGTAACGCGTCCCTTGCAACGACGCGAACAAATCCGATTTCACCAGCCGAACCTGCTTGTCCATTTCGTATTCGGCGACATTGCGCCGAGCCACCTCCAGTGCGTCTGCGGAAATGTCCACGGCATCCACCTGCGCGTTGGGGAATGCGAGCGCGGTGAGAATCGCGAGGCAACCGGAGCCGGTACACATATCCAACGCGCTACGAATGTCATCGGGCGATTCAACCCAGGGCTGCAAGCGCTCACGCAGTAATTCCGCGATGAAGGAGCGCGGCACAATGACGCGTTCATCGACGTAAAATCGATGTTCGCCGAGCCACGCCTCGTGGGTCAGGTAAGCAGCTGGAACGCGGCGCGTGACGCGTGCTTCGAGCTGCAACAACACCGCAGATATTTCCTGCGGCAGCAAACGTGCGTCGAGATACGGATCGAGCGTATCGATAGGCAAATGAAGTGTATGCAGAATCAGATAGGCAGCCTCGTCATGCGCATTGTTGGTGCCGTGGCCGAAAAAAAGGTTCGCTTCGTTGAAGCGGCTGACGGCGAAGCGCAGCAAATCGCGCACGCTGTGCAAACTGTTTTTGGCTTCGTCGAACATTATGATTGCAACAGGTTCTGCAAGGTTTGGAAATAAATATCCGACAGCGGTTCGATTTCGTGCAGCCCGACGCATTCATTGAGCTTATGGATAGTGGCGTTAAGCGGGCCGAACTCGCATACCTGCGGGCAAATATCGGCGATGAAGCGCCCGTCCGACGTGCCGCCGGTGGTAGAGACCTGGGCAGAGACGCCGTTTATCTGTTTGATTGCCATGGCCATGGCATCGACGAGTTTGCCGCGCGGCGTGATGTAGGGCGGTGAATAATCCCATACTATCTCGTAGTCGAGCTGGTGCTTGTCGAGGATTGCATTGACGCGTTGCTTAAGATTCGCTTCCGTGCTGGCCGTGGAAAAGCGGAAGTTGAACAATATCCGCACCGTCCCCGGCACGACGTTGGTCGCACCGGTACCGCCGTTAATATTGGAAACTTGAAATGAAGTGGCGGGAAAATATTCATTTCCGTTGTCCCATACAGTCTGCGACAACTCGACGATCGCGGGGGCGGCGAAGTGGATCGGGTTTTTTACCAAATGCGGATAGGCGATGTGGCCTTGCACGCCTTTGACCGTGAGGTCGCCCGACAACGAACCGCGTCGCCCATTCTTGATCGTGTCGCCGAAAATGTCCGCGCAGGTCGGCTCGCCGACGATGCAATAGTCGATCAGTTCGTTGCGTTGTTTTAATACTTTGACGACTTTGATGGTACCGTCGACCGCTGTGCCTTCTTCGTCCGAAGTAATCAGTAACGCAATCGAACCTTTCGGATTCGGATTGGCGGCAAGGTATTTTTCAATGCCGGTGATAAATGCGGCAAGCGAAGTCTTCATATCGGCGGCGCCGCGGCCGAATAATCGATTATCGCGTAACGTCGGAGTGAACGGCTCGCTGTCCCATTTCTCAACCGGCCCGGTCGGCACGACGTCGGTATGACCGGCAAAACAGACCAGCGGCCCCGTCGTGCCACGGCGGGCCCACATATTGTCAGTAAAACCGAAACGCATTTTCTCGATCTTGAATCCCAGGCGTTCGAGATGTTGTTGCAGGATTTCCTGGCAACCTGCGTCGTCCGGCGTGAGCGAGCGACGGGCGATGAGAGCCTGCGCGAGTTCGAGAGTGGAGGTCATATGGGGCGATCAACAATAGGCACTGAACTGGATTTTACTTGATTCGACCGGTGCGCGGCTCGCAAATAAAAAAAGCCGCCTGACGGCGGCCTGATTCTTTCGAAAACATCAGAATTTGATATTACCGACCAGGATGTCTTTGTACATCACCCAATCGCCGATGAAGCTGTAAAAGGGATACTTAAAGGTCGCCGGGCGGTTTTTTTCGAATGCAAAATGGCCGATCCAGGCAAAACCGTAGCCGGCGACTAAGGCAAGCCAGATCCATGAATAGTTATTATTGATAATGGATGCCAGCACAATGCCAATGACCAGCGACGTACCGACGAAATGCAGGCGGCGGCAGACGATATTTTGGTGCTCGGATAGGTAAAACGGGTAAAAATCGCGAAAATTCTTGTAGGTCGAGGCGCTCATGCGGGCGTTCCTTGACGGCTTGCCGGCGGATGCAGTTTTAGCGCGTGTTGCATTACTGCCTGATGCATTTCGGGTTTGAGATTCAAGGCAGAGAAAATTTCGAACATCAAAAAAAGCGGACCGATTAGCAATTGCATCAGGTTATCGGAGAACGCGGGCTTGCGTTTTTCAAACACGTGTCCGACGGCCTGAAAAACCCAGCCGACGATAAAGGCCCCAAGTCCGTAGGTTAGCCATTCCTTTTGCGGAAGAGCGGCGGTCTGAATGGCGAAATATTGAATAAGACAAAACGCGACAGTCATTGCGGCGCCTAATGCCCAGTCCAAGCGGAAATAGTAGATGAGCGTCGCCATAATGGCAAATGTGCCGAGCTGCATGCTTCCCATCAATTCGATGCGGTTGAGCAGCACGAGAATGCCGAAAATTATCAGCGGAATGCCGATAAAATGCGTCGCGCAGTTACGCGCATCGTAGTGATACGATTGATACATACCGAGTTGTTCAACTGCGTTTTTCATATAAGCGCCAAATGTATGTAGGCTGCGTGGAGTGAAACGAACCCCGGGGAGGAATATTAATTCAGACGCCTAAGTGTAGCCCGGCGGCGTTGGCGACTCAATTTGCAGCGCAACATTTTTAACAGGCGGTATAAGCCGCGCGTTTTGTCCCTGTGATTTCGCCAGCAGCGTCAAAACTGCGTTCGACAAATTCCATGCGGTCATCCTTACCAATCAATAATAATGTCGAGCAGCGTGTTCCATATTCTGGTGACACAATAAACGACGCGGACAAGCGCCGTTCCCATTCCAGGGGCACGCCGGTTTGCGGTAAATGCTCGTCGTGGTAAGTCGTGCGGTCGCCTAGCAGGGAAAATAGATTGTCTTCATTCACGTTTTCAGCCAGGATTTTTGTTAACCCGAACTTGCCGTGCGTGACCTTGGGCCAGGGTTCGTCCAACGTCGCGTTGGACAATCCGTAGACGCCAGGCTTAATTTGATGCGGAATTTTGTCGCGGCTGGAAAAAAACCAAAGCGAGTTTTTATCACCCAGAAAAAGATTGAATGCTTCGTATTGATCAGCGTAAACGGAAAGCTGCTTCAAATATTCAGCAGGCGAAAGTTTGCCGCGCAAATAATCACTCACCAATAATCCGCGCGAAGGCGCTTGTGATTTACGCTGAGCAGGATCACGAAAATTTGTCAGCGCAGCGAATTTCCCATTCTTGTTCACACCCATCCAAGTGCCGGATTTTTCGAGGTCGCGCCCAGCGAATATATCCGGCGCGTCGCCCCACCAACGCGCAGGTTCAGTCGGGCGACGGTGAAACTCATCGCGGTTGGCGGCAAGGATCAATCGATGATTAGGATGAGTATCGTACGCAAAAAGTAGGAGGCACATGCGAAGAAATTTACCCTAGGAAGCCTACCCGGGAAAAGACGAAAGGTATCTCCGACGTTGCGTATTTGCCGTATAGAGAAAGTTCATTCATGTTAACTCAGTAACCAATCAGCGGGTAAAGGGTAAATACATCGCTACCCTATTCGCGATT
>JBAVXA010000293.1:0-5033 GCA_049698095.1 Burkholderiales bacterium
ATGCAAAGCATTCAGCCGCCGGAGCAGGTGCAGGCAGCGTTTGACGACGCCGTAAAAGCCGGTCAGGACCTGGAGCGGCAGAAGAATGAAGGGCAGGCGTATGCCAACGACGTCATACCGCGCGCGCGCGGGAATGCCTCGCGCCTGATCGAAGAGGCTAACGGCTACAGGCAGCGCGTAGTCGCCAACGCAGAAGGAGAAGCGAGCCGATTTATCCAGGTGTTGGCTGAATACGAAAAGGCGCCGGCGGTGACACGCGAACGGATCTACCTCGACTCGATGCAGCAAATGTTATCTAACACCAGCAAAGTCATGATCGACCAGAAATCGGGTGGGAATAATTTGCTCTATCTCCCGCTGGATAAGCTGATGCAAGTCAGCGGGGCGGCAACTGATGTCAGTTCTCCCAGCGTGACAAGCACGCCGTCGTCGACCATCCCGGATACCACTCGCCCGCGTGACACGCGCAGCCGCGATCGCGAAGGACGCTAATCATGAACCGATCCCTGCCTTTTATTCTCCTCTCTGCGTTGGTCCTGCTGGTATTGGCCAGCCTCAGTTTGTACACGGTCAAGCAAACCGAACATGCCCTGGTGTTCCAGTTGGGCGAAGTGGTCGACGTCAAGGATAAGCCGGGCCTGTATGCCAAAATTCCGCTGGTTCAAAACGTGCGCTTCTTCGATATCCGCATTCGCACCATGGACAGCGGTGAATCTGAACGCTTTACTACGCTGGGCAACAAGCCGGTGCTGGTGGATTCGTTTGTCAAATGGAAAATCGACGATGTGAAAAAGTTTTACGTCAGCGTGCGCGGCGGCGATATCCAGACCGCCGAGACGCGCCTTACGCAAACGGTTAACAACGACTTGCGCGCCGAGTTCGGTAACCGCACGGTGCACGATCTGGTATCCGGTGAGCGTGACAAGGTGATGGAAATCATGCGTGAAAAAGCCGACAAAGACGCCGCCGGCATCGGTATCAAGGTGATCGACGTTCGCCTCAAGCGCGTCGATTTGCCGACCGATGTGAGTGAATCGGTTTACCGCCGCATGGAGGCGGAGCGCAAGCGCGTTGCCAACGAATTACGTTCGACCGGTGCAGGCGAAGCGGAAAAAATCAAGGCCGATGCGGATCGCCAGCGTGAAGTGATATTAGCCGAAGCATACCGCGACGCGCAAACCACCAAGGGTGAAGGTGACGCCAAGGCGGCGGCCATTTACGCCAAGGCATTCAACCAGAACCCGGAATTTTATTCTTTCACCCGCAGCCTTGATGCGTATCAAAAAACCTTCAAGAACAAGAGTGATGTCATGTTGCTTGACCCCAATTCGGACTTCTTTAAATATCTGAAGAACGCCGGCAAAACGGCGAAGTAGAACGCATGAGCAATTGGTTACTCGGGCTCGCGTTTATGTTGATAGTCGAAGGGCTGGGGCCTTTGCTCGCCCCGTCCGGCTGGCGCGAAGTTTTTCGTAAGGCGCTGGATATGAAAGACGGTCAGTTGCGTTTCATGGGACTGGCCTCAATAGTTTGCGGCATATTGCTGCTGTCGTTTATCAACTGATTTTTTTTCCGAAGTTAATTTTCCATGCGTAAATGGTTGTTGCCTGAATACCTCGAAGATATTCTGCCGCCCGAGGCGCAGAATATCGAACTCGTTCGGCGCGCATTGCTCGACTTGTTTCACGGTCACGGTTATGAACTCGTCATGCCGCCGTTGCTGGAATACGTCGAGTCTTTGCTGACCGGTACTGGGCGCGACATGGATCTGGCGACATTCAAGCTGGTTGATCAGTTGAGCGGCAGGCAAATCGGCATCCGTGCCGACATCACGCCGCAGGTGGCGCGCATCGATGCGCATTTGCTCAACCGCAAGGGCGTGACGCGTCTTTGTTATGCAGGCAATGTGCTGCACACATTGCCATCGGGCATTGCGCAATCGCGCGAGCCGTTGAAGATCGGCGCCGAACTGTATGGTCACGCCGGCATCGAAAGCGATATCGAAATCCAGCGGCTGATGCTGGAAGCGCTGCGTATGAGCGGCGTCAAAGGAGTTACACTGGATCTCGGCCACGTTGGCATTTTTCGCGCGCTGGCGAAACAGGCTTCGATTTCCGCAGAGCATGAGGGAGAAATGTTCCGCGTCCTGCTCGCCAAAGATGTGCCATCGCTGCGCGAATTGACGCAGCCGTTGCCCGCAATTTCGCGCGACGCGCTACGGGCATTGCCGGAGCTTTACGGCGGCATCGACATGCTCGATGCCGCACAAAAAAGATTACCCGCACTGCCGGAAATTTCTTCTGCATTGAATGATCTGCAATCGCTGGCGCAAAAACTTACTGGCGATGTGGAATACATCAGTTTCGATCTGGCCGAGTTGCGCGGCTATCATTACCACAGCGGCGTCGTCTTCGCGGCGTATGCGCCGGGCTATGCAGACGCCATCGCCCGCGGCGGGCGTTATGATCAGGTGGGCAAGGCTTTCGGGCGCTCGCGTCCGGCGACCGGGTTCGACATGGATCTGCGCGAGCTCGCGCGACAGTATCCGACGAAAAATAACGCCCGCGGTATCCTCGCGCCGTTCTCGGATGAAGTTAATTTATCAAATATAATCAATAAGTTACGAAATAGCGGCGAAATTGTCAAAATAGTCCTACCGGGCAGTAATGCCCATCGGGCCGAACTGGACTGCGATCGTGAAATTGCACAAGTAAATGGCGCCTGGCAGGTAAGAAACATTTCTTAAAACCAGATTGAGCATGACATGGCAAAAAATGTAGTTGTAATCGGAACGCAATGGGGCGATGAAGGCAAAGGCAAGCTGGTCGATTGGTTGACTGACCACGCCGACGGCGTCGTGCGTTTTCAAGGCGGGCATAACGCCGGGCACACGCTGGTCATTCGCGGAAAGAAGACCGTATTGCATTTGATACCGTCGGGCATTTTGCGTAACGGCGTCGCATGTTTTATCGGCAATGGCGTGGTGGTATCGCCGGAGGCCCTGCTGAAAGAAGTCGACACACTGGAAGTGGCCGGCGTGACAACGTCCGGACGCTTGCGCATTTCCGAGGCGTGCCCGCTGATCCTGCCGTATCATTCGGCTCTCGACATCGCGCGTGAAACGGCCAAGGGCGCCGGGAAAATCGGTACTACCGGCCGCGGCATTGGCCCCGCATATGAGGACAAGGTCGCGCGACGCGCCATCCGCTTGCAGGACTTGTTCCATCGCGAACGCTTTGCCGCCAAGCTCGGCGAAGTGCTCGACTATCACAACTTCGTGCTGAAAAATTATTTCCAGGCAGACACCGTCGATTTTCAGAAAACGTTGGACGACACGCTCAAGTTTGCCGAGCGCATCAAGCCGATGGTCGCCGACGTTCCGCGTCAGCTGTATGACATGAGCAAAGCCGGTAAAAATATCCTGTTTGAAGGCGCGCAAGGCACGCTGCTTGACATTGATCACGGCACCTATCCGTTTGTCACTTCTTCCAATTGCGTTGCCGGTGCGGCCGCGGCAGGCAGCGGCGTCGGTCCGCAGATGTTGCATTACGTGCTCGGCATCACCAAAGCGTACACTACGCGCGTCGGCAGCGGTCCGTTTCCCACCGAGCTTGACGATGAAGTAGGCAAGCACCTTTCCACCAAAGGCAACGAATTCGGCGCCACGACGGGACGTGCGCGCAGATGTGGCTGGTTCGACGCCGCGGCGCTGAAGCGCTCGATTCAGATCAACGGCGTGTCCGGTTTGTGCGTGACCAAGCTCGACGTGCTCGATGGCGTGGAGACATTGCAGATTTGCGTTGGCTACAAGATCGACGGTGTCGCGCACGACATCCTCCCTTTCGGCGCAGAAGCCTTGGCGCAATGCGAACCGGTGTATGAGGAGATGCCGGGTTGGAGAGACACCACGGTCGGCGTGCGCGAATTCGGCAAGTTACCGCCTGCTGCGCAGAATTACCTCAGGAAAATGGAAGCGGTATGCGGCGTACCGGTGGATATGGTGTCGACCGGCCCCGATCGTGACGAAACCATCGTGCTACGCCATCCATTTAACTGAAATTGGGAAATATCGCGTAATAAACAGCGCGTGATTCGAGAAACGACCAGGACGTGCAGCCAATCGCTTTTTTTGCACACGGCGGAGATGCAGTGCAATGGCGCAGGAAAGCCCCTGATTGACAAATTGCTGCGAAGTTTATCGCGTTTTGAATGGTGCCCAGAAGAGGACTCGAACCTCCACAGTGTTGCCACCGCTAGGACCTGAACCTAGTGCGTCTACCAATTCCGCCATCTGGGCATAGGAAGAGGCCAAATTTTATAGGAATACCATACTTTGTCAACTAAGAAGACTGTAACAAAAACCTCAGCGAAATCCGCGAAGCCCGTTTCCCTGCGCCTGCGTGACCCGCATTTGGCGCGCGAGACGGAAAAATACGAATCCGCTTTGCCGAGCCGTGAATATATTCTCGACATTCTCACCGATCAGGGCGTTCCGGTCGATGCCGAGGAGTTCGGCAGAATGATGGATATCAGACCCGACGAACATGATCTGTTCGATCGCCGCCTGCGCGCAATGGAACGCGACGGTCAGATCATGCGCAACCGCAAAGGCGCGCTGTGTCTCGCGGAAAAGCTTGACCTCATCAAAGGCCGCGTCGAAGGTCATGCCGACGGTTTCGGCTTCCTGATTCCCGATGACGGCAAGCCGGACATGTTTCTCGGGCCGAAGCAGATGCAGGGCGTTTTGCACGGCGACCGGGTGATGGTAAAGCAGACAGGCGTTGATCGCCGTGGCCGGCCCGAAGCGACCATCGTCGAAGTGCTCGAACGCGTCAACAACCGCGTTGTCGGACGGCTGTATTCCGAGCGCGGCGTGTTGTTCGTCGTGGCGGAAAACAAACGCATCAACCAGGACATTCTTATCGAAGCCGGCGGCAGCCTCGACGCCAAGCCCGGGCAAGTGGTCATCGCAGAAATCGTGCAGCAACCGTCGAAGCACGCCGAGCCGATTGCGCGCATCGTCGAAGTGCTGG
>JBAVXA010000294.1:0-1797 GCA_049698095.1 Burkholderiales bacterium
TTCACCAACATGGTGCGCGCTTTTTTCATGATCAAACATTGCGTCGCCAGCACGTGTTCGACCTCGCTGGTGCCGATGCCGAACGCCAGCGCGGCGAATGCGCCGTGCGTGCTGGTATGCGAGTCGCCGCAGACCACGGTCATGCCGGGCAGGGTCGCGCCGGTTTCCGGGCCGATGACATGCACGATGCCCTGATTTTTATCGCGAAACGGAAAATAGACTTTCGCGCCGAACGCCTTGATGTTGGCGTCGAGTGTTTCCACCTGGGTGCGCGACACCGGGTCGGCGATTCCCTGATCCCAGTTTTTGGTCGGCGTGTTGTGGTCGGCGGTCGCAACGATGGAATCGGTGCGCCATACCGGGCGGTTGGCCAGACGCAAACCTTCGTATGCCTGCGGGCTGGTCACTTCGTGCACCAGATGGCGGTCGATATAAATCAGCGACGTGCCATCCGCGTCCTGATGAACGAGATGGCTTTGCCACAATTTGTCGTAAAGGGTTTGCGCGGTCATGGTTTCACGTATTTCATCAAAATAACCCTGTCATTCTGGACGAAGCGAAGGATCGGTTTGCGCCCACCGGCGCGGAACCAAATAGCTGCATCTTTGCCGCCGCCAGAACTGACAATCTTCAAATAATTCAATCTGTAATTATTGCATATCCAGAGAGGTTCTTGAACATTCGCCTAGGCGATAGCGACTTTTTTCTCATCTGGCAAGCGCAGCTTCCACCAGACCAGCACAAAGCCCGCCAACGAGGTCGCCGCTGCGACAACGTAAGTCGCATAAGGCCCGACGCGCTCCCACAGCAATCCGCTGGCCAGCCCTCCGACCGTGCCGCCCATGCCGTAGGCGATGCTGGTATACAGCGTTTGCCCGCGCGCCTGATGGCGCCCTTTGAAAATTTCGTGCACGGCGGCAACCGAGGCGGCGTGAAATGCGCCGAACGTCGCCGCATGCATCAATTGCGCGACCAGCAGCAGTACGACGAACTCGGCGCCCCAGCCGATAAGCAGAAAACGTGCAATCGCGACGGCAAAACAAAACAACATTACGCCGCGCAGGGAAAACCGCCGGAACAACTTCGGCTGGTATAAAAACACCAGAATTTCGCTCGCCACACTTATCGCAATCAGCAGACCGAGGGCGGTTTTGCTGTAACCGTGATCGACGAGGTAAATGGCGTAAAACACATACAGCGGGCCATGCGCGGCGATCATCAGAAAGCACGCAATGAACAGGGTGATCACTTCCGGCCGTTTGAGGATATCCCACACCGGCTCGGCGCCCGGCGCATGCGCTTCGGCGGGTGCCTCGCGCAATTGCAGCGCGATCGCCATGACGCCGCCCAGCAGCGCTACGCAAATCCACAGCAAAAAACGAATCGGAATAAAATCCAATGCGACACCGACCAGCATCGTCGCGACAATAAAACCGACCGATCCCCACAAGCGCACGCGGCCGTAGCGATGCGGCTCGCTGCGCAACTCGGTCAGCGTCATCGCTTCGATTATCGGCAGCGAGCCGCTCCAGAATAATCCCATCACCAGCGACGCAATTAATATCCACGCAAAGCCGTCGCCGAAAAATAACGCGGCGAAACTCGCCACGCTGATCAACGACGCCGATTGCACGATCGCCACCCGCCGCCCCGTGTGGTCGGCTACCCAACCCCAGATGTTCGGCGACACGATGCGCATCAAATGCGACGTCGACATCAGCACGCCGATTTGCGCGGCGGTAAAAGCGAGCGATTGCAGATACAGGCTGAAATAAGGCTGAAAGGCGCCGATAAAGG
>JBAVXA010000295.1:0-10993 GCA_049698095.1 Burkholderiales bacterium
GCGCAACGCTAAACGGGTTAGTCGTCGCTTTAGCTGTATTTGTAATGCGCCCGCAAGCTGAAATCAAATCGGCGCTGATGAAGTAATTTACCTTGCTGTCATTCGGCTGTCAAATAAGCGGGCTAGCTCATCCGCGCGACCAAGCTCTCCTCGCGCGGGCGGAAATCCGATCAGGAATTTTCCACCATCAGATTCAGATCCAGCTGCTTGGCGCTGGCATCTTCGCCATCGCTGTCGCGCCCGCTGTTGCGTTCGCTTTCGATCGATTGCAGGTACGCCGGCGTAACGTCGCCGGTGACATACACGCCGTCGAAGCACGAAGTATCGAAGCGCGTAATCTCATGGTTGCTTGCCTGCACGTCTTTGATCAAGGCATCGAGATCCTGATAAAACACCGCGTCAGCGCCGATTTCCCTGGCGATCTGATCATCGTCGCGGCCGGTGGCGAGCAATTCGGAACGCGTCGGCATGTCGATGCCATACACATTGGGAAAGCGAACCGGCGGCGCGGCCGATGCGAAATAAACTTTTTTTGCACCGCAGTCGCGCGCCATCTGCACGATTTCGCGACTGGTGGTGCCGCGCACGATCGAGTCATCGACCAGCAACACATTCTTGTCCTTGAATTCCAGCGCGATGGCGTTAAGTTTCTGCCGCACCGAACGCTTGCGCAACGCCTGCCCCGGCATAATGAAGGTGCGACCGATATAGCGGTTCTTGATAAAGCCTTCGCGGTAAGGAACGCCGAGCTTTACCGAGAGTTGCATGGCGATCGGACGGCTGGTGTCGGGAATCGGAATCACCACGTCAATATCCTTCGCCTTGCCGGTGCTGATTATTTTTTCCGCCAGGCTAACGCCCATGCGCATGCGCGTTTCGTAAACCGAGATGCCGTTGATGACAGTGTCGGGCCGGGCGAAATAGACATATTCGAAAATACACGGATTCAATACAGGGTGATCGGCGCATTGGCGGCTGTAGAAATTGCCGCCTTCATCCACCAGAATCGCTTCCCCCGGCGCAACGTCGCGCAGCAACTCGAAACCGAGCGAATCGACGGCGACGCTTTCCGACGCCACCATGAATTCGGTGCCATGCTCGGTGACGTTGCGGCCGATGACCAATGGGCGAATGCCGAACGGATCGCGAAACGCCAGCAAGCCATACCCGGCGATCATCGCGACAACGGCATAGGCGCCGCGCACGCGCCGATGCACGCCGCGCACTGCTTCGAAAATGGCGCCCGGCGTCAGGCGATGTCCGCCCGCTGCCGCCTGCAATTCGTGTGCGAGCACGTTGAGCAATACCTCGGAATCGGAGTTGGTGTTGACGTGGCGCAGGTCTTCGATGAATAAATCCTGTTTGAGTTGCTCGGCGTTGGTGAGATTCCCGTTATGGCCTAGCACGACGCCGAACGGCGAATTGACGTAAAACGGTTGCGCTTCGGCGGCGGCGGCGGCAGACCCCGCCGTCGGATAACGGCAATGGCCGATGCCCATGTTGCCGGTCAGATCGCGCATGTTGCGCGTGCGGAATACGTCTCGCACCAGACCGCTTCCCTTGTGCATATGAAAACTCGCGCCGTCGGCGGTGCAAATACCGGCTGCGTCCTGTCCGCGGTGTTGCAGCACCAGCAAACCGTCATACAGCATCTGGTTCACCGCGCTCTTTGCCACAATGCCGATTATGCCGCACATGATTTTGTGTCCCGTTTAAAAACTATTCAGGTTGCGATAAAGCCAAAGTTGATGCGTCTGGCCAACCCTTCCGGCAACCATGGCTTGAGATTTTCCACCATGATTTCAAACCATCGGCTGCTATAAGCCTTTTTCCAATCGGGTTGTTGGGGCAGCTCGGTCATGCCAGCCAACATCACGATCACCAGAACGATTAGCACACCGCGCGCCATGCCGATCAGCAAACCGAAAAATTTATCCGCGCCGCCGAGGCCGATTTTTTTCACCAGCTCGGTCACTGTCATGCGCAGCAACGCCATCAGCACCAAGGTCGCGAAGAACAGCGATGCAAATGCTAATGCCAGGCGAATCGAATCGTTTGCCACCAGATTCGTCAGCATGGCGGAAAAAGCGACACCGTATTCGCGCGCAACCAAAAACGCGATCACCCAACCGGCCAGTGCGAGCACTTCACGAATTGCTCCTCGCATCAGCCCGAGCAAACTCGACAAGCCGATAACCAGTATTACTGCCCAATCAAATAATGTCACGTAACGTATTGATTAAATTAAATATTTTATAAACCTATCGCAATGGCGTTTTTCGCCACTTCATGCACGCCCGGTAGCGCCTTGTCCGCTTCTTCGCGCGTCGCGTATCCGAGTATTCGCACGCGAATTTTGCCGTCGGCCAGCGTTTCTGCAGTGGATTTGAAACCTTTGACCGCTAGCTTGGCCTGGATTTCCTTGGCATTCGCCGGGTCGGAAAATACGCCGATTTGCACCGCGAATTTTCCCGGCCCGGTTTTTTCTGCCGCGGCGGGTTTGGCTGGCATAGGCGCGGGCGTCGGCGTGGGTGCGGTCGTCGGTGCCGGCGTCGGGACAGCAGCCGCGACGACCGTGCCATCAGTGGGCACCAGAACCTTGGACATCGGTTTCAGGACGGCATTTTTCCCGGGGCCCGAAGCTTGCACAACGTCATTCGCGGCGGTTTGCGGGGCGCCGCGCCTGACATCAATCGATGGCGCGGAAGGAACCTGCTGGCCTTCGGTTGGTTTTGTCTCTGCTGATTTTTTTTCCGGCGCTTTATCGGTCGCCGGTTTTGCCGGCGGATTCAGCGGCTTATAACCTTCACCTTCCTTGGCCGGAATATTGATCGCGATATCCTGCTTCATCGGCTTCGGCCCTTTGTCGAGCAGCATCGGCAAGAACACGACCAGCGCGGCGACAAGCGCAATGGCGCCGATTAGACGGCGACGGTTACGGGACTTGATGTGTTGCAATTCAGGCGATAGGGGTGTGGCCATGGGCGAAATTCTCAGAAAAAAAGTTTATCCGCGTAATGGGCGGCGACTCATATCGGACGTTGACGAATGGCGCGCATCACCTCGGCCACGGTGTAGAAAGATCCGAACACGACTATTCTATCATTTTGCGCCGCTGCTTCACAGGCGGCAGCGTATGCCGACGCAACGCTGCCGAAGCGCCGCGTTTTTGCGCTTTCGCCCGCCGCATCGAGCAAGCGCGCCAGCATCTCGTCCGACGCGCCGCGCGGCGCCGACAATCCGGCAACGTACCAGAAATCCATGCGGTGTTTTACCGCTGAAATCACAGCGGCAATATCTTTGTCTTTGAGCATTGCAAATACGGCATGGGTATTTTGATAAAAACCCATGTTGCCGAGGCCGGCGGCGAGCGCCGCGGCCGCGTGCGGGTTGTGTGCGACGTCGAGCACCACGACGGGTTGCCCGGGTAACACCTGCAGCCGGCCGGGTAAATCGACCTCGAGCAGCCCGCGTTTGATATCGTTCAACGAGACCGGTAATTTTTCGCGCAGCGCGTCGAGCGCCGCCAGCGCGCAGGATGCGTTATGCAACTGGTAAGTTCCGCGCAGCGCGGGATAAGGCAACGCATGTTTTTTGCCCGCGTGGTTCCAGAACTGCCACTGCTGCTCCATTTTCACAAAGCCGAAGTCACGGTTGATCAACTGCAGGCGCGCGCTGATATTTTTCGCATGCTCAATCACGCTGCTCGGCGGCTCGATATCGCCGCAGATGGCCGGTCGATCGGCCCGATAGACGCCCGCCTTTTCCGCGCCGATTTTTTCGCGCGTGTCGCCAAGATAATCCTGATGATCAAGGTCGACGCTGACAATGATCGAGCAATCGGCATCAAACGCGTTCACCGCATCGAGCCGCCCGCCGAGCCCGACCTCAAGAATCGCGACGTCCAATTTATTCATATTAAACAATAACATAGCCGCTAGCGTGCCGAACTCGAAATAAGTCAGCGAGATATCGGCACGCGCGGCTTCGATTTGCGCAAACGCATCGCACAGCGCGCGGTCGTCCGCCACACTGCCGTTGATGCGCACGCGTTCGTTGTAGTTGAGCAAATGCGGCGAGGTATAACAGCCGACGCGATATCCGGCGCGGCTCAAAATCGCTTCCAGATAGGCGCAAGTCGACCCTTTGCCGTTGGTGCCGGCGACGGTGATGATGGGGAATGCGGGAGTGAGGTTGAGCCGCGCCTTGACCTGATTGAAGCGTCCCAGCCCCAACTCGATGGTTTTGGGATGCAGGCTTTCAAGATACGCGAGCCATTCGCTGAGGGTCTGGCGCGGCATCACGTTGGCGGTCGAATCGGCAGGAGCGAGCGTCAGGTTATGCCGCAGCGGGCTGGCGCATCAACAAGGTCAGCAATGATGCCAGCTTGTCGCGCATTTCGCGTCGGTCGATAATCATATCGATGGCGCCTTTGCCGAGCAGAAATTCCGCGCGTTGAAAACCTTCGGGCAGTGTCTGGCGTACCGTCTGTTCTATCACGCGCGGACCGGCAAAGCCGATGAGCGCGCCGGGCTCGGCGATCACCACGTCGCCGATAAAAGCAAAACTTGCCGATACTCCGCCCATGGTCGGATCGGTGAGCACGCTGATGAAGGGTAATTTTGCCTCGGACAGGCGCGTCAACGCCGCAGTGGTCTTGGCCATCTGCATCAGCGACAACAAACCTTCCTGCATGCGCGCGCCGCCGCTGGCGGTAAAACAAATGAACGGCAGGTTTTCGTCCACACAGGCTTCGACTGCGCGTACAAATCGCTCACCCACGACGGAGCCCATCGAGCCGCCGAGAAAATCAAATTCGAACGCGGCGGTCATTACCGGCGTTGATTTGATGCTCCCTTGCAGAACCACCAGCGCATCGGTCTCGCCGGTCAATGCGCTGGCGTCGGCCAGGCGGTCAACGTAGCGTTTGCTGTCCTTGAACTTGAGGCTGTCCACCGGCTCGATTTCGTAGCCGAGTTCGAAGCGGCCCTCGGGGTCGAGCAGTAAATCCAGCCGTGCGCGCCCGGTGATGCGGTTGTGGTGATTGCACTTCGGGCAAACATTCAGGTTTTTTTCCAGGTCGGTGACGTACAAAACCGCTTCGCAGGAATTGCATTTGCTCCACAACCCTTCCGGCACGGCTTTTTTGCTGCCGTCGTTACGCTTGATTTTCGGCGGCAATAATTTTCTGAACCAACTCATGGCTTATCCATTTCTGCGCGAATTTGTTTAACCAGGCGCGTGACATTTTTTACCGCGTCCTGCGGCAGAGATTGCTCGATTTCCTGCACAATACGGCTGCCGATAACCACCGCGTCGGCGATCTGCGACACGGCCCGCGCGGTCGCGCCATCGCGAATGCCGAAACCGACGCCAAGCGGTAACTTTACAATATTTTTAATTTGCGGAATTTTCTGCGCGATTTCCTTGAGGTCAATCGTCGCCGCGCCGGTCACGCCCTTGAGTGAAACATAATAAACATAGCCGCTGGCAAGTCTTGCCACGGCGTTAATGCGTGCCGCGGACGACGTTGGCGAAAGCAGGAAAATGCAATGCAACTGGTGCGCACGCAGCTGCTGCACGAATTCATCGGCTTCTTCCGGCGGATAGTCGACCACCAGCACACCGTCGACGCCGGCGCGCTGCGCAGCCTCGGCAAATTTTGTGTATCCCATGTGTTCGATCGGATTGAGGTAACCCATGAGCACCACCGGCGTGGTCTGGTTGCTGCGGCGAAATTCGGCCACGTCCTGCAGGATTTGCTGCAGGCCCACGCCATGTTTCAATGCGCGCTCGCTTGATCGCTGAATCGTAGGGCCGTCGGCCATCGGATCGGAAAAGGGCACGCCCAGCTCGATGATGTTGACGCCCGCCTCGACCAACCCATGCATCATTGGCACGGTGATTTCCGGCGCAGGATCGCCTGCGGTAAAAAATGGAATCAACGCTTTTCGTTTCTGTTGCATTAATGCGGCAAAAGTCTGTTCGATACGTGACATGGGTTTTTTGTTTTGGTTATTGTCTGTTAAAGCGTGATGCCGTCAAGGCGAGCCACGGTGTTGATGTCTTTGTCGCCGCGTCCGGATAAATTGACCAGCAGGATTTTATCTTTGCCCATGGTCGGTGCAATTTTCATCGCATGCGCAAGCGCGTGGCTGGATTCCAGCGCCGGGATGATGCCTTCCAGCAAACAAAGATCGTGAAACGCCTGCAGTGCTTCGTCGTCGGTCACACTGACATACTCGGCCCGGCCTGAATCCTTCAGCCATGCATGCTCCGGCCCGACGCCGGGGTAATCTAGTCCGGCGGAGATCGAGTGCGTTTCGCTGATCTGCCCGTTCGCGTCCTGCATCAAATACGTCCGGTTGCCGTGCAGCACACCGGGCGTTCCCGCCGACAGCGACGCGGAATGTTTGCCGGTCTCAATCCCGAGGCCGCCGGCCTCGACACCGATAAGGCGTACTTTATCGTGGGCGATGTAATCGTAAAAAATCCCCATAGCGTTTGAACCGCCTCCGACACACGCCAGCACGGCATCGGGTTGGCGGCCGACCAGCTCCGGCATCTGCCACAGGCATTCTTTGCCGACGACCGAATTGAAATCGCGCACCATCATCGGATAAGGATGCGGACCGGCGACAGTGCCGATAATATAGAAAGTATTTTCGACGTTGGTCACCCAGTCGCGCATCGCTTCATTCAATGCGTCCTTGAGGGTCTTTGATCCGCTTTCCACGGCAACCACCTCGGCGCCGAGCAGCTTCATGCGAAACACATTCGGCGACTGGCGCTTCACGTCTTCCGAACCCATATAAACCGTGCACTTCAGGCCGTATTTGGCGGCGATGGTGGCAGTCGCGACACCATGCTGACCCGCGCCGGTTTCCGCGATAACACGCGGCTTGCCGATGCGCCGAGCAAGCAAGGCATGGCCGACGGTACTGTTGATTTTGTGCGCACCAGTATGGTTCAGGTCTTCGCGCTTGAGAAAAATCTGCGCGCCGGCGCATTTTTCTGTGAGCCGTTTGGCAAAATAAATCGGGCTCGGGCGGCCGACAAAATGTTTCAGTTCGTGGGCGAGCTCACGCTGGAAATCGGTATCGTGGCGCACTTGCTCATAGGCAAGCTTGAGTTCGTCGAGCGCCTGCATCAAGGTCTCGGCGACGAAAATCCCGCCATAGGGCCCAAAATGTCCGCGTTCGTCCGGCAGTTCCTGCATGTTCATATGACATCCTTGTCTGCGCTGCGCACCGCCTGGATAAACGCGGTAATTCTTGCTGATTCTTTAATTCCCTTGTCGGCTTCGACGCCGCTCGACACATCCACGGCCCAAGGTCTTACTGACTGGATTCCGTGCCCGACGTTCGCCGTATTCAGCCCGCCCGACAACACGACAGGCATCGACAGGTTTTGCGGAATCTGCTTCCAGTCGAAGGTGTGGCCGGTTCCGCCGTAGGCTTCGTCTCGATACGTGTCCAGCAACAGCGCTTTGGCCGTACGATGCTCTGCTGCGTATTGTAGCAAATCCACGCCCGGCCTTACGCGTACCGCTTTCATGTACGGCTTATTAAATTGGCGGCAGAATTCTGCATCTTCGTCGCCGTGAAACTGCAACAGATCAAGGCGCAATTCGCGCAGAATCGCGTGCACGTCATTTGCCCCAGCGTTGACGAACAGGCCGACGCTGGTGATAAACGGCGGTAGCGCAGCGAGAATCTCCTGCGCGCGTGCCACGCCGACGTTTCGCGGGCTGGCGGGATAAAACACCAGCCCAATGGCGTCTGCGCCGGCGCGCGCGGCAAACAGCGCATCCTGAATGCGCGTGATCCCGCAGATTTTGATTCGCGTCATTTCATCGCCTTAAATTCGAACCAGGCTGGTTTGCCGAATACGGGAAGTTTCCATTTGTCTGCATATTCTATCGCGACAAGGTACAAACCGTCGGGCGCGAATGTCGGTGCAGCGCGCGCGCGATCTTTTTCCAGCAGCAAGCCCTGCATCCAGGCTGCCGGCTGCTTACCCGCGCCGATGCAGACCAGGCTGCCAATAATGTTTCGCACCATATGATGCAAAAAACCGTTGGCGTTCAAGGTCAGAACAAGGTATTCATCCCGTTTTTCAAGTTCCAAGTAATTTATTGTTTTAATTGCAGTTTTTGCCTGGCACTCGGCAGCACGAAAAGCCGAAAAATCGTGTTTCCCGACCAGCACCTGCGCTGCCGTGTGCATGGCCGTGACGTCGAGCGGCGCGTGATACCAGCCCACTTTTCCTGCCTGCAGCGCCGGACGCACTGGATGGTTAAACAAGATGTAGGTATAAGTACGCGACACCGCGCTGAAGCGCGCATGAAATTCTTCATCGACCGGAGCTGCCCACTGCACCGCGACGCTGCCTGGAAGCAACGCATTGACGCCGCGCACCCACGCAGTATCAGGGCGCTGTGCGCGGGTATCGAAATGGGCGACTTGCGCCAATGCGTGGACGCCGGTGTCCGTGCGCCCGGCACAAATCAGTGAAATTTTCTCGGCGGCAATTTCGCCGATGGCGGTCTCAAGGCTGTCCTGTACCCCGCACCCGCTCGGCTGGCTTTGCCAGCCGCAGTGGGCCGTGCCATCGTATTCAATGCCGAGCGCTATTCTCATATCGGGTGTGAACAACGTTTCATCAACGTAACTTGGTCGGGGAAAAAAATCCTGCCGGTTGCCCGGCAGGATTTTTAGCAGTGCCTTGCGTCAACGATCAAGCCAGGCTTGCAGTAAGTTCTTTCGCTGCAGCTTGCTGTTCCGGATTTCCAAGAGTCAATACTTCCTGCAGGATTTCCTTTGCGCCTTCTTTGTCGCCGATTTCCAGATAAGCGCGCGCGAGATCCAGCTTGGTGGCAGCGCTTTGCCATTGCGCTTCCGGACGCCGCGCCGCGGATGCTGTCGGTGACGCCGTGCCCGGCGGGGTCGGTGAAGTAGCCGCCAACGGTGCGTCGAGGTCGAGGCTCAGCGCACTGAGATCGAGCGGCATGTCGACATCCGCAGTTTTGGCCGTCGCCGGCGGAGTGAAATCAAAGTCGAGATCGCTCGCCGCGCCCGCGACCGGCTTATCGAGGGCGAAATCCATCGTGGAAGAAGTTGCTTTGGCATCGCCCAATCCGAGATCGAAATCGGGCATATCGCCGGCACCTGCAACCAGCTGCGTTGACTCTTTCGGCTTTGCCGCATGCGATGCCGAAGCGGCAAGCGGATTGAAGTCGGTTGCGCCGGGTCTGACCGGTGTGGTTGCGCCGAAATCCAGGTCCATCATGTCGCCGCCGCCGACGGGAACATCAATGCCGCCGCCCTTGGCAATATTCAGATCCATGTCCGTCGCGGCGGGCTTTGCCCCTGCATCGTCGGACAGAAAATCGAAATCGATGTCAGGCGCGGCGCCTGCTGCGGGCGCTGCCGCGATGTTCTCGGGCCGCGCCGGCAAGGTTTTGTCGGGCGACGTATCAAGCCCGGCCAACGCTCCGGTACCGGCCAATAGCGCGGCAGCCGCAGCGCCGCCGTAAAGCGCGTTGCCCGGATCGAGCTTGAGACCCATCTCGCGCACTTTCTCCCAGATCGGATGGCCTTCGCCGAGCGAGTTATGCAATTCTTTGGCGACGTTTTCAAACGCCCCTTTGCTGCCGCGATTGGAGTAAATATCCAGCAGTTTCATCGGAATCTCGTGGCGCTCGCTGTCTTTCGCCATGGCCTCCTTGAGAATTTCTTCTGCCTGCTGGTCGCGGCCGTAGGCCATGTACACATCGGCTTCCGCTACCGGGTCGACTTCTTCCGTATCGATTACGCCGGGGCCGGTTTTGTCGAAATCTGTCAGGAACGAACTATCTCCGCTGGTATCGACGACGCCTGCAGTCGGCGCGCCCTGCGACACGGGCCTGAGGTCCGTCGCCAGTGATTCAGCGGTCGCCTCGTCCAACTCTGCCAAGGTGCGATTGCTTTTCTTCCTGCGGAAAAATAATAACCCCGCGCCTAGCGCGCCCAACGCTGCCGTGCCGCCTAGAATTGGCACAATGTTGTCGAACACGGTATCCATGATGGACTTTTCAGCTGGCTCCGGCGCGGCCATAACGACAGGTTTTGGTTCTGCCGGTTTGGTCTCTGCCGGTTTCGGCGCCGCGGGCTTGCTCTCGGCGGGTTTTGCCGGCTCGGTTTTGGCCGCGACTTTCGGCTCTGCCGCTTTCGGTTCGGCCGGCTTGACGTCGGCAGGCTTCGCCGCAAGTTTGGGATCAGCTGGTTTGGGCTCGGCCGCTTTCGGCTCTACCGGTTTGGCATCGCCCGGCTTGACCGGTGCTTTCGGGTCAACCAATTTGACGTCCGGCTGCTTACCTGCCTGAGCCAATGCGCTGTTCTTCAGCGCCAACAGTTTGTTCATGTCGGCGACGGTTTTTTCCAGATCTTTTACGCGCGAGTTGGCTTCCTTCAGCGCATTATCGCGACGGGTGATTTCTTCCTGCAGCGAAGCGATTTTGGCCTGATCGGCTTTTGCGCCCGGCTTGGCCGATGCATCCTTGCCGTCAGGCGCGTCGCCTTTGGAAAGTTTCACCACATCTTTGCCGGCATCTTTCGCCGCGGGATCGACGGCGGTCGAACCGATTTTCCCGCCGGCAGATTGTCCCGCGCTTTGCTGCGCCTTGGCCGGGGATTGCGTCACGGCTTCCGCGAGTTTCTGGCGGTAGGCACTCCAGTTTGCTGTCTGCACGCGCACTTCACGCGTGGCTTGCGCGGTGGCGATGGCCGCCGCCTCTTCCTGCGACGGCATTTTCAGAATCTTGCCTTTTTTCAGCAGGTTCATGTTGTTGTTCAAGAACGCGTCTTTGTTCTGGCGATACAAACCAACCAGCATTTGATCGATGCTGACGGAGTCAGGTTTGTTTTGCTGCGCGATGCTATACAACGTTTCGCCGGGCTTGACCGGGCCATAGGTGGCGCCGCTGGCGGCAACCGGCGCTCTGGCCGGTGCT
>JBAVXA010000296.1:0-3147 GCA_049698095.1 Burkholderiales bacterium
TGCTCGAGGCCGACGTCGCGTTGCCGGTGGTGAAAGATTTCATCGCGCGCGTGAAAGAAAAAGCGCTCGGCATCGACGTGCTGCAAAGCCTGTCGCCCGGCCAGGCGCTGGTCGGTGTAGTACATCGCGAGTTGGTCGAATTGATGGGCGGCGCGAATGAAGGCATTAATCTCGCCACCGTGCCGCCGGCAATTATTCTCATGGCCGGTCTGCAGGGCTCCGGCAAAACCACCAGCAGCGGTAAGCTGGCGAAATTATTAAAGGCGCAGAAGAAAAAAGTTCTGCTGGTGAGTTGCGACGTGTATCGCCCCGCTGCCATCGAGCAATTGCGCCTGCTCGCGAAACAACTCGACGTGGATTTTTTCGCGTCGGAAAAAAGCCAGAAACCGCTCGACATCGCGCTCGCCGCGCAGGACTACGCGAAAAAACATTTCCATGATGTGCTCATCGTCGACACCGCCGGACGGCTCGCCATAGATGACGAAATGATGAATGAACTCAAACAGTTACATTCATCACTCAAGCCCATCGAAACACTCTTTGTGGTCGATGCAATGCAAGGCCAGGACGCAGTCAATGTCGCCAAAGCCTTCGGCGATGCATTGCCGTTAACCGGCGTCATCCTCACCAAACTCGACGGCGATTCGCGCGGCGGCGCGGCGCTGTCGGTGCGCCACGTCACGCAGAAGCCGATCAAATTCGTCGGCGTCGGCGAAAAACTCAACGGCCTCGAACCGTTTCACCCGGAGCGCATGGCCTCGCGCATCCTCGGCATGGGCGACGTGTTGTCGCTGATCGAACAGGCGCAACAAGGTGTCGATAAAGTCGAAGCGGAAAAGCTCGCGCAGAAACTCAAAAAGGGCAAAGACTTCGACCTCGAAGATTTCAAAAGCCAACTGCAACAAATGAAAAAAATGGGCGGGTTAAGCTCGCTGATGGACAAACTCCCCGCGCAGATGGGCAAAATCGCCCAAGGCAATCCGCAGGTCGATGACAAAGCCCTCGGCAGAACCGAAGGCATCATCAACTCCATGACTGCGCAGGAACGAAAATTCCCCGCGCTCATCAAAGCCTCGCGCAAACGCCGCATCGCCATCGGCGCGGGCGTGCAAGTGCAGGAAGTGAATCGGCTGCTGAATCAATTCGAGCAAATGCAGAAAATGATGAAGAGCATGCAAAAAGGCGGCATGGCCAAAATGATGCGCGGGATGAAGGGTCGCTTTCCGGGGATGGGGTGACTATTTAGCTGCACTTTCTTCAATTCCGGCCGACATTTGCGCATTTTGTTCGCGCGCGGCCTTAAGGTCATACTCGACCTGCACACCTATCCAAAATGATTCGCTGGTGCCAAACGCACGGGCGAGTACCATTTTGATTTATTACTTGCTGAAATGAATTGCCGCATAATCCGCGCACTAATTGTTGCTCAAAATAATTTACGCCCAGCACTTTGACGCGCTCGAATAAAATTTCGATTCCCTTTGATACGGATTAACAACGGAAATTAACGAGCCACAAAGAGGTACGAATATTTTTTAAGCTAGCCTCTGGTTCTCGATACCACGCATGCTTAGCGCGCTTGTTCAAAATTATCGTCGGCCTGCAATCCCATCCAGAATGCTTCGGTGGTGCCAATCACACTCGCAAGGCGCAAAGCTGTATCGGCGCTGACGCTGCGTTTGCCGAGCACGATTTCATTAATGCGGTGCGGCGGGGTGCTGGTCGAGCGCGCGAGGGCGTTTTGGCTGATGTTCATCGGCGTTAAAAATTCTTCGAGCAATATTTCACCTGGGTGCATATTGGGTATTTTTTCATTGTTGTCCCATGTTCAAAAGCAGATCCTTCGCTGCACTCAGGATGACGCCCCTTTTTGATTGTCATTCTGAGGCATAGCCGAAGAATCTGCTTTTTCTGTTGCGCAGTTTAAAAATGCTCAAATTAAATAGGCCAATACAAAACAAACTTCAACATCAAGACGATGCCCGCAAAAAATCAATATTAATCTATTGATTATATTAAGTATTTTATTATTTTTTGCGACTCATTTCGATTAGCCTATCGCGCCATCAATTTAATTGCGTCATAATTCGCCTAACCAGTCTGGGTTGCAACCAGGCTTTATGTTTTTTACTCCTGCCGAAAAACTCGAAAGAGAAAAGACATATGTCCGCACAGTTTTTTATTTCCCTGATCAGGAACCCGGCGACGATGGGTTGTCTGGCGCCTTCTTCCCGATATCTCGCCAACGCGATGGCGCGCGCGACGGATCGCGCTGATCTGGTAGTCGAATTGGGCGCCGGGACCGGCTCGGTCACCAAGGCGTTGCTGGACGCGCATCCGAATGTGCCGTTGATTGCGGTGGAATTGCAGCCGAACCTGGCGCGCAAGCTGCAACATAAATTCCCTGACGCCGATGTGCGCCACGACACTGCGAAGCAGGTGATTGACGGTTTAACCGACGCGCCGCTTAACACGGCGCTGGTGTCGAGCCTGCCGTTCCGGTCGCTGCCGCCATCGATTACCGAAGAAACCGTTGCGAGTATTTGCGATTTTTTGCGCGTGTCGCCGTTGCGCAAACTCATCCAGTTCACTTACCAGCCGCGCGAGCCGTTTGTTCCGCCAACCGGCTTTGAGTGGACGCGCACCAACTTCATCTGGCGCAACGCGCCACCAGCCGGCGTATGGGAGTTGCGCGCGGTGAATATAAATTAAGCCTCCTGTTTTTCGAATTTGTTTTCAAGTTAGCGTCAAATAGCAACGCAACTTTATCCCCCGCAAGTCGCTGTCTTTATCGCCCAAAAAACCGGCATTCCCATAAGACAAGAACATGACTCCTCCCCGCCGCAGTTATAAATATTACGATTTGGTCATGGCGGCGTTTGTGGTGGTGCTGCTGTGCTCGAATCTGATCGGCCCGGCGAAGGGCGCGCAACTTGATTTGCCGATTATCGGCGTCATCACATTCGGCGCCGGCGTGCTGTTTTTTCCCATCTCGTATGTGTTCGGCGACATTCTCACCGAGGTGTACGGTTATGCGCGCTCGCGCCGCGTCATCTGGACCGGCTTCGCAGCGCTGCTGTTTGCATCGTTCATGGCGTGGGTGGTGGTAAGTTTGCCGCCTGCGCCGTGGTGGAAAAATCAGCAGGC
>JBAVXA010000297.1:0-5266 GCA_049698095.1 Burkholderiales bacterium
CGACGCGCGCCGCTTCGCGGCGCAAAAAACCAGACTGGCAGAACTGCGCTCACGCCTGGAAAAAATCCTTCCGGAAGACTCAAACTGGTGGGATCAAGGCCAGGCAGCCTGAATTGCGCCTCCAAGCCGCCTCCGAGTCGCTTCCCAGCCGCGCTTTCCCAAAACTCAAAATTCCATAACGTTTTGATTATATTTAAGAATTTATAGCCTTGCCGCTGCGCGGGGGAGTCTGCGATATATTCCGCATTTGTGATTAGGCTCACAGACCGAAGCGCTTGCCCTGAGTAGTATGACTGTATGCCGTCGAAATGGCGGTCGCGAAGCGTGCGATTTTGCCGGCAATCGATCATGCACGACAATAAACCTAACCAAACTTAAGGTTGAACCATGAGCAAACCCAATTCCACGCTGATCAGCAGCCCCCGATCCACTTTGCTGCGCAGCCCGCTCGGTACACTGGTCAAGAACCCGGCTGCAACGTATATCACCAAGCCGGCATCGACCCATATCTCCGGGCTGATGGAGCGGTTTTTCCATTGGCGCTATGAGTTGTCGCTGGAACTCGAATCGGTGCGCAAATGGCTGGACAAGCAGCAATTACACAGCCCGGCGGTCGACGCGAAAATCGAACAGCTGCTGCACAAGCTGGCGGAAGAAAAAATCACCATCGCAATCGTCGCGGAATTTTCGCGCGGCAAATCCGAGTTGATCAACGCGATATTTTTTGCCGACTTCGGCCGTCGCCTGTTGCCCTCGGGCGCCGGTACCACGACCATGTGCCCGACGGAATTGTTGTGGGACGATCGCTTCGAGCCGGGCCTGCGCCTGCTGCCGATCGAAACCCGTGAAACTACGCAGTCGCTCTACGATTACAAAAAAGTCGCCGACGACTGGCAGACTTTCCCTTTCGACATCGACCGCCCGGATACCATTTCCAACGCCTGTAAACACTTGGCAGAAACGATCCCGGTGACGCTGGAAACGGCCGAAAGTTACGGCTTGTACGACCCCAGCGCGGAAGACCAGCCGCAAATCAAAAACGGCATGATCGACATTCCGCGCTGGCGCCACGCAATTTTCAATTTTCCTCACCCTTTGCTGAAGCAAGGGCTGGTAGTCCTCGATACTCCGGGGCTCAACGCCATCGGTACCGAGCCCGAACTCACTATCAACATGATTCCCAACGCCCACGCCGTGCTGTTCATTCTGGGAGCGGACACTGGCGTGACCAAATCGGACCGCGCGATCTGGAACGAGCATATAGTCGGCTCGGGGCTCGCGGACAAAAACTGCATCATCGCGCTGAACAAGATCGACGGCATGTGGGACGAACTCAAGAGTGCGCCGGCAATCGAAGCGGAAATCGCTAGTCAGGTCGCCAAGACGGCCGAGATGCTGAATATTCCACCCGCGCGCATATTTCCCATTTCTGCGCAAAAGGGTCTGGTGGCCAAAATCAACCAGAACCATGCGCTACTCGACAAAAGCCGCTTAATGGCGCTGGAAAAAGCGCTGTCGGAAGAGCTGCCGCTCACGCATAGCGGCTTGATGCAGGCTGACATCAAAAAAGACGTGGCGGAATTATTCATGCGTATTCAGGGCGCGCTAGACGGCCGCCGCGAAAGCGTCATCGAAGAACGTAAAAAGCTCGAATCACTGCGCGGTAAAAACCGCGAAATGACCGAACTGTCCGTCATCGAATCGCGCAATATCCGCGAGGCGTTTGACCGCGTCTCCGAGCGCTTCAACAAACTGCAGTCAGTGATCAATCGTCAGGGGCGTGAACTGATGAATTCACTCGATGTGGATAGCGTGCGCCAACAGGCCGAGGCAACGCGGCAGAAAATGCTCGCGAGCACCTTCAGCAAGGGCGTGGTCGATACCATGCGCGATCATTTCAAGGCGGAAAAACATAACCTCGAGCAGGCGCGCGACCTCGCGGATGAAATCCATACCCTCGCCGAATCGATTTACCAGCGTTTTATCGAAGAACATAATTTCAAACAGAGCGTGCCGCCGCCGCTGTCGTTTGACGGGCATTTCCGCGAAATCGAACGTCTCGAAGCCAAGCTGAACCAGCGTTTCGGCAATACGCTTCGCATCATCACACAGGCAAAAACCACTTACACGGAGAAATTCTTTATCGCACTGGCCAATCAAATCGTGATGATGCATGAATTCGCGCTCGACGAGACAAAAGCGTGGATGAACGCGATCCTGATGCCGCTGGAAAGCGAAGTCCGCGTGCGCCGCATGTGGCTCACCCGCCGCGAAGAGGACATTGGCCGCGCGCAAGGCGCCAGTCACATTCTCGAGCAGGGTATCTCTTCGCTCGACGGCGAAGAGCGCGTGTCAATCCGCCAGCTCGGCGAACTCAGCGAACTGCGCGGCAAGTTCAGCGCAGCGATGAACCGCGAAGATATGCAGGTAGATCAGGTCGCGGCCAGCTAAACGCGCTGCTGAAGTCGATGTGAAAACGCCATGCATTTCGCATGGCGTTTTTTTGAACCCGCTAAAAATGTGATTATGCTTTTTTTTGCAGCAATATATATTTTGCCATCAGTTGTTCCTTGCTCTCCACTACATCCGGATTCAACGGAATGCAATCGACCGGACAGACTTCCACGCACTGCGGCGTGTCGTAATGGCCGACGCATTCGGTGCATTTATTCGGGTCGATGACGTAAATTTCCGTTCCCTGCGAAATCGCCTGGTTCGGGCACTCCGGCTCGCATACGTCGCAGTTGATGCATTCGTCGGTAATCATTAAGGACATCTTGCTTCCTCTGGCTCAGTTTTTCTGGCGCGCACGTAAACGAACATTCACATTCTTGGGCACGAATTGGCTGACATCGCCGCCGAGCCCGGAAATTTCCCGCACGATGGTGGCGGACACAAACATGAATTCGTCGGAAGGCGTCAAAAACAAGGTTTCGACCCCGGGAAGCAGCTTGCGGTTCATTCCAGCCATCTGAAATTCGTATTCAAAATCCGATACTGCACGCAGGCCGCGCAAGATCACGCTGGCGCCGCTCTGCTTGAGGAAATCGCTGAGCAATCCGCTGAAACCTTCCACTTGCACGTTCGGGCAGTCTTTGAGGGTTTCACGCGCCATGGCGATGCGCTCTTCCAAACTGAAAAACGGCTTTTTTGCCTGGCTGTCTGCCACCGCCAATATTACTTCGCCAAACAGTCTCGACGCGCGACGAACAAGGTCATCATGACCCAAGGTAAGCGGATCAAAGGTTCCGGGATAAACGGCTCTAATCATCATTTTTCTCGATTTTCAGTTACAAACCTGGCAAGAACCTGCAAGCGCCACCACACGCTGAATTATACAAACATAATACGCTGCATTTTACCGGAGCTGCCGCCAGCCCGCTTTGCGCACCTGCGCTTTTTTCTAGAAGCATCGTTAGGCAGAACCGCGTCAATCTGGTGGCGCCAAACAAAGTAACCCAAAATGCACCTGGCCGGCGCGGCTTGCTTTTAATTTCTGCCAGGCCTGATTAAAAACCAGGGGTTTATCATGCTCCACGTAAACTCGCGCACCCGGCTTGAGGATTCGCGGCAGCAACAATAACAGCGACTCAAGCAATTCGAGGTTATACGGCGGGTCCAGGAATACAACGTCGAACAACTCGGATGCACCAGTCAGATAGTGTAAAGCATCCCCATGACAAATCTGCAAATTTTGCGCCTCCAGGTTAGCCGCATTTTGTCGCAGCGCCAAAACTGCGTTACGGTCGGCTTCGACCATGACAACACCAACCGCGCCGCGAGAAAGGGCCTCAAATCCCAGCGCCCCGGAACCGGCAAATAGATCCAGCGCTGTTTTGCCATGTAATGTCTGTCCGAGCCAGTTAAACAGCGTTTCCCGCACGCGGTCCGGCGTGGGGCGCAGCCCCTCTGTATCGGGAAATTCGATTAACCGGCTGCGCCACGCGCCGCCGATGACGCGCAGTCGGCTCATTTTCGTGTTTCGTGCGGGCAAAGTAGCCCCTCATACTCGTTTAACGTTAGAATATTAACTTATTTGCCCCTAAGATTCGGCACGTCTCCCACAATGTTCAGCTTTTTCAAGTCCAGGAACGAAAAGAACAAAGTAAGCGAACCGCCCGTCCCTTTTGTCGAAGACATTGCAGAGAGTACTGGGGGGAAAACCGGTTGGGCCGCCCGTCTCAAAGCCGGTCTCACCCGTACCCGTGAAAACCTGAACAGCAAACTCGGCGGCGTATTTTCGCGCGGCAGGATCGACGACGATCTATACGACGAGCTGGAAACCGTTCTGCTGACTGCCGATGTCGGTGTCACCGGGACGGAACGCTTGTTAAAGGATTTACGGGCATTGGTAAAAAAGGAAAAACTCACCGAAGCGGCCGATATCAAACCCGCTTTGCAATCGGTACTGCTGGATTTGTTGCAACCGCTCGAGGCGCCGCTTGACGTCAACACGGCGAAACCGTTTGTCATCATGCTTGCCGGCGTCAACGGCGCGGGCAAGACGACGACAATCGGCAAACTCGCCAAGCTGTATCAGTCGCAAGGCAAAACGGTTTTGCTCGCGGCGGGCGATACGTTTCGCGCGGCGGCGCGCGAGCAATTGCAAGTGTGGGGCGAACGTAACGGCATCACCGTGGTGATGCAGGAAAAAGGCGATTCGGCGGCGGTGATTTTCGACGCCGTGCAATCGGCCAAAGCCAAAGGCATCGACATCGTGCTCGCCGACACCGCCGGTCGCTTGCCGACACAATTGCATTTGATGGAAGAAATCAAAAAAGTAAAACGCGTGATCGATAAAGCCCTGCCCGGCGCCCCGCACGAGACGCTGCTGGTGCTCGACGCCAACACGGGGCAGAATGCCGTGCAGCAAGTCAAAGTATTCGACGACGCGCTGAAATTATCCGGCCTGGTGATTACCAAATTGGATGGCACAGCGAAAGGCGGAGCAATCGCCGCGATCGCCGCCGCGCGACCAATTCCTGTGCGCTATGTCGGCGTTGGCGAAAGTATTGAAGATTTACGCACCTTTAACGCCAAAGATTTTGTCGAAGCCCTGTTCGAATGAAGACACGATAAGTGATTGATTTTAATAACGTTTCTAAGCGATATGCAAACGGCTACGAAGCGTTGAAGAATATTTCGCTTTCCGTCAATAAAGGCGAAATGGTTTTTATTACCGGCCATTCCGGCGCAGGTAAATCCACTATGCTGAAACTTATCGCCGGCGTCGAACGTGCCAGCCACGGCAGCGTGAACGTGAACG
>JBAVXA010000298.1:0-1973 GCA_049698095.1 Burkholderiales bacterium
CCCTGCTCGGGCGAATAGTCGGATCGCGGCGCACGCAGACCTGGTCGGCCATAGCCGGATCACCTTGCCGCCCTTGCTTATCGCGCAGGGAAAAGCGCAAGCGGTATTCCTGCTCGCCCATTTCCGCAGCGGCTTTCAATCGCGCCAGCTTGCCGCTGTTGAATGTCAACCGGCCTAGCTTGGAACTATAGGAATAGCTACCCGACGTCCTGTAAGCGGAATTATTGTAAATGCCGGCGCCGTCCAGTGAAATGGTGCCGAGCGGACTGAGCGTCTGGCCGTAGGTCGGGTGCGAACCGCTGGGGGTTTTGGTACGGCCGGTCACCGACCAGGCAAAGCATTGGTAATCGCCCGCGGGCGGCGGCAAGGCCGGGGCGAGGCGAGTCGCGGCAAATGCCGGCGCGGATAACGCCAGCAAAAACAAACTGCATACCGCCAATCTACATTGCCTGCGCATTCGCCTGCCGCTTGAGATAAGGGAAAATTCCATTATTCAGTGTAGCAATGCCGAATTCGTTTGTCTCGTGGGAAATGAAGACAAGTGTGACGGGGATTAATTCTGCGGAAAATCAGATGCTTCGCTTGCGCTCAGGATGACAGTTCATCGAAATGAAAACCTCGCGCCGGGCGCAATACCCAGGCATTCGCCGTTACCCGAACGAACTTACCGGCTGGTTTTTATCGATTTCGTCCGGTTGCGCGCGTCGATAAACGTCGCCCAACATGACCAGCGCCGGTCCGCTGATTCCCCAGTTCGCCGCATCGCGCAAACCAGCGAGCGTGGTGACATATTTGCGCATACTCGGCAACGAGGCGTTCTCCACTACTACGACGGGCGTATCCGCCCGGCGTCCTTGCGCGAGCAGCGCATCGACCATTTCCGCCGATTTCCCGACACCCATGTAAAGCACCGTCGTATCGCCCGACGACGCGCGTTGCATCCAGTCATTTTCCCTCTCGCCGGAACCAATACGCGGGGTGGCAAAAGTCACGCTGCGCGCGCGACCCCGCTCGGTAAGGGAGATCTTGAGCTCGGCGCTTGCCGCCAGCGCCGCGGTGATACCCGGCACGATTTCGTATTCGATCGACGCGGCATCGAGCGCATCGATTTCTTCCATCGCGCGGCCGAATAACATCGGGTCGCCGCCCTTGAGCCGAACCACCATTTGATATTTTGCCGCCGCTTCGACCAGCATGCGATTGATAAAACGCTGTTCGGTCGACAACTGTCCGCAACGTTTTCCGACGCCCACTTTTTTGGCGTTCATGGCCAGCGCAATCGTGTCGGCATGAACCAGTGCGTCATAAAAAACAATATCGGCGCGCGCGAGCAGGCGCGCGGCGCGCAGCGTCAGCAAATCTGGTGCGCCGGGCCCAGCGCCGATCAAATAGACTTTCCCCGTGGAATTTGTCATAGCTAAATATTTAATAAAATCAATTAGTTATAATGCCAGCGGCGACGGTGTGATTGGTCGCCTCGTCGATCACAATAAACGATCCGGTTGCGCGATTATTGTCATAGGGATCAATCATCAGCGGCTTCTGCACCCTGAGTTGTACTTGCGCGATGTCGTTCAAGCCCAGACTTTCCGGCGCGTCGTGATGCTCAAGCGAATTCACGTCGAGCAGAAAATCGATACGCGTGAATACCGCTTTTACCGTCTGCGTAGTGTGTTTCACCAGATATTTGCGCCGTTTATCCAGCGGCACGTTGTCCATCCAGCACAACATGGCGGGAAACTCTTTGCTCACACGCGGCGGCGAATCGACGTGCACCAGCATATCGCCGCGGGAAATATCTAATTCATTTTCCAGCAGCAGCGTTATCGACTGCGGCGCATGCGCGGATTGCAACGAACCGTTCAGCGTCACGATGTCTTTCACCCTGGTCTTGTTGCCCGAAGGCAATACCAGCACCGTGCCGCCCACGCTGACGCCGCCCGACTCGATTCTGCCCATGTAGCCGCGGAAAT
>JBAVXA010000299.1:0-2142 GCA_049698095.1 Burkholderiales bacterium
TGCCGCACGTTTGAGCCACGCCGTCAGGAGTTGCTGGCGAAACGCGTTGTGCGGCAGCAGGAACTCGATGCCGGCAAGGCGCCAGATTTCTTGTCCGAGACCAGGCATATCCGCGATGCGGCCTGGACGGTCGCCGCCCAAGCAGCCGATATGCAGGACCGGCGGGTCGAGATCACCGGGCCGGTGGATCGCAAAATGGTCATCAATGCGTTGAATTCCGGCGCAAAAATGTACATGAGCGATTTTGAGGATTCGAATTGCCCGTCCTGGACCAATAATATGGACGGCCAGGTAAATCTGCGCGACGCGATTCGCCGCACGATTTCCTTTACCAATGAAGCGGGTAAGGTTTATAAGCTGAACGAAAAAGTAGCGAAATTAATAGTTCGTCCGCGCGGTTGGCACTTAAGCGAAAAACACGTTCTCATCGACGGCAAGCCGGCCCACGGCGGCATGGTCGATTTTGCGCTGTATTTCTTCACCAATGCGAAAGAACTGCTGGCGCGTGGATCGGGCCCGTATTTTTATCTGCCGAAAATGGAATCGCATCTGGAAGCCCGGCTCTGGAACGATATTTTTGTCATGGCGCAAAAAGAATTGGGGCTGCCGAACGGCACTATCAAGGCGACCGTCTTGATTGAAACCATTCTCGCCGCATTTGAAATGGAAGAGATTCTGTATGAATTGCGCGATCATTCCGCTGGCTTGAACGCGGGCCGCTGGGACTATATTTTTTCCTGTATCAAAAAATTTCGCACCAATAAGGATTTTTGCCTCGCTGACCGCGCGCAAATCACCATGACCGTCCCGTTCATGCGCGCTTATGCGCTCGAGCTTTTGCGTGTCTGCCACAAGCGCAACGCCCCGGCGATGGGCGGCATGGCGGCATTGATTCCGATCAAGAACGACCCGGCGGCGAATGATGCCGCGATGGCGAAGGTCAAAGCCGACAAGGACCGTGATGCCGCCGATGGTTACGACGGCGGCTGGGTGGCGCACCCGGGGCTGGTGAAAATGGCGACCGACGCGTGGGACGCTGTGATGCCGACACCGAACCAGATTCATAAAAAACGCAGTGACGTCAAAGTGACGGCAAAAGATTTGCTCGATTTTCGCCCCGAGGCGCCGATTACCGAAGCCGGGCTGCGCATGAACATCTACGTCGGCATTCAGTACATCGGCTCATGGTTGGGCGGCAATGGCTGCGTGCCGATTTTCAATTTGATGGAAGACGCGGCGACAGCGGAGATTTCGCGCTCGCAGGTCTGGCAATGGATCCGTTCGCCGAAGGGCAAGCTTGAGGACGGCAGAAAAATTACCGCCGACATGGTGCGCGCGATGATTCCGCAGGAACTGGAAAAAATCCGCGTGCAGCACGGCGATCAGATTTTCAACGCCACGCCATACCAACGCGGCGCGGTGATGTTCGAAAAGATGTCGACCAGCGATGATTTCGTCGAGTTTCTGACGCTGCCCGCTTATGCCGCGATTGAATAATAAGTATTTGATTATATTAAATAAATTATGTGGGCCGCAGCCCGCTTTTTTTCGCTTGCCAAATTTCAGCGGCCAAAAATTATTTTTTCGCGCTGGATTATTTGCGACGCGATGGCGATGCTGCCGAGGCCCACAAGCAACGTGGCCGCCGTGGCAATCAGCGCATATAGTGGGCTGATGCTGTTGCCGCGGATCAAGTCGGCGAGCAGCAGATTCTGCGACAGCAGCGGGATAGTCATAGTTTCCAGGCTCGATTTCATCGGCTTGAACAGCAGGATAATCGGCGGAAGCATGACGAAAAATATCATCAGCGACGCGGTGATCTGCGCTTCCTTGAAGGTTCTGGCGAACAGGCCGGACAAGGATAACAGCCCGGCAAACAGGAATGACGTTGGAATTACCAGCAGGCAGGCCAACAGGAACTCGGCCGGGCCGAAGCGGATGGCGATGCCGACGGTGTGAAACGGAAAGATATTCAGCGTCACCAGGTAGCTGGCAAAGGTAATCACCACCGCTGCCATGCTGAGTACACTCGCGGCAAGCCATTTGCCGAGGAGTAATTTTTGCGGCGCAATCGGATTCACCAGCAGCGGTTCGAGCGAGCCGCGCTCGCGTTCACCCGCGCTCATGTCGAGGCTCATCGCC
>JBAVXA010000300.1:0-1815 GCA_049698095.1 Burkholderiales bacterium
CATCGCCAGACGACCCGCCAAATCCAATGCATACGGCTCAAAGATCAGCGGAACCATATAATATTCATACAGCTTCGGAACCGAGCCGGCGAAGACTTTATCCGTGTCGGGCGTGTTCAAATCGCTATGTCCTTTCGTCGTTGGCAATGGTCTCTGGCCTTCACGCCAGGCGGCTCGCTCAAACCGCGCAAAGCAAAACAGCCGTAATTCTTTATAGTTCACGCATCGGTGTTTATCCAATGATCGCCCCCCAGGCTGGTTCACCATGCCGGCGTCATCAAAGCGAGCATAGGCACCGGCAAATATCGACAAGAGATGGCTCGACGACGTTGCATGCCAACCTTTGCAAGCGACGGGATAGGCTCCCTGCGAACATTTGCGTTGCGTCGGCTGATGCAGCTCAACTAGAACAATTCAATTTGCTGTATGCTGAAAGAGCTATTCGAAATATCGCGTAACTAATTGATTATATTAAAGTTATTATCACTCAGAAGATGAAGAAAAAGGAAATCGAAATTCGCGCGCCATCAATTGCGCGAACTCCCTGCTTGCGCCCCGGCATGTCGCCGCAGCAAGCGATTCTGGCTGTCGTGTCGGAGTCGCTGCGCCATTTGCAGGCCAATGCGCATGGGGTTCTCGCGGGGGACAATATCGAGTTTGTCCACCAGATGCGCATCGCTCTGCGCAGGCTTCGCTCGACGAAAAAAGCCTTCGCCGGACTGCTGACCGACGAAGCATGGCAAAGCGTTGACGAGGATATCAAGTGGCTGGCAAAACTTTTGGGCGATGCGCGCGATCTGGATGTGTTCCTGACCCAAACCCTGCCTCCGATCGAAGCAGCGCTGCACCCGGATGCTGACTTCAGCCCGCTCAAGCAAGCCGTATCTAAGCGCCGAAACGTTATGCGCCGGAAGATCCGCACTGCATTGAAATCGGTGCGTTACCGTGCGCTAACGCGTCGCCTGCAGGGATGGTGCGACGAAAGTCCGCCACAACCGGCAGCCGATAGCTGCCGCCTGCTCAAATTTACGCGCCGTTCATTGAACAAACGCCGGTCGCAAGTGAATCGACTGGCGCACAATTGGCAAGCGCTCAATCGCGAACAGCGCCACGAGTTGCGTAAAAAGGCCAAGGTATTGCGCTACGCCGTCGAGTTTTTTTCCGCCTTATATCCAACCAAGGCGGTCAAGCGTTATCTCGCAAAGCTCCAGTCCGTGCAACAAATTCTGGGCGAATTAAATGACGGCGTGTCGGCGAAACGATTGCTGCACGAATTGATCAAAAATAATGCAACCCTGAAGCCTCTGGGTCGCCAGGTCTTCGATTGGCTCGCAGTCGAGGCAACCAAGACGGAGCCAGATCTCGGGCACGCCATCAAGCAATTGGAAAAGGCCAAAACATTCTGGCGGGAAAAGTGAATGCAGCGGCGCAGCATGTTGAAACACCTAACGTGGCAAAGTCAATGGAGCGCCGGGCGGCAGACAAGGCGCACCTGAGTGCGCCCAGCTTTACCGCACGTTGTCACCAGATGGAAATCCTGACCTTAGTAGCTTATCCGCCCTACTCAAGGCAATGGGGTTGCGCTTTGCGCTGCAAGCTATGCAGACGCCACCCACACACGCTTGACAGCATACCCATGACGACGCGACACCATCGTCAGCACAAACCTGGTTTTTTATGCCTGTCATCCTGAGCGGCGCGAAAGATCTGCTTCTCGCATTTAATTGAACAGCGCATTTTTTCAAAACAAAAACAACAAGCAGATTCTTCGGATAAGGTCCTCAGAATGACAAAAGCGGTCGTCATCCTGAACGC
>JBAVXA010000301.1:0-2394 GCA_049698095.1 Burkholderiales bacterium
CGTCGGCGTCCAGTGATAACACCCACTCCCGCGTCGCTAAATCAAGCGCGCGATTTTTTTGCGGGCCGAAGCCGGGCCAATCTGGGCTCGCGGTAACTTTTGCGCCGAGCTCACGGCATATTTCCACGGTGTTATCGCTGCTGCCCGAATCAACCACGATAATTTCATCCGCCCATTTCACCGATTCGATGCAGCGACGAATCGATGCCGATTCATTTTTTGTAATGATGATGACTGATAGTGTCATTCGGCAGGTCGTTGTTTTGCCCATGGCGCTGTGGCGGGCGATGCGTCAGTATATTTACTGAGCGCGGCGAATGCCAGTCTTAATGAGGAAAAGCTTTTGGCGCGTATTCCGGCACCCATTTTCTCAGGGCCGCTCTGACCTCAGCATCCGACAATATCCTCGGCTGGTCGAACCAATCCCTTATCGAATCAATCCACGTCATGTCAACTTCGCGCGCGCGCGCTATGCGCAACATCGGGTGGTGAGTCGGCACGGTCTGTTCGTCATCGGCCAATAACTCTTCATACAGTTTCTCACCCGGGCGCAAGCCGGTATAAGTGATTTTAATCTCTTCTTCGGAAAAGCCGGATAGGCGGATCATGTCCCGTGCCATGTCGGCAATGCGTACCGGCTCGCCCATTTCCATGACGAAAATTTCTCCGCCGCGTCCCATGTATCCTGCCTGAAGTACCAGTTGCGCTGCTTCGGGAATGGACATGAAGTAGCGTATTACGTCCGGGTGCGTGACGGTAACCGGACCGCCTTTATTGATCTGATCATAAAATTTCGGGATGACGCTTCCGGTGCTGCCCAGTACATTGCCGAAGCGCACCATGGCAAAGCGGGTTTTTCCTACTCCTTGCAAGCTTTGGCACACCATCTCCGCCAGGCGCTTAGATGCCCCCATCACATTGGTAGGATTGACGGCTTTGTCGGTGGAAATCAGAACAAATTTTTCAATTCCATGGCGCAAGGCCGCGTTGGCAACGGTGTAAGTCCCGCAAACGTTATTCCGGATTGCCTCCCAGGTATTAATGTCTTCCACCAGCGGGACGTGTTTATATGCAGCTGCATGGAAGATGACAACGGGGCGGTATTCCGCTAATACCTGGTCCACTCGGGACGCATTTTTGACGTCGCCCATAATGCTCGCAATGGGGACGCCGGGAAACTGTTCGCGAAATTCCTGCTCGATATTATAAAGTGCGAATTCATTCATCTCGAACAAGAGCAACCTGCTCGGCTTGAACACGGCGATTTGCCGGCACAACTCAGAGCCGATAGAGCCGCCGGCGCCGGTGACCAAGACACAACGCCCATGGATGAATTCGGCCATGCCTCGATCGTCCAGCACGACCGGGTCGCGCCTGAGCAAATCGGCCACTTCTACTTTGCGCATCTGCGAAACCGTCACTTTGCCGCTGACCAAGTCTTCAATCGCAGGAACCGTCATGGCTCTCAGACTGGATTTGGCGCACAACTCAAACATGTTTTTTCTAGAGGCGATTGGGGCGGACGGAATTGCAATGATCACATCTTTTACCTGGTGTATTTTCGACCAATGGTCGATTTCGTCGAGCTTGCCTAATATTTTCACGCCATGCAGATAGCGGTTGTGCTTGGATGAATTATCGTCGAGCAACCCAACTACGCACCATTGCTTTGAGCGTGCCAGATCTCTCAGCAACAATGCCGCTGCCTCACCGGCACCCATCACAATCACTGGCTTGCTGTCTGAGCGATCTACACGCCTGGAATAGCCAACTAATGCTCGTGCAGCCAACCTGCTGCCTGCAATCATTGGCAGCAACAATATGGGGTCGATAAGCAGAATTGCCCCTGGCACTCTGAAGCTGGTACGTAGAAGCAGTGCCACGAGCGCAGCGGCGATGGATGCAACGCCTACGGCGAGCAAAATTCGCTTTAGATCGACGACGCCAGTATATCGCCACAAGCCGCGGTACATGCCCAACGCGGCAAATGTAATGGTCTGTAGAGGTACAACAATGAGCAAAGTAAGCTGCAGTATGCTTACTTTATCGACTGGAATATGCAGGTTGTAAAGTAGCACGAACGACCCAATCCACGCCACGGTAGCTGCGATCAAATCGTGCAAAAAAGCGAGCACAACAGGCCAGCGCGGAAACCATGTTGTCGCGGTCAGATTTTGCCTGTTCTGTTCTCGTTCAACGTTGATTTCTGGCATCGCGCTCATCTTCGCCGGGCTTGATTATTAAGTCAGAATCGCACGAACAGTATTGATGACGCGGGTATGCTCGTCATCTGTCATTTTGGTGTATAGCGGCAGGCTTACGCTGCCTTGATAAAGCTGGTGGGCATGCGGAAATTGTTCCGGCTTCAAATGATAGGTGTCGCGCCAGTAAGGG
>JBAVXA010000302.1:0-1892 GCA_049698095.1 Burkholderiales bacterium
GCAAGGGTTTGTTTGCTCAGCTTTTCTCCTCGTTCATTCACCGCAACGGGCAGATGTAAATAATGCGGCGTCGGCAAATCGAGCAACCGTTGTAGATAAACCTGGCGCGGCGTCGAAGCAAGTAGATCAGCGCCGCGGACGACATGCGTAATGCCTTGATTGGCGTCGTCGATAACGACCGACAATTGATACGCAATTGTTCTATCGGCACGTTGCAGGACAAAATCTCCAACTTCCCGGGCAATATTTTGCGAATTCGTTCCTTGGATTAAGTCATTGATTTTTATTATATTTTCACTAGTCCGAAGGCGCCATGCGCGCACTTTCCGACCGACAGGCATGCCGTCGCGACACGTACCGGGGTAAACCGGCCCTTCGATGCCGACAAGCGACGAATCGGCGATTTCCTTACGCGAGCATGCGCAAGGGTAGACCAGCTTTTTTTCGCGCAGCGTTTCCAATGCGTCCAGATAAAGATCTTTGCGTGCACTTTGATAAACCACGGCGCCGTCCCAACCAAAGCCGAACTGTTCCAGCGTGCGCAGGATGCCGTCCGCCGCGCCAGGCATATTGCGCTGAGTATCGAGGTCTTCCATGCGTAACAACCATTCGCCGCCATGCGCTTTGGCATCGAGATAGCTGCCCACAGCTGCTACCAGCGAGCCGAAATGCAGCGGACCAGTGGGCGATGGCGCAAAGCGGCCACGATATGGGGAGGTAGATAATTTATGCATGAATATTATGAAAGCCAGGTTCGCGCTATGATATTACCTGAGCAGCTCTGCATCGGCCGGAGGTCGCCGCGGGTTATCAACATTCCTCTCTCACATATTCGCGCGTCGCTAATGTGCTATATCATCATCCTAATTCCATGTTCTTCCCGGTACCAATAGAACTACTACCGCCAACCACCATCCAATCCCCATGAATCTATCCCGCGCGAAAAATATAACATCTTGTTTTTGCTTGCTTAGTCTGTTTGCCTTTGCCCAGGCACGTGCCCAGGCGCCCGGCGGGAAACCACCGTCGATGCCGGTACGCACGGTACCGGTGAAAATCGCCACGATTTCCAATGATATCTCTGCCGTTGGAACCTTATTGGCGAACGAATCCGTTGTCATTCGGCCCGAAGTTGCGGGACGCGTCACCGGTATCCATTTCAGCGAGGGCCAGCGCGTCGCCGCCAATTCTAAATTGATCACCCTTGACGCGGCGGAAACCGCCGCGCAGGTGGCGGGCAGCAGCGCCGATGCAAGCCTCAACAGACAGCGCATGGAACGCGCGGAAGACCTGTTTCAGAAAGGCTTCATCAGCCAGCAAGCGCTCGACGAAGCGCGCAGCAACCGCTCGCGCGCCGCCGCCAAGCAGACAGAAGACGAAGCGAGACTGCGCAAGAGCGTCATTCGCGCGCCGTTCGCCGGCGTGGTCGGCCTGCGCAAAATCAGCCCGGGCGCCTACGTGCAGCCGGGGCAGGACATCGTGCGGCTTGAAAACATCGAAGCGCTCAAACTCGATTTTCGTGTCCCGGAAACGTTCCTCGCGCGCATCGGCAAAAATCAGGTAGTGAACGTGGTGGTGGATGCGTTTCCGCAGGAAAAGTTTCCCGGCAGCGTGTACGCGATCGAGCCAGCCATTGACGAACAGACACGAACCATACTTGCGCGTGCGCGCATTGCAAATCCGGGCGGCAAATTGCGTCCCGGCATGTTCGCGCGGGTGAATCTGGTACTTGATACGCGCGCCGACGCGGTGTTGGTGCCCGAACAGGCAATCGTGCCGAAGGGGCAGCAAAGTTTTGTGTTCCGCGTAGTCGACGGCAAAGCGAAACTGACGCAGGTTACCACCGGTAAGCGCAGCGAGGGCGAAGTGGAGATTGTCTCAGGCCTCGCCGC
>JBAVXA010000303.1:0-15475 GCA_049698095.1 Burkholderiales bacterium
CATTACGAATTCAAGGTGGCGGGCGCACATCAAGACCCGCTTACCGTCGCGCCGCTATCGCAGCCGATGACACCGGCGTTACGCCCGGCATTCGAAAAGACATCAAAAGTTCTCATGGCTCAACTCGAGTTGCTGCGCGGAACCAACCTCGCTCGCTTCGAGTAGGCGTCGCTGCGCGCGCCGTGTAATATCTTGTCCACCCATCTCTCGCGCGAATTGTTCGTCGGCATCATGTCCGGCACCAGCCTCGACGGCGTCGACGCAGTGCTGGCGCGATTCGACCAGGAAAAACCAAAGCTCCTCGCCCACTGCAGAGTGGAGTTCGACCCGGCGCTGCATCGTGGACTAATGTCGCTGAACCACAAAAATGACAATGAACTCGAAACGGCGCAGATCCTATCAAACGAACTGGTGCGTTGTTATGCCGATGCCACGATGCGACTATTGCAGTCCGCCAATCTCACGCCGCGCGATGTTTCCGCCATCGGCTGTCACGGGCAGACGGTGCGCCATCGCCCGGACGCCGGCTTCTCCCTGCAACTCAATAACCCATCGTTGCTGGCAGAGTTGACGCATATTTCTGTGGTGGCTGATTTCCGCGCGCGCGATATCGCCGCCGGCGGCCAGGGCGCGCCGCTGGTGCCGGCATTTCACTCTGCCGTTTTCGGCGACAAAAAAATTCATCGTGCCGTGGTAAATATCGGCGGAATCAGCAATCTCACCGACCTGCCAACCGACGGAAGTATCAGCGGCTTCGACTGCGGCCCCGGCAACGTGCTGATGGATGCCTGGATACAGCAGCATCAAGGCGTTGCGTTTGACCGCGATGGGGAATGGGCTTTGGGCGGACAAATACTGCCGGCGGTTCTGCACGCCATGTTGCAGGATAAATATTTTTCCCTACCGCCGCCGAAAAGCACCGGCCGCGATTTATTCAATCTGCCTTGGCTGATGTATTTTTTGTCCAGCGACATGGCAGCGCGCGACGTCCAAACCACTTTGCTCGCGCTTACCGCACAAACTATTGTCGATGCGATTCAGCGCCACGCGGCCGGCGCAAAAGAAATATTGTTCTGCGGTGGCGGCGCTCGCAATCGCACCTTGATGCGCGCGCTCGAGTCGGCCTTGGCGCCGGCAAAGGTGCGCAAGACCGATGATCTGGGAATCGATGCCGAACAAGTAGAAGCGCTGGCATTTGCCTGGCTGGCGCGCCAAACCGTCAGCCTCAGGCCGGGCAACGTGCCGGCGGTGACGGGTGCGCGCGGGGCGCGCATATTGGGTGGAATTTTTCCTGCTTGATATTTAATATAACTTATTGATTATATTAATTAATTGTTAAAGCTTGAATGAAAGAAAAACGCTGCCGCGTCTTTTTTTCGTATTCCTATCAAGAAATAAATTCTATGCAGAAAACGATGACCCGCATCCGCAAGTGGAAGTCGCATTCGGATTCTTGATCACGAACTGCGCACCCTCGAGGCCTTCCTGATAATCGATTTCCGCCCCAACCAGATATTGATAACTCATGGCGTCGATTAACAGTTTGACGCCGTTTTTCTCCATGGTTGTATCGTCTTCGTTAACGACTTCATCGAAGGTGAACCCATACTGGAAACCTGAGCAGCCGCCGCCGCTGACAAACACGCGCAATTTCAGCTCGGCGTTACCTTCTTCGTCGATCAGGTTCTTCACTTTGTTGGCGGCGTTGTCGGTAAAAACTAACGGCGCGGGCATTTCGGTAACGGCGTTCATGCTGGTTCTCCTGTTGCTTTGCGTGACTGATGGCTCATTATTTCACCCGCTTAGGCGCGGGTCAAATCTGCTCAATTGTTATTCGGTTGGGTGACTTTGAATTCAACGACTTTGTCCTTTGCGCTGCCTTGTTCGTGCATCATTTTGCCCATCACAATGGCCCCGACATGGATTTCAATCGATTTGTAGAACACATCCCCTGAGACCCGTGCTTTGGGCAACAGTTCAACGTATTCGGTCGCATGCACCGGGCCGGCGACAGTACCGTTGATGACTATGTGCCCAACGTGGATTTCGCCTTCGACTTTGGCCATTTCCGACAGGACCAGCGTGCCTGGCTTGTCGCCCATAGCCGTGATATTGCCTTTGACATGGCCGTCGACGCGTAATCCGCCGCTGAAGATTACATTGCCTTCGATGCGCGATCCGGCGCCAATCAGGCTATCTATAGGACTGGTCTTCGAATCTTTTTTGTTGAACATAATCAGGCTCCTACGATAAATTAAAATTGCGGGAAAACATGACTTGTCCCGATGGTACTTCCAGAACCCGTACCTGGACGCTTTTTATCTTGGCGCCGTCGCCAAGCGTTAAGCGACCTTCTACGCGTTGATAATACTTGAAATTCACGTCCAATCCAGCAGATTTGTCCTTGCCGCCATCCGGAATGGTGACCACGCCCGGCGTGCCGTTGTTGACGACGCTGAGGATCAGTTGCACCCTCCCGCGAAAATCGTTTTCACGCTGGCCGCCCTGCATGATCATCATGCGGTAGCGGTATTCGTTCGGCGTGCCGTCAGCATCCAGCTTGAAATTATAGACACTCAGGCCCTCCGGGGACGCCGAAGTGGACATGATGCTGCGAAAAAATGCCAGATCCTCCTTGAGGCTGGCGTTTTCGTCCTGCAATTGCGTCAGCGTCTTGGTAATCTCCGTCTGCGAAGATTTATCAATTTGCGCCTGACGCTCCAATTCCGTTACTGCAACTCGCATTTTTGCGTTTTCTTCGGTCAGCTGTTGTTTCGCCTCGGTCAGCTCGGCCAACTGGCGTTGCGCCGCGTCCTTGTCAAAACCGGCGAGGCGCTGCCCGGCATCGAACATCCACCAAACCAGGCCGGTAATCAACACCAGGCCGACGCCAAGCGCGACCCATTTCCAATACCACGCGACATGGTTCTGCACCATGATCCGCTGCGGCGGCACGCCCATTTTGCCCCGCATCTGGCGGCGCAAATATTTCATGGCAGAATGGGGACCTGCATGAGGCCGGTGGTTTCCGCGACGCCAAACATGATGTTCATATTCTGCACTGCCTGTCCCGCCGCACCCTTGACCAGATTATCTTCGACCGCCAGCACTACCACCGTGTCGCCGCCCTGGGGTCGGTGCACTGCGATGCGGCACATATTGGAAGCGCGCACAGAACGCGTTTCCGGGTGGCTGCCGGCGGGCATGACATCGACAAACGGCTCGTCGGCGTAGCGTTTTTCATACAGCGCCTGGATATCGACATCTTTGGTCAGCCGAGCATACAGCGTGGCATGAATGCCGCGAATCAGCGGTGTTAAATGCGGCACGAACGTCAAGCCGACCTTTTCTCCGGCTGCGCGCGACAATCCTTGGCTGATTTCAGGTAGATGCCGATGACCGGCCACGGCGTAAGCCTTGAAATTATCCGCTGCTTCGGGAAATAAGTTCGCCACCTCGGCCTTCTTTCCTGCGCCCGATACCCCGGATTTGGCGTCCGCTATAAGCTCTTGATTATTAACAATTTTATTCTCTAACAAGGGCAGAAAACCGAGCTGGACTGCGGTCGGATAGCAGCCCGGATTCGCCAGCACCCGCGCATGCCTTATCGCCGCACGGTTCACTTCCGGCAAGCCGTATACTGCCTCCTCGACGAGCTCGGGGCATGCGTGTTTCATCCCGTACCATTTTTCCCATTCCGCCAAATCTTTGATGCGAAAATCTGCAGCGAGATCGATGACGCGGACGCCGGCCTTGACCAATTCGCGCGCGCCTTCCATGGCGACGCCGTTAGGCGTGGCGAAGAACACGACATCGCATTTATCCAGCGGAGCGTCGGCCGCGTCGGAAAATTTAACTGTCACCTGTCCGCGCAGATTCGGAAACATGTCCGCAACCGGAATGCCCGCTTCCTTGCGCGAGGTAATAACCTCCAGCTTGGCTTGCGGATGCTGTGCGAGCAGGCGTAACAGCTCCACGCCCGTGTAGCCAGTGCCGCCGACAATACCGACTTTAATCATTGCATTCCAATTCTGATTCTTTCGCGACGGGAACCAGCACTCGCCGCGCTTTAGTCCACTATAAAACAGCGTCGCGCCGGTAGCAAACAAAAAGCCGCCCGGAGGCGGCTTTTTGCGCTGCCGAAACGCTTAGCGTTTCGAGAATTGCTTGCGACGGCGCGCCTTGCGCAAGCCGACTTTTTTACGCTCGACCTCCCGTGCATCACGCGTCACCAGACCGGCTTTTTTCAGCGTCGTTTTAAGCGCCTCGTCGTACTCAATCAAAGCGCGCGTAATCCCGTGGCGAACTGCACCGGCCTGGCCGGACTCGCCGCCGCCGAGCACATTGACCATGATGTCAAACGTCGCACTATGGTTGGTGAGTTCCAACGGCTGGCGCACCACCATGCGGCCGGTCTCGCGCGCGAAATACTCGTCCAGCGGCTTGTCGTTGACGACGATGCTGCCCTTGCCGGGCTTGAGGAACACGCGCGCTACAGAACTCTTGCGGCGGCCAGTGCCGTAATGGAATTTGCCAATCATTTTAATCCTTCAGTTGCAGCGTTTTCGGCTGCTGTGCGGTATGGGGATGGGCGCTGCCCTTGTAGACCTTCATTTTCTTGATCATCGCGTAGCCCAATGGCCCTTTGGGCAACATACCTTTGACGGCTTTTTCCAACACGCGCTCAGGATGCTTGTTTTGCAAATCGGTGAAATTGGTTTCGCTGATACCGCCCGGATAGCCCGAGTGGCGGTAATATTTTTTGTCCAGGGCTTTGGCGCCGGTGACGCGCAATTTTTCCGCGTTGATAACCACAATATAGTCGCCGGTATCGACATGCGGCGTGTATTCGGCCTTATGTTTGCCGCGCAGACGGTGCGCGATTTTGGCGGCGGCGCGGCCTAGAATGAGGTCGGTCGCATCGACGATGAACCAGTCGCGACGGACTTCGTGGCCTTTGGCGGAAAATGTTTTCATTTGAGACTACCCTGAAAATTGCGTCAATCGCTATGCCGAAACTGACAAAGCTGGAATAGAGAACCCATAATTTTAGGCGACCTGACCCTTACATGTCAAACCTTGTTGCATCAGTAAAAAGGGCAGGAGAAATTTTCTGGCGCCGATCAGGCGGCCAATTATATTACTATACTGTTTTGGTTTGGCTAATTATCTAAGGAAAACATCAACATGCGCGCAACAGTGAAATGGACGGACGGCGTCAGTTTTGTGGCCGAATCGGGGAGCGGGCACAAGGTCATAATGGACGGCGCGCCCGAATCCGGCGGGCGCAACCTCGGCGCGCGACCAATGGAACTGGTATTGATGGGAACCGGCGGCTGCACCAGCTACGATGTGGTGCACATCCTCAATAAAGGCCGCGCCGACATCACCGGCTGCGAGGCCGAAATCACCGCAGAGCGCGCCGAGACCGACCCTAAAGTGTTTACCAAAATTCATTTTCATTTCGTGGTCACGGGCAAAAATCTGAAACCCGAGCAAGTCGCCCGCGCCATCAATCTGTCTGCGGAGAAATACTGCTCGGCGTCGATCATGTTAGGCAAGACCGCCGCGATCACCCACGACTTTGAAATTCTCGAAACAACTAATTGATTTAAATTAATATTTCTAGATCCAGTAGGACGTCGTGGTCATCACTTTTGAGCCGAACTGCATTGCCCGCCTGATAACTTCTGGCATGTCGGCCGCGCCATGGTCAACCGCGGTTTGCGCATGCCGTGCTTCGTCCGCGCGCATTTGTTCGACCACCGCTCGGCTTTGCGTGTCCTGAGCAGGCAGGCGATCGAGGTGACCAGCCAGATGACCTTCCACCTGCCGCTCGGTCTCCGCCAGAAACGCCATATTCCATTTATCCCCGAGCGCGCCCGACGCGACGCCAAGGGCGAACGATCCGGCATACCATAACGGGTTAAGCAGGCTTTTTTTGCCGTTTAAGGCATCGAGCCTTGAATCGCACCAGGCCAAGTGGTCCTGCTCCTCTTTTGCCGCCTCCAGCAGCAAGGCGCGCGCTTCCGCCGTGCGCGCAGTCAATGCCTGCCCTTGATAAAGCGCCTGCGCGGCGACTTCACCAGAGTGGTTGACTCGCATCAGACGGGCCGCCGTCAACCTATCCTCTGCGGCTAACGGAGTTTTCGTTTGCGACGCGGCGGGGGACGGCCGGCCGGACTCCGGACGAACAAGCAGCGTTCTTAAGCTGTTATCGACGCTGAAAATGATGCGGTCAATGAAATCCATACGAATCATAAAATATTTAATATAATCATATAGTTATTATAAATTCGATCTTAGAAACGATATCTCATGTTGCTTAGTTGCAACAATCTGGGGGCCCGCCCCGGCGAAAAATCATAAACCCCTTGTGAGGTAACCACTTATTTTGGCAGTATAACCCTTGCTTCTAAATGAATGCAGTAACAAAGTGATGGGGCGGCCAAACAGAAACGGGCCATCCCTAAATTTTCTAAATATCAGGAGATACTCTCATGAACAAAAAATTGATGGCAGTCGCGATTGTCGCTGCACTCTCCCCACTCGCTGCGTTGGCTGATCCGTCCGGCGTTACCCTTTACGGCACCATGAACGTTTCCGCCGAGCGCGTTACCGGCACTGGTAGCGGCGACGGACGCGTAACCCGTCTGACAGACTCCTCCAGCCGTATCGGTATACGTGGTGCGGAAAGCCTCGGCGCCGGCCTTGAAGGTTTCTTCCAAGTGGAAACCCTGGTCGCCCCGGAAGGCAATAACGGTAACGGCGGCGCAGCTCTGGGCTGGGCTTCACGTAACTCCGGCGTAGGCCTGCGCGGCGCATTCGGCGAAATCCTCGGCGGTCGCTGGGATACTTACTACCTCGACGGCACCGGCGCTGACGGCTCCTTGTTCGGCCGCGGTCCGCTTTCCGCCTTCGGCGACACGATTCTGGGTGCAACCGGCTTTGAAGGAAACGCTGGCGCAGCTGTTGGCGTGCTGGCCACGGGACCAGGCGGTGCTGCAGCCTTGGCTGGCATTGGACCTCGCTACATAGGCGGCCGTTATCCTAACGTCATCCGTTACGCTACACCAAACCTGGCGGGCTTTACGGCCATTGCCACAGTTGGCGCTTCGGAAAATACCACCAGCCCGAATCCGGGCAAACGCACCGCGCTTAACCTGCGCTACGTGAACGGCCCGATATTCGGAAGCGCGTCATACCTGCGTGAAGGCCGCGATGCCGGCAGCACAGACTACAACAAGGGCATGAAATTAGCAGCCGCTTTCACCATGCCCAGTGCAACCAAAATCGGTCTCCAGTACGAGCAATTGAAGTGGCCAACCAATTCGACTGAGTTGAAGCGGAAGAATTACCTGGTTTCGCTGAGCCAAAACCTGGGCGCGGTGGACCTGAATCTGGGCTACGGCAAAGCCAAGGCAGCTGAAATCGGCGGCGCGACATTGGCCAACACTGGCGCCAAATTCCTTAACCTGACCGGCGCTTACAGCTTCTCCAAGCGCACGCTGGCATACCTGTCCTACCAGAAGATCGATAACGAAGCTCGTGCCGCTTACGACTTCTTCTCATTGGGCGGTTCCCGCTTCAACGGCCCGGCAGCAGGTACACCGAATGCTCTTGGTGCTGATCCGAAGACCATCCATTTGGGTGTAAACCACGCGTTCTAAAATAATAACTTTACGAGCCGGATGTAAATCCGGTTCACTAATAATAAAAGTAAACGGACACCCTCGGGTGTCCGTTTTTTTCGCCCTGTTTTCTATTGATCAACCGAAAGAACTTCAGTCGCCGAACAAATGCGCGAGTTCGCGACCGGGATCAACGGCGCGCATGAACGCCTCGCCGACCAGAAAAGTATTTACGCCGTTTGCGCGCATTCGTTTTACGTCTGCGGGCGAAGCAACACCACTCTCGGTAATGACTAGCCGATCGGGCGGTATGTCACGCAATAAATCCAGTGTGGTTTCTAACCGGGTTTCGAAGGTTCGCAGATTGCGGTTGTTGATGCCGATCAGCGGCGTCTTCAACTGCAGGGCTTTTTTCAGCTCCGAGCCGTCGTGCGCCTCTACCAGTACGGCCATTTGAAGCGCATGCGCCAGCGCTTCCAGATCCTTCATTTGCGATAGCGTCAGCGCCGCGACTATCAGCAGAATGCAGTCTGCGCCGATCGCGCGCGCTTCGTAGACCTGGTATTCGTCGATCATGAAATCTTTGCGCAAAACAGGGATCTCGCAGGCGGCACGCGCCTGTTTCAAGTATTCCGTCGCGCCTTGGAAGAACTGCCGGTCGGTTAATACCGACAGGCATGCCGCGCCGTGTTCAGCATAGCTTGCGGCAATGTCAGCCGGGTGAAAATCTTCGCGCAGCACGCCTTTGCTTGGGCTGGCTTTCTTAATTTCGGCAATCACCGCCGGCTTTCCCGCATTGATTTTCGCGCGCAGTGCACGATTGAAATCGCGTACTGGCGGCATGGCTTCGGCTTCAGCACGCAGCACATGCAACGGCTTGGCGATTTTCGCCGCTGCGACCTCCTGCGTCTTTACCGCGATGATTTTTTGCAGAATGTCGGCCACGGCTTATTTATCCTGATGCAATACCTGCGCAGTCGCCGCCACGTATTGGTCCAATTTTCTGCGCGCCGCGCCTGAAGCCAGCATTTGCTGTGCGCGTCTAACACCGTCCTCCAGCGACGCCACCAAGTCCGCGGCATAGATTGCCGCGCCGGCATTGAGCGCGACAATGTCGCGCGCCGGACACGGCCGGTCATCCAACGCCTGCAGCAACAGGAGCTTGGCCTGTTCAATATTCCGAACGCGGATCGCATCGAGTGTGGCGGACTGCATGCCGAATTGCTGCGGGCGAATCGTGTATTCGCTTACCACACCATTTTTTAATTCGGCGACATCGGTATCGCCGGACAACGATATTTCATCCAGGCCATCGCGTCCATGCACCACCAGCACATGTCTGCTGCCGAGGCGCTGCAATACCCGTACCAGAATTCCGACCAGGTCTCGGTGAAATACACCGAGCACCTGACTTTGCGCACCAGCCGGGTTGGTGAGCGGCCCCAGAATATTGAACAAGGTTCGCACGCTTAATTCCTTTCGCACCGGCGCTGCGTGTTTCATGGCGCTGTGGTGGTTTGGCGCGAACATAAAGCCTACTCCAATTTCTTTAATAAAATCTGATACTTGTATCGGTGTCAGATTTACATTGGCGCCTAGTGATTCGAGCACGTCGGCGCTTCCGCAAGACGACGACACCGACCGGCCGCCGTGCTTCGCGACTTTGGCGCCCGCTGCGGCCGCGACAAAAGCCGACGCGGTGGATATGTTAAACGTGTGCAGACTGTCGCCGCCGGTACCGCAGGTATCGACCAGGTGCGGCTCGCCTGCCACGTCGACTTTGGTAGACAACTCGCGCATCACCTGGGCGGCCGCAGTGATTTCGCCAAGGGTTTCCTTTTTCACCCGCAGCCCGGTAATGATGGCAGAAATCATCACCGGCGAGACTTCGCCCGCCATCATCTGACGCATCAAGTGAAGCATTTCATCGTGAAAAATCTCGCGGTGCTCGATGACGCGCGTGAGCGCCTCCTGCGGGGTGATATTCATTTCCATGCCTCAAGAAAATTCTTCAGCATCGCATGGCCGTGTTCGGTCGCAATCGATTCGGGATGAAACTGCACACCCTCAACAGGCAGACTCTTGTGACGCACGCCCATGATTTCGCCGTCGTCAGTCCATGCTGTCACTTCCAGGCAAGCGGGATTGCTTTCGCGCTCGATCACCAGCGAGTGATAGCGTGTGGCGGAGAACGGCGACGGCAGTCCGCTGAACAGGCTCGTGTTGCTATGCGTGATCATCGAGTTTTTGCCGTGCATGAGTTGCTTGGCGTGAATGATTTTTCCGCCGAACGCCTGGCCGATGCTTTGATGGCCGAGGCAAACGCCCAGGATAGGAATTTTACTGGCGAATTCTTTTATCAGGGGCACGGAAATGCCCGCTTCATTCGGAGTGCAGGGCCCGGGAGAAATTACTATGCGCTTCGGCTTCAATGCTGCGACTTTGGCCAAATCAATTTCGTCGTTGCGAAATACCAGTACATCTTCGCCCAGCTCGCCGAAATATTGCACCAGGTTATAGGTGAACGAATCGTAGTTATCTATCATCAGTAACATGATCGTCTCCTAACCCAGCGGCGCGTCGATGCCGGCGTAGGCCATCTCCGCCGCTCTTAAAACGGCGCGGGCCTTGTTCTCGGTTTCTTTCCATTCGAGGTCGGGCACCGAGTCGGCGACAATGCCGGCCGCCGCCTGTACATACAACGTGCGGTCTTTTATCACAGCGGTGCGGATGGCGATGGCGAGGTCCATATTACCGTTGAATCCCAGGTAACCCACCGCGCCGGCGTAAATGCCGCGCTTCGACGGCTCAAGCTCGTCGATGATTTCCATCGCACGTACTTTCGGCGTACCGGTGACGGTCCCGGCAGGAAACGTCGCACGCAGCAAGTCGATATTATTGATGCCCGGTTTGATCACGCCCTCGACGTTGGACACAATGTGCATCACATGCGAGTAACGTTCGACGACATATTGCTCGGTCACTTTCACCGTGCCTGTCTGCGCCACACGGCCGACGTCGTTACGGCCCAGATCAATCAGCATGAGATGTTCGGCGCGTTCTTTCGGATCGCTGAGCAATTCCCTTTCCATCGCCAGATCGTCCTCCGGCGTCTTGCCGCGGCGGCGCGTACCGGCGATCGGGCGCAAGGTAATTTTTTCGTGCTCCTTACGCACCAATATTTCCGGCGACGCGCCGACAATCTGAAAGCCGCCGAGGTCGAGATAAAACATGTACGGCGACGGGTTGATGCTGCGCAGCGCGCGGTAAAGATTGATCGGCGGCGCGTCGAACGGCAGCGATATGCGCTGGGAAATCTGCACCTGCATGATATCGCCGTCGAGCACGTATTGCTTGCATTGATCGACCGCCTTGAGAAAGCGCTGTTCGCCGATTTCGGAAATCGCCAACGGCATGTCTTTGCGCGGGCCGTAGCCGGGCAACTCGGCCCAGCCGCGCAGCTTGCGCCGCAATTCCTGCAAACGCGCACTGGCTTTGGCGTAAGCGCCCTGCTCGTTAGGGTCGGCATAAACGATCAAATGCAATTTGCCGGAAAGGTTATCCACTACTGCCAGCTCTTCCGACAGCATCAGCAGGATATCCGGCACGCCGAGGCGATCAGGCTTGTGCGTAGCGGCGAGTTTCGGCTCGATATAGCGCACCGTGTCGTAGCCAAAATAACCGACCAGACCGCCGACAAAACGCAAGTCTTCATTCGCCGGCGCAGCGACGATGCGCGCTTCATAGCCGTTGATGAAAGCGAGCGGATCTTCCGCGCGGTGTTCTTCCACCACCGCACCGTCCTGCAGGATCTGAATCTGTTTACCCGTCACGCGCAAAACCTGACGCGCCGCCAGCCCGACGATGGAATAGCGGCCAAAGCGTTCGCCACCGACGACCGATTCGAGCAAATAAGAATAAGGCTGGTTAGCGAGCTTGAGATAAATCGACAGCGGCGTGTCGAGATCGACGAGCGTTTCGAGCGTAACGGGGATGCGGTTATAACCTTGCGCCGCGAACGCGACGAATTCTTGTTCAGTCATGATGAGTCCTTAACAGGGGAAGCTAGAAAATAATGGCGAAAAAAAGTAATCCACGATTACCATCGCCAGCAGCCTGTCTTCCTGTTAAGTTTATATAACATATTGATTATATTAAATATTTTTTGTCTTTTGCGGCGCTGTTTTGAATCAGCTTCGCCGCCTGATCGAGCCCTTGAATAATTGCGTCGGCAGGCAACTCGCTTGCGTCGCGACCTTCATTATAGCCGTAGGGTACCAGAAATATCGGGCAGCCGGCTGCGCGCGCGGCCTCGTAATCGTTGACCGAATCGCCGATGAGCAGCATCTCCGAAGGCTCGATCTTAAAAAATTCTGCCGCGTGCAAAAGCGGCATCGGGTCGGGCTTGCGTTTTGCCGTGGTGTCGCCGGAAACCGTTATCTCGAAAAAATGTTCGAGGTTCATTTGCCTCAACAACGGCAGGGTAAATTTTTCTGCCTTGTTGGTGATGCAGGCAAGGCGGAATCCGGCATCGTGCAGCAGGCGCAGGCCGTCCAGTACGCCGGGATAATGACTGGTTTCGCGCGTGAGCACCGAGGCATAATGACGCTCGTAAATACTTAGCGCCTGCTGCAGTTGCGTTTCGCCGATATGCGAGGTATCCCCGCCGCCAGCCAGCGTGCGCCGAACCAGATTCAGCATGCCTTTGCCGACAAACGTCTTGACCAGCGACTCCGGCAACTCGCTCATGCCCAATTCCACCCGCATCAGGTTGGATGCGTGCGCCAGATCGCCTATTGTGTCGAGCAGCGTGCCGTCGAGATCAATGGCGACGGCCTTGACCTGCAACGGGAATTCAACTGGCTTCATGCTTTCGCCAATTCTGCGCGCATTTTGTCGATGGTCGCTTTGTAATCCTTGGTGCCGTAAATCGCCGATCCGGCGACAAACGTATCCGCACCCGCTTTGGCAATCTCGGCAATGTTATCCACTTTGACGCCGCCATCCACTTCCAGCCAAATGTCGCGCCCGCTGGCGGTAATGCGCTTCCGCGCCTCGCGCAATTTATCCAGTGCGCCGGGAATGAAACTCTGCCCGCCAAAACCCGGATTGACCGACATGATGAGAACCAAATCGAGCTTGCCGATAACGTGATCGAGATAGCTCAACGGCGTAGCGGGATTGAACACCAGGCCGGCTTTGCAGCCATTCTCTTTGATCAAGCCGATGGTGCGGTCGATGTGGTCGGATGCTTCCGGGTGAAAACTGATAATGTTCGCACCCGCCTTGGCAAAGTCGGGAATGATGCGATCCACCGGCTTGACCATCAGATGCACGTCGATCAATGCCTGCGTATGCGGGCGGATCGCCTCGCACACCAGCGGACCGATGGTGAGGTTGGGAACATAATGGTTGTCCATCACGTCGAAGTGGATAATGTCGGCACCGGCGGCGATGACCGCTTTGACTTCATCGCCCAGCCTGGCGAAATCGGCTGACAGGATACTCGGGGCTATGCGGTGGGTGGCCATGGGATGCTCTTTATTTATTGATGCAAAATAGCATCTTACCGGCAATTATGATGTGCCGACAATGTCAAACTTGCCGACCTGATGAAATTAGTGTGGAATACGATTTATGGACAACGAAAAAAAGTACGCGATTGATGTAAAAGCCCATGCGACCTATCTTGCCGATCAGTCGGATGAGGATGCTTCGCGCTATGTGTTTGCCTACACCATTACCATCACTAATAAAGGTAGCGTCGGCGCGCAATTGATCAGCCGCCACTGGGTCATCACGGATGCCGATAATGAAACTCAGGAGGTTCGCGGACTGGGCGTGATTGGCGAACAGCCGAAACTGAAGTCGGGTGAAAGCTACGAGTATTCAAGCGGCTCGGCGCTCGGCACGCCGGTTGGCACCATGCGCGGCACCTATCAGATGGTCGCAGAAGACGGCACGCGCTTCGACGCACCGATTCCAGAATTTACGCTGAGCATACCGCGCGTCCTGCATTAGACTTTACTTCGGCTCATCGTCTTTGCGTTTTTTCGGCATGGTCCACCAGACGATAAAAACCGCCAGCCCCAGCGCGATGCCGGCTTCCAACAGAATCCACTCCATGGCCTGCTCCAGCTAATTGCAAGTTTGCAATTTGTCTATTTTCGCACAGCAATAGTTGTGGGGCATTTGCTATAATGGGGTATCGCTTATGCATTGTTTTTATTGAACTATTCTTTATGAGAAATCCATTGAAATTATTCGGCGTTTATTTCGGGCTATGTTTTGTGCTTGCTGGCGGCGTTGCGCTGCCCGCAGCGGCGCAGATCAAAAAGGTCAGCAATGCCCTCGTCCCGAGCGTGACCTGCCCGCCGCCCGCCGCCTCGAGCAAACCCACGCCTACGCCGGAAAACCCATTGCTGACGGACCTGCGCGGAACGTTGCAACTGGCAAACTGGGATGCCGTGCAAACCGCCGGCTGGAATAACGACAACCATACCGCCGCGCTGGGGGGATTGTTGCAAAGCTGCACTGCGCTGAAAGAACAGCCGGCATGGAAAGCCGCGTGCGAAGCGGCCGCCCAGTTGTCGTCCAGTAACGAGCCTGCAGCAGTCAGCCGTTTTTTTGAAACATTTTTTATCCCGCACCAGGTAATCAACGCGGATAATTCCACTTCGGGAACCATTACCGGTTATTACGAGCCGCTGTTGAACGGCAGCCGGGTCGCCACGGAAAGGTACCGCTATCCGCTTTATGCCGCTCCGGACGACATGATCACGGTCGACTTGACGGAAGTGCATCCGGACCTGAAACACAAGCGCCTGCGCGGCCGGTTGGCCGGCAACAAACTGGTTCCGTATTACACGCGCGGCGAAATCGAAGCGGGCACGGCCCCGCTCAAAGGCCGCGAGCTGGTGTACGTCGACGACCCTGTCGAAGCTTTTTTTCTGCACATTCAGGGATCCGGGCAAGTTAAATTCGAAGACGGCACCTCGATGCGCGTCGGCTATGCCGACCAGAACGGCCATCCATTCCGCGGAATGGCGCGCGCACTAATGTTCGGCGGCGAAATCGGCATCGAAAGCGCGTCAATGCAGGGCATAAAAAGCTGGGCGCAAAAAAATCCGGGCAAAGTGCAGGCCTACATGAACTGCAATCCGAGTTATGTCTTTTTCAAGGAACTGCCGGGGGATTTGTCCGGGCCAATCGGAACCCTCGGCGTGCCGCTGACGGCGGAGCGCAGCATCGCGGTCGACCAGCGCGTGGTTCCGCTTGGTGTGCCGGTGTTTCTTTCCACCACCTTTCCCAACAGCAAAAAACCATTGCAGCGCCTGATGCTGGCGCAGGATACCGGCGGTGCCATCAATGGCGGCGTACGCGCGGATTTTTTCTGGGGCTTCGGCGACAAGGCCGGTGAACAGGCGGGCAAGATGAAGCAAAGCGGCATGATGTGGGTGCTGCTGCCGAAAGGATGGACTCCTCCCATCAACTAGCCGAATAACCGCTTTGCGAACAAAAAGGCCGCAATTTCTGCGGCCTTTTTTTATTTACGCGTTGATTCGGACTTATTGCCCGTCGCCACCGTTGAGCATTTTTTCCAGCGTTTCTTTTTTCACGCTGCCGGGGACTTTCTGTCCGCTGGCGAACAACACCAGCGGCGTGCCGCGCACTTTATATTTTTTGCCCAATTCTTCGATTTTGGCAAAAGGGACTTCACAGTTGGCGGCGGGATCCTTGAGCGGGGCATTGTTCAACATGAAATCCAGCCAGGTTTTGGATTTGTCGGCGGAGCACCAGATGGCTTTTGATTTGTTGCGCGCGTCCGGATGCAGCTGATCGAG
>JBAVXA010000304.1:0-2804 GCA_049698095.1 Burkholderiales bacterium
GCCGACATCGAAATATTTTTCTCGCAATTAAAATCCGACCCGCGCTTTGCCGATCTAGTCGGAAAAGAGAGTCCGTCGGATGAGAAACCGTTCAACCGCATGCTGGTAAAGATCAAAAAAGAAATTATTTCCATGGGCATGCCGGAAATTTCACCCGCGCACGGACGCGCGCCTGCGGTTTCCCCAACGATGCTGAAGCAATGGCTGGATGAGGGCCGCGAGGTGGTGTTAGTCGATACGCGCAACGAATACGAAATCCGCCTGGGCACTTTTCGCAACGCATTGCCCATCGGCGTCGATACGTTTCGCGCATTTCCGCGCAAAGCTGCACAACTCGACGCATCGCTGAAAAACAAAACCGTGGTGACCTTTTGCACCGGGGGAATCCGTTGCGAGAAAGCCGCGCCGGTCTTGCAGAATCTAGGCTTCAACAATGTGTATCAGCTGGATGGCGGCATTCTCAAATATTTCGAGGACTGCGGCGGCGCGCATTATGACGGGGATTGTTTTGTGTTCGACCGCAGGGTTGCGCTGAATCCAGAGCTGGAAGAGTCCGGTGTCGTACAATGCTTTAACTGCCTGAGTCCGGTGACTAAAGAGGAGCAACGTTCGCCGCACTATGCGCTCGGCGTATCCTGCCCGTACTGCGTCGACGGCAAACCGGCGAAGCGCATAAGCGAAATGCTGTCGACACAAGAAGCGTAAAAAAGGTTTTCGAAAATAATAAAAATCAAGCGGGAGGAGGACATGTCTTTTCCGGTACTGGGCGATGCCGTTCCGCAGCGCGATTACGGCATCCTGCATCCGCTGGCAAGGTCGCTGCTGAATCGCCTCGGCTGGCAGATTACCGGCAACCTGCCTGACGTCCCTCGCATGGTGGTCGCGGTCGCGCCGCATACGACCAACTGGGATTTTTTTCTCGGCATCGCGGTGCTGTTTGCACTGAACGTGCACGGTAATTTTCTCGGCAAGCATACGATATTCCGTTGGCCGGTTAATCACCTCATGCGCTGGCTGGGCGGCATCCCGGTCGACCGGACGGCGTCGCACGGCGTGGTCGGCGAAACCGTCAGCGTATTTCGCAGCCGCGACCGAATGTTGCTTGGCGTGGCGCCGGAGGGAACGCGCAGTACCGGCGCGAAATGGAAAAGCGGTTTTTACCATATCGCCAAACAAGTTGGCGTTCCCATCGTTCCCGTGTATTTCGATTACCGTGAAAAAATTGTCGCGCTCGGCCAGCCGCTGATGCCCGGGGACAACATGGGAGCAGATTTGAAAATATTGCAGGACTACTGCGCTCGCGCGACCCCGCGCTGAGCGGTTTCGCTGTATGCCCCGGTCGGTTTTGCATACTGTAAAAGACATACTAGAATGACAATGTGGCGTAAATGGGAGACCTGAGCTTGTGATGCGCGCCCGATCATTTTTATCCATTGCACTTTGCCTCGCACTGCTGGCCGGCTGCCAGTCAGCGGTGGTTGCCCCAATCGTTTCTGCCCCGGGCACCAGCGGAGCCGTTGGCGCACCGCCTCAAGCTCCGCAGCCGGCGCAAACGGCGTTGCGCCCGCCAGTCGCGCCAGCACCCGCGGCAACCTTGCTTGATCCGGCGTACAGCAATGAGTTAAACCGATGGCGCGCCGAGCGTCTGCAGAATCTGACCAGGGACGACGGATGGCTCACGGTAGCAGGACTATACTGGCTCAAACCAGGTGTAAACAGCGCTGGCAGCGGGCCGAACAATACGGTGATATTCCCGCGCGATAAAGCGCCGGAAAAGACTGGGACCTTTTTATTGCAAAACGGCGCGGTCAGTTTCACGCCGCTACCGCATGCCGGGGTCACGTTCGGCGGAAAGCCGTTGTTGCAGACCATCCAGCTGAAATCCGACGCTGAATCGCAGGACAAACCGACATTATTGGACCTGAATTCATTGCGGTTTTATATTATCAAAAGAGGCGATCCCATGGGTGTGCGCATCAAGGATTTTAAATCTGCCGCGCGTGCGAATTTCAAAGGGCTGAATTATTTCGAACCCAGCCCGACCTGGCGCATTGAAGCGAAACTTGTTCCGCACAATCCGCCGAAAAAAATATCCATCGTCAATGTGCTCGGCATGCGGGCGGAAGAACCCTCTCCCGGAACGCTGGTATTCTCCATCAATGGCAAAACTTACAATCTCGATGCCGTCGGAGAAAACAACGCAACTCAGCTCGACATCATGTTTGCCGACGATACCAATGGACGCGATAGTTACGGCGCAGGACGCTATCTCGACGCAGTCAAGGTTCCGGGAAAAGCGGACATGTATTTACTTGATTTCAACAAGTCATACAGTCCGCCGTGCGCTTTCACGCGCTTCGCCACGTGCCCGCTGCCGCCGCCGCAAAACCGCCTGAAGGTATCGGTCACTGCAGGCGAAAAAAATTATACCGGGGCTGACTAACGGCATGCGCGCTGCATTCATCCGCCATTATGGCAACAATGACGCAATCGAAATCAGCGATCTGCCGATACCGTCAGTCGGCCCGCGCGACGTGCTCATCCGCGTGCGCGCGGCCAGCGTCAATCCGGTCGATTACAAGATCCGTGACGGTCAGTTAAAGGCCATCCTGCCGTTAAAATTTCCATTGACCCTCGGCAGCGATTGCGCCGGCGTGGTGGAAGAATGCGGCACTGGGGTCAAAGCATTCCGGCCGGGCGACGCAGTATTTACGCGCCTCGAAAAGACGCGCATTGGCGCATTTGCTGAATGTGCCGTGGCAGACGAAGATATCGTTGCGATAAAGCCGGCCAATCTCGATTTC
>JBAVXA010000305.1:0-1686 GCA_049698095.1 Burkholderiales bacterium
GTGTTGGTACGTTTGATTTTGTTTTGCAACTGGATGATGCCGTAGAGCAGCGCTTCCGCTGTCGGTGGGCAACCGGGTACATACACGTCCACCGGCACGATGCGATCGCAACCGCGCACGACGGAATAAGAATAGTGATAATAGCCGCCGCCATTAGCGCACGAGCCCATCGAGATTACCCAGCGCGGCTCGGCCATCTGGTCATAGACTTTGCGCAGGGCTGGCGCCATTTTGTTGCACAGGGTTCCGGCGACGATCATCACGTCGGATTGGCGCGGGCTAGGACGGAACACGATGCCGAAGCGATCGAGGTCGTAACGTGACGCGCCGGCATGCATCATCTCCACCGCGCAACAGGCGAGGCCGAAAGTCATCGGCCACATCGAGCCGGTGCGCGCGAGGTTGATGACATCATCAAGACGCGCAGTGACAAAACCTTTTTCTAAAATACCTTCGATGATCATTTACAATCTTTCACCACAGAGACTGGTTAAAATCTTTCACCACAGAGGCACAGAGACACAGAGAAAAACAGGAGAACGATTCAGATAAATTTTCGTCCTTCATCCTTCATCCTTGCTTTTCACTCCCAATCCAGCGCGCATTTTTTCCACTCATAAATAAAACCAACGACGAGTACGGAAAGGAAAATCATCATGGCGAGAAAACCGAACCAGCCGATTTCCTGCAGCACCACGGCCCAGGGAAACAGAAATGCAATTTCGAGATCGAACAAAATGAATAGAATCGCGACGAGGTAATAACGCACGTCAAATTTCATGCGCGCATCTTCGAAGGCCTCGAAGCCGCATTCGTAAGGGGAAAGTTTTTCGCTGTCGGGGCGATTCGGGCCGAGTAGTTTGCCCGCGACCATCGGCGCAACGCCGAGGGCCAAACCTATGAACAGGAACAGCAGGATAGGAAAATAATTTTCCAGCATGTGACGACCAGTATTCAGAATTTAGGATTGGAGATTCATTGATGGAATCCCCAATCCTGAATCCACATCTGATAATCCTGCTAATGGTGCCGACGGCGAGACTCGAACTCGCACAGCTTTCGCCACTACCCCCTCAAGATAGCGTGTCTACCAATTTCACCACGTCGGCGTCACGCTCACTCTGCTAGACCACGCAGGGAGCAAAACTAATTATTTCGGAATATCTTTGGCTTTGGAATCTGCCGCAGGCGCAGGAGGTACGCCAGCTGGCGCCGCCTTATCCGCAGCTTTGGGATCAACAGGCTTTACTTCGCCCGGCTTCACTTCCACCGCTTTTTCTTTAGCCGTCTCTATCACGCTTTGGCTATCCATCACGCCGCCACGCTTGCTATGGGTGGCCGACAGATAGGTCAGACCCAAGCTGCTAATAAAAAATACTGCGGCCAAAGCGGCAGTAGAACGGCTGAGAAAATTAGCCGAGCCGCTGGAGCCGAACAAGCTACCGGCTGACCCGCTACCAAAAGCTGCGCCGACGTCTGCGCATTTACCTTGCTGAATCAACACAAGGCCAATCACGCCCAAGGCGGACAGAATATTAAAAACCCGGATCGCTGTTTCCATGGAAAACTATCCTAATCGTTAAGCTGCGCGGCAAATGGCGACGAATTCTTCAGCAACCAGTGATGCGCCGCCAATTAACCCGCCGTCAATGTCCGGCAAAGACAATAATTGTGCCGCATTTGCGG
>JBAVXA010000306.1:0-6847 GCA_049698095.1 Burkholderiales bacterium
GAGGTGGCGGCGGCTTCGGCGGCGGCGGCGCATCCGGCTCGTGGTTTGAAGGCTTGGCTACGGCCGATGCAGGCGGCGGTGACGCTGGCGGCGCTGGCGGTGGAGGCGGCGAATGAATAAGCTTAAACGCTTCGTCAAGCATTCGCTTACCGACAAATGGTCGGTGAGCCGGGCATTTCCGGCGGCGTCGCTCGATGCCATTGAGGCTGCGATTAAACGGGCCGAGCATGGCCATGACGGTCAAATCTGTTTTGCCGTGGAAGGCTCGCTTGATACGGCGTTAATCGCGCGCGGCTTGTCGGCGCGACAGCGCGCCATCGACGTCTTCGCCATGCAACGCATTTGGGACACCCAACTGAATAATGGATTGCTGATTTATCTGTTGCTGGCGGATCGTGATGTGGAAATCGTCGCCGACCGCGGCATTGCAGCCAAGGTTACGCCGAGCCAGTGGGAAGCGATTTGCCGCAGCATGGAAAAAATGTTTCGCGAGAAAAAATTTGAACAGGGTGTGGTTACTGGAATCGAGGAGGTGGCGAAACTTTTGCGCGCGCATTTTCCACAACCGCGTGGCAAAGCGAATGAAATTCCGGACAAGCCGATTATTTTATGAGTTTAGCCACTCATAAAAAACTAATATAATCAATTAGTTACAAAATTCCAAAGCGGAATGCCAATTTCTCTCAGGGCGGCTCAAGAGAAACCCTTTCGCATAACGCGTGAAAAAATCCGCTTGCGTCGCGGTGAAGGACCGCTGTGCTGGTACGCCCGGCCTGTGCCTCTAGGACTTGTTCCCCATAGGCACAAAATCTTTAGCGGTTTTTTTCGCTTCCTTCTGCTGCTTTTTTTCTTTCGGTGATAACGCGGCCTGTTTCTTTTTTTCCTTGTTGCTCTGCTGTTCTCTGCCCATGATTTTCTCCTCGCTACGCTTCGGTAATATTCAGGTCGCTTACTGCCTGAGGCTTGAACTCTGCAGGAACAGCCGGCACCGTCGGTTTGCTGTTCCTCTTAACTTCTTTGGACAATTTCTTTTGCTTCGGCGAGAGTGACGACGGTTTCTTTTTCTCTTTGTTATTCAGGTGTTCTCTGAAAGCCATTTTAATACTCCATGCGACGCGCCGTTGAACCAACCCATATTTTCAGTATAAAGCCAATCGGCTTAAACGGGGAACGGCCACCTACGATGACGCCTTTTTTGATAATTGCCTGGCAAAAGCCTCGTCGTTTTTAGTCACGCGGCGTACTACTTGCGGGCCCATACCGTTGACGTATTTGACAAATTCGTCCAGAGCGAGGGCATCGGAAACAGGTTTGCTTCCTTCGTCGGTCTGCTCGCGCAGAATGAATAACTCATTCCCGGTTCTCGCCATGATGTAATGCGTGCCTTCACTTCGCTCGTTTAATCGCGCTACTGCTGCAGCTGCACGCGTTGAACGCATAACCTCGCTTCAATCCTCTGCCGAGGGTTTCGCGTTTGAAGCGGCATTGGGATCAGGTATTTCCGCCGCGATGCCGTCCTCGGGCTCGGCATCTTCGGTCACGATGCCGGCCGCTTTGTCGGCCAATTTCTGCTGGCGTTTTGCTTCCTGTTTACTTTTTTTCGCCAGATCTCTTTGGCGCTTTTCGAACTGATAATTTGGTTTGGCCAAGTGGCCTCCTGTAGGTTACGCCGAGGGTTGATTGAGAAAGAGTGAACCACAGGTGTAATTACACCACACACACCCGAACTGTGCCACGTGCGACTGGAACAAATATCGGCGCATGAAGAATCAGGCCTGTTGCCGCTGAATCTGCCTCAGCCGCCACAGGATGAGCGTCATCGATCCGGCGAGGAACAGGCCGAAGATAATAATGATATGGTAAATGCTCAGCCTGGCGCCGATCATCATCGAATACATCCCGGACATGACAAGGATGCTGATGTTTTCGTTGAAATTCTGCACGGCGATGGAATGGCCCGCGCCCATTAGCAGGTGACCACGATGCTGCAGCAGGGCGTTCATCGGAACGACGAAGAAACCGCCGAGCGCGCCGATTAATACCAGCAACGGCGCGGCGATCTGCCAGCTGAAAATCAGATTGATGAATATCACCGCGAAGCCCATGGCGATCCCGAGCGGGATGACTTTTACCGCTCGGTCGAGGCTGATATATTTCGCCGCCATTCCGGCACCGACGGCAATTCCAAGCGCGACCACCCCCTGCAAGTACGAAGCTTTATCGAGGCCGAATCCGAGCGACGCATCCGCCCATTTGATCACGATGAATTGCAGCGTTGCGCCTGCGCCCCAGAACAAAGTCGTAACTGCGAGGGATACCTGGCCAAGTTTATCTTTCCATAAAAGTTTGAAGCAATGCCAGAAATCGTGAATGATGAATAACGGATTTTTCTTAAGCGGTTTGTGGTCGATCGCCAGCTTGGGGATATACAGATTGAATAGGGAGGCGACGATATAAAAACCGACAATAATGGAAATCGCCATCTCAGGTGGCGTATCAATTCCAGATTCCATTCCTCCTATATCCGTAATACTCAACAGCGTAGTGGAAATGCGATTATTGATAAGCATCCCACCGATCACCGTACCAGTGATGATTGCGCCAACCGTCAGCCCCTCCATCCAGCCGTTGGCAATGACCAGTTTGCTCGGCGGTAAATATTCGGTGAGGATGCCGTATTTGGCCGGGGAGTAAGCCGCGGCGCCGAAGCCGACAATTGCGTAGGCATAAAACGGATCCATCCCAAACAGCATCGATAAACAGCCGAAAATCTTTATGCCGTTGCTGATAAGCATCACCTTGCCTTTGGGTAGTGCATCAGCGAAGGCGCCGACAAAAGGCGCAAGCACGACATACGACACGACAAAGAAAATTTTCAGCCACGGTGTTTGCCACTCCGGCGCGCCCAGCTGGGCAAGCAACGAAATCGCCGCAACCAGCAACGCATGGTCGGCGAGGGCGGAAAAAAACTGCGCCGCCAGGATGTAATAAAAACCACGGTTCATTAAATGGAAAGGCTTTCCCGGTTCATTATTTTTAGTAGTCGATCATTGGTATGTTAATTAACAGATTTATATCATTATAACCGGTTGCATGCGACCAGAATTTAACTCATTTTCACGCCAGCCTCGCTACAGCGCTTCCGCGGCGAAATCCGCCAGCCTTGATCGCTCGCCCCTTTGCAGCGTCACATGGCCGTTATGCGCCCAACCTTTAAATCGGTCGACGACGTAAGTCAGGCCGGAACTGCCTTCGGTCAGATATGGCGTATCGATTTGCGAGATATTGCCGAGGCACACAACCTTCGTTCCGGGACCGGCACGCGTGATCAGGGTCTTCATCTGTTTCGGCGTGAGGTTTTGCGCTTCGTCAATGATCAAATATTTTTTAATAAACGTCCGGCCGCGCATGAAATTAAGCGATTTGATTTTGATGCGCGAGCGAATGAGGTCCTGTGTCGCCGCGCGACCCCAATCGCCCGCTTCGTCGTCGCTCTTGTTGAGCACGTCCAGATTGTCTTCCAGCGCGCCCATCCACGGCGTCATTTTTTCCTCTTCCGTTCCGGGCAGGAATCCGATGTCCTCGCCCACTGGGACAGTAACACGCGTCATGATGATTTCGGAGTAAAGCTTGTTCTCCAGCGTTTGCATCAATCCGGCAGCCAGCGTCAGCAAGGTCTTGCCGGTTCCCGCCTGCCCGAGCAGGGTGACAAAATCGATGTCCGGATTCATCAGCGCGTTCAAGGCAAAATTCTGCTCGCGATTGCGCGCGGTGATTCCCCATACATTGTTTTTGCTGTTCGCATAGTCTCGCAGGGTTTCGAGCACGGCGGTCTTGCCGCTTTGCTCGACCACGCGGGCGAAAAATGGCTGGCTTCCTTCAAGATAAACGAATTCGTTCAGGATGAAGCTTGCGCACAGCGGGCCTTTGATGCGATATACGGTTCGCCCATGCTGTTGCCACGATTCCATGTCTTTGCCATGCTTGTCCCAGAAATCCGCGGGCAACTCGCGCATGCCGCTATACAGCAGGTCGGTATCTTCGAGAACCTTGTCGTTGAAATAGTCCTCAGACTGCACGCCGATGGCGCGCGCCTTGATGCGCATGTTGATGTCTTTGGTCACCAGCACCACCTGGCGGTGTTTCTGCTCCTGCTGCAAATGCAGCGCGACGCCGATGATCTGGTTATCCGCCTTCAGGCTCGGAAACGCGGCGGATAAATCGTGATTGATAATGCGGGTCTGTAAAAACAATTTTCCGCTCGCCAGTTGCGTGCCGCGGCCCTTCAGCGGCAGGCCGGCGTCCATGTCGGCCTGCGGCGAGCTGACGATTTCCTCCATGAAGCGGCTCGCCTGGCGGGCGTTGCGCGCGACTTCGGTCATGCCTTTCTTGTTGTTGTCGAGCTCTTCCAGCGTCACCATCGGAATGAACACGTCGTGTTCCTCGAAGCGGAACAATGCCGTGGGGTCGTGCATCAGCACATTCGTGTCGAGGACAAATAATTTGCTTTGTTCAGCGCTGTCGCGAGTGCGGCGTGGGCGGGTGGCGGCCATAATCAATCTGTTGCGGGTTACAGGGCTTTGACCGCGTCGAGCACTTCCTGCGCGTGGCCCGGCACGGACACGCCGCGCCATTCCTTACGCAAAGTGCCGTCTTTATCGATGATGAACGTGCTGCGCTCGATCCCGCGCACTTGCTTGCCGTACATATTCTTCATTTTGATGACATTGAATATCCGGCAGGCAACTTCTTCCTCATCGCTGAGCAATTCGAACGGAAAACTCATTTTGCTCTTGAACTTTTCGTGCGACTTCAGGCTGTCGCGCGAGACGCCGAATACGGTGCACTTGATCTTGCCGAATTCGTTGCACAGATCGCGGAACTGCATGCCTTCGCTGGTACAGCCCGGCGTGTCGTCTTTCGGATAAAAATAGATGACAAAGGGATATCCGCGCATCGCGGAAAGCTTGAAACGTTGACCGCCGGTGGCGGGCAATTCAAAATCGGGCACGGATTGATTCAGCATTCTGTTGTTCCTCAATGAGCTAAAAATTGTTTTCCCTGCAGCGCCAGCGTGCCAGAGCGGCCGGCTATTTCGCCGCATCGCACCTCGCAATAAGGCAAAGCCGGGACATCGAGCGAGCGGAATAATTCACCGGTTGTACATAGCTCGAATCCCTGTTCGCGCCAGCCGCCGAGCAGCGCATCAAACACAGGCAATAATTTCATGCCTTCAAGTTCCGCGTGTAGAGTGTAGACGTGGTCGGTTTTTCCGTCGCGCGTCAGGTTCAATAAGTGCTGCGCGACATTGTCTGCATTGAGACCGTTTATGCCGATCAACTCATCCAGCGTCGGTAGTGTCGTTGGCAATTGCGTGCAGGGAATGACTTCGCCGTTGCACACAGGAATAAATGGAAAAGCCCCGCGACCGTCGGAGCAATAATCGAAGCCCAGCCGCTGCTCGGTTCGGTACGCGTGGCGGTTCATCTGCCATCCGGCTGCACCGTGGGTTTTGGCCGCAGTGCCGAAAATTTCCGCGAAGCGGTCAAATGCCTTTTGCATCTCGCGCTCGGTCCAGGCTTCGCTTTGCCCAGCCACATGATCCTGCCATTTGATGTGGTCATATGTGTGGATGCCGCATTCGTGTCCGGCAGCGCGGACGCTGCGCATGACGTCGCCACCGCGCTTGCCGATATCCGGTCCCGGCAGCAGGGTGCCGTAGAGCAGGGTTTTGATGCCGTAATGTTCGACAACAGAAGTACGCGACACTTTTTTCATAAAGCCGCGCCGGAACACGCGCTTGATCGCGCGGCCGGTATGGTCGGGGCCGAGGCTGAATAGAAATGTCGCATGTGTGCGATGCCTGTCGAGAATTTCCAGCAGGCGCGGTACGCCTTCCATGGTTCCACGAAGCGTATCGACATCGATTTTCAGGGCAAGTTTCATCGCGTGTTGTTCAGCGTTATCAGGCGACATGCTACCATATTCTCCTATGAAAACTCATTACGAATCCATCGGCGGCGCTGCCGTGGTGAAGCAGCTGGTCGAGCGCTTTTACGATTTGATGCAACTCGAAACGGCTTACTCGGAGATCCGTCGATTGCATCCGTACAACCTCGACGCTTCGCGCGAAAAACTTTACCAATTCCTATCCGGCTGGCTCGGCGGCCCGCCGCTTTACGTTGAGAAATATGGTCACCCGCGTTTGCGCGCGCGTCATTTGCATGTGGCGATTGGCGAAGTGGAACGGGATCAATGGATAAGCTGCATGATGCAGGCAATGAACGAAATCGGCGTCGATGGGAAATTGCGCAACGATTTGCAGCAGGCATTCTATAAAACGGCTGATTTCATGCGTAACAGTTAATACAAAAAGTTTAAATTAATCAATTAGATACATTAAATAAAAAAGACGCACCGAAGTGCGTCTTTTCACTGTTTGCTGCAACGGAACATTCAGCTGGCGAGGAACGGCGAACGTTTTTTGTAAGCTACCTGTGGAACTTTTTTTCCGTCTGCTGCCGCGCCGGTATCACGCCGACCCACCCAGGCGCTGCCGCCCTCTCCACCGCGATCAATATAAGCGGTCTTACCGTACGCGGTGTTATTCGCGCCGGAAGGGCGACGCGCATCGGTTCCAGTCGTTACCGTGCGGCCAGTGGCACCACCGCGGTATCCGTTATCGGCGGAAATGCGGTTACCGAAATTGTCCGGCTTCGAACCGCCGCCTTTGGAACCCGTTCCAGCCCCTGCGGCTGCGCGGCGGCCATCACCGCTTGCGCCTGCACGCCGGCCGTCGCCGCCGTAGGGCGAGGGAGCCGCGCCACGGCGCGGACCGATGTCGCTA
>JBAVXA010000307.1:0-12330 GCA_049698095.1 Burkholderiales bacterium
CAGCGCCTCGGCAAATTCGTGGCGATATTGTTTTATCGATGCACGCAACACCAGCACATCAACCGGCGCGTCCGGCGCGCTCCACCAAGGGGCAAGCGCGGCTTCGGCATAGCCGATAAAACGCGGATCGCCCTCCTCGGCCACCTGGCTGTAATACGCCTGCGCCAGCTTGAGCGCCAGCGCAAGATCTTTCGGCTGCCGCGATAATTGCGCACGCAGGTCGCGCAGCAAGGCTGCGCGCGGGTCGCCGGGTCGCACCGGCAGGCTTTCCAGCACCGTATTTTCGTTGGCGGGGACCATTGGCGCGGCAAGGGAAGGCATGGGCATGGCCAGCAAAACAGCCGGAAGCCACCATTTGCGGCGCAGGCAAAACGAAAACAGGGAGGAAATCATTTTTTCAAAAGGGGGTATCAGAGACGGGGATTGTTTGCTATCCTGCGCGCTGGGACGGACGGGGGTCTTATTCGTCGGCCCTTCTGTCATAACTTTATACGTTTCCATTCCAAACATTGATAAGGATACAACATGAGCAAACTTTTATCTGCACTTGTAATCGCCGCATTCGCCTCGATGAGTCTTAATGTCGGCGCCGCCGCCCATGCCGGCGCTGCACCTGCCGCCGCTCCCGCTGCTGCCGCCCCGATGGCTGATAAGCCGATGGCTGCTGCCGCTGAAGCAAAGCCTGCTAAGGCGATGAAAGCCAAAAAAGCCAAGAAAAGCAAACGCACCAAAAAAGCAATGAAGTAAACCGAACAGCAACTTGTTCGTTAACGGCGGGGTAGTCCCCCGCTTTTTTATTGCCTCAAATTTGGGACTGCCCTGTTTACAGGTCGCCGTTTCGTCTTATAATCCGGCACCGAAAAGATATCGGTGCATTGTCAAATATAAAGGAAACCCAATGAGCAAACTCATCTCAACCATCGTCGCCGTGGCATTTGCGGCAACCAGTTTCAACGTATTCGCCGCTTCGCACGCAGTTGGCGCCCCTGCCGATCCCGCAATGCCCATGCCTGCCCCAGCTGCGGCCCAGCAAGCACCCATGGCTGTACCTGCTGAAGCCAAGCCAATGAAAGCGGTGAAAAAGGCCGGCAAAAAGGCCAAAAAAGGCAAGAAAAGCGGTAAAGCCAAGAAAGGCATGAAAAAAAGCAAGCGCGCGCAACGTTAATTCGTTAGCGCGAAGGCGGCAGAAAGGCAGGAATCTTCCTGCCTTTTTTATTTTGTTCCCCGTAAAATAGCGGCTTAACTTTTTTCGGCAACATTAACATGGTCTGGAAACCCAACGTCACCGTCGCCGCCGTCATCGAACGCAAGGGTGAATTCCTGTTTGTCGAGGAAAAATCGTCCGGCAGCACGCTATTGTTCAATCAGCCCGCCGGGCACCTCGAGCGCGGCGAATCGCTGATTGCCGCTGTGGTACGCGAAACCCTGGAGGAGACGGCATATCATTTTTCCCCTACGGCATTGACCGGTATTTATCAATGGCGCCATCCGCAAAAAGACATTTCCTATCTGCGCTTCACCTTTACTGGCGACATTACCGGCCACGAACCCAAGCGCAGGCTGGATCACGGCATTGTGCGAGCTGCATGGATGACGCCGGAAATGATCCGCGCTCACACCGAGCGTCATCGTAGTCCATTGGTTGCACAATGCCTTGAAGACTATCTGGCGGGAAAAAGATATCCGCTGGATCTGCTCGCGCATTTCGACTAAGCATGGCTGGCTCCCGTGTTGTCGTCGGCATGTCGGGCGGAGTCGATTCCTCGGTCACCGCGCTGCTGCTCAAGCAACAGGGGTATGACGTTGTCGGCCTGTTCATGAAAAATTGGGAAGATGACGATGACGACGAATATTGCTCAACGCGCGAAGATTTAATCGACGCTGCTGCCGCCGCCGATGTGATCGGCGTCGATTTTGAGGCGGTGAATTTTTCAGCGGAGTATAAGGACCGTGTGTTCGCCACGTTTCTCGCCGAATACCGAACCGGCCGCACGCCCAACCCTGATGTGCTGTGCAACGCGGAAATCAAATTCAAGGCATTTCTCGACCATGCGATTCAGCTGGGCGCGGAACGCATTGCCACAGGACATTACGCCGGCGTGCGTCTGAACGACGGCCAATACGAGTTGCTGCGCGGCGCCGATGCCGGCAAGGACCAAAGCTATTTTTTGCATCGCCTGAGCCAGGTGCAATTATCGCGCACGCTGTTTCCGCTTGCGGAGTTGCAAAAATCCCGCGTGCGCGAAATCGCGCGCGAAAATAAATTGCCCAACCACGCAAAAAAAGACTCAACCGGAATATGTTTTATCGGCGAGCGCCCTTTCCGCGAGTTCCTTGCACGCTATCTGCCGCGCGAGCCGGGCAACATGCGCTCGCCCGAGGGGAAAATTATCGGCAGACACGAAGGCCTGATGTACTACACCATCGGCCAGCGCCAGGGACTGGGCGTCGGTGGTACGCGCGACGGCTCCGCTGAGCCTTGGTATGTCGCAGAAAAAGACCTTGGGCATAACGAATTGATTGTGGTGCAGGGGCACGATCATCCGGCGCTGCTCAAGCGCGACTTGCATGCTGCCGACGCATCCTGGGTAAGCGGACACGCGCCGGCAGAAAGAAACTATGGCGCTAAAACGCGCTATCGCCAATCGGATGCAGCATGCCAGCTATCCATTTCAGCCGAAAAAACCTTCACCCTGTCGTTTGAGCAAGCCCAATGGGCCGTGACGCCGGGACAATCAGCGGTGATTTACGACGGCGAAGTCTGCCTCGGCGGCGGCATTATTAATTAAGAAATGGCAGGGCTTTGGAATCCGCGGAGCAGCAAGCAAACTTGCGAGTAAAAAAATGGCGCTCGCGGCAAGATTTTTTTAATGAATAAAATCAATAAGTTATGCAACTGGCACGGTGTCGCGAAAAGACTGCCGTTTGGCGATTTTGTCGGCGAAGTGCATCAGATTGGGATAGTCCCGGTTCCATTCGATTTCAGGAAATCGAAATGCCAGATACGCGAGCGCAACGCCCGCGGAAATATCAGCGAGATTGAACGAATCCCCTGTGCACCAGGATTTTTCACTCAGGTCTTGCGACATTGCCTTGAGGCCCGCGTGCACTTTGCCAAGATGGCGCGCGATCCACTCCTGATTTTGTTTTTCCGCCGCGCGTTTGCGTTCGAGTATCACCGCGACGGCAGCGTCGCACACGCCGTCGCCCAAGGCTTCCCATTTTTTGACTGCAATGCGCTGCCGCGTCGGCGTCGGAATCAAGCGGCTAACCGGCGTGACCGTGTCGAGAAATTCGACGATCACGCGCGAATCAAAAAGGCTTGACCCGTCATCCAGAATCAGCACCGGCACTTTGCCAAGCGGATTAAACTGCGGCACCGTGCTGTCAGCGTTCCATGCATTTTCGTTCACCAGCTGGTATTCGATACGTTTTTCCGCCAATACAATTCGTACTTTGCGCGCATAGGGACTGGTGAGGGAGGCAAGTAATTTCATCGTCATTCGCTCTGATTAGTTCCCAAATTATATACTATGGTGCGTGTTTAGCGGCCAGCGTTCGTGTTCGAATATGAAACGGGCCGCCGATGAATTATATCAATGCGCCAATTTTTTCGCGCAATCGCGGAATTATATCCCGCGCGAACCATGGGTTTCGTTTCAGCCACATTCGATTGCGCGGGCTTGGATGCGGTAATGGGAAATAGCGCGGCGCGTAGTCGGCGTAATTCAATACCGTTGCCGTGAGAGTCGGCTTTCTCGAGTCGCGTAGAATGACCGCCTGCGCATATTGGCCGACCAACACTACCAATTCAATCTGCGGCATCAGTGCCGCGAGTTGCGGATGCCATAAAGGCGCGCATTCGGGGCGCGGGGGTAAATCGCCTTGCGGCCCTTTCCCCGGGTAACAAAACCCGGTCGGGATGATCGCAATGCGAGTTTCATCGTAGAAGATCTCTTTCGAAACGCCCATCCACTCGCGCAGCAAATCGCCGGAAGGATCGTTCCATGGGATGCCGGTTTGGTGCACTTTGCGTCCCGGTGCCTGACCGACGACAAGGATTCTTGCCGACGTGCTGGCGCGCAGAATCGGGCGCGGTCTCAGCGGCAGATATTCGCGGCAAAGCGTGCACCCACGCACTTCGCGCAGCAGCAGCTCGAGTTTCTTGTCTCGGACAGATTGGTTCATGCGCCTATGATAAAATATCTTCTCACTCCCGAGAAAATAATATGGAACTCAACTCTCTCACCGCGCTTTCTCCGCTCGACGGACGCTATCAGCAGAAAGTCGATGGCCTGCGCATTTATTTCAGTGAATTTGCGCTGATGAAACACCGCGTCAGGATCGAAATCGAGTGGCTCAAAGCGCTCGCAGCAGAAAATGCCATCGCCGAGGTACCGGCGTTTTCAAAATCGACGCTGAGCCAGCTGGATCACCTCGCAGAAACTTTTTCCGTCGCCGATGCGGCGAAAATCAAATCCATCGAAACGCGTACCAACCACGACGTAAAAGCGGTCGAATACTGGCTTAAGGAAAAGCTTGCCGGCAACACGGAAGTCATGAAGGTGAGCGAGTTCATCCACTTTGCCTGCACCTCCGAAGACATTAATAATCTAGCGCATGGCCTGATGCTCAAGCAGGCGCGTGAAAATGTTTTGCTGCCCGCGCTTGATGCGCTGATCGGCAAACTCGCCGACATCGCGCACGCCCACGCCGGCGTCGCAATGCTATCGCATACCCACGGCCAGCCAGCGTCGCCGACCAGCATGGGCAAGGAAATGGCGAATGTCGTGTACCGATTGCGCGGCGCGCGGCAGAAGGTGGCCACCGTGGAAATCAGAGGAAAAATCAACGGCGCGGTTGGTAATTACAACGCACACCTCGCCGCATATCCCGGGATCGACTGGGAAATCTTCGCGAGTAAATTTGTCGAGAAACTGGGCCTCACCTTCAACCCTTACACGATTCAGATCGAACCGCATGATGCAATGGCAGAATTGTTCGATGCCTTTGCGCGCGCCAACACCATTCTCATCGACCTGAACCGCGATATATGGGGTTACATTTCGCTCGGTTACTTCACGCAAAAAACCAAAGCGGGCGAAATCGGCTCATCGACCATGCCACATAAAGTGAACCCGATCGACTTTGAAAATTCCGAGGGCAATCTCGGGCTCGCCAATGCGCTGCTCAAGCACCTGACAGAAAAATTGCCCATTTCGCGCTGGCAGCGCGATCTCACCGATTCGACTGTTCTGCGCAATATGGGCGTCGCGCTCGGCTACTGTTTGCTGGCGTACGATTCTTGCGCCAAAGGATTAGATAAACTTCAATTAAATCAAATAGTTATAGATGACGACCTGGACGCGAATTGGGATGTATTAGCGGAGCCGGTGCAGACTGTCATGCGGCGTTATGGCGTACCGAATGCTTATGAGCAGTTAAAGGAACTGACGCGAGGCAAAGGCGGCATCACCAGGGAGGCATTGCATGCGTTCATCAACACCTTGGCGCTGCCTGAGGCGGAAAAAAAGCGCCTGTTGGAAATGACACCGGCGACCTACATAGGCTTGGCGGCAAGGCTGGCGAAGAATATTTAGCTTCGCATCTCCTCTGCATATGAAAAACGAGCCGTGCAGCTCGTTTTTCATATCTATCGCCACGGCGCCAAGATAGCTTCAAAATGATTTATATCTGGAATGTTTGCGCCTGGTGTCATTCAGCGTGTGCAAATAAGGCAGCGCCGTTTCACTTAATAAAATCAAATGGTGAATCTGACGCTTACTCCCACTCGATGGTTGCCGGTGGTTTGCCCGACACATCGTACACGACGCGATTAATGCCACGCACTTCGTTGATGATGCGGTTTGAAACCTTGCCCAGTAATGTATACGGCAATTCCGCCCAATGTGCCGTCATGAAATCGGAGGTGACCACAGCGCGCAGGGCAACGACGTAATCGTAGGTTCTTCCATCCCCCATTACACCGACCGATTTGACCGGCAAAAAAACCGCAAACGCCTGCGAAGTCTTTTCGTACCAGCCCGCGGCACGCAGCTCTTCGATAAAAATCGCATCGGCACGGCGCAACAAGTCGGCGTATTCTTTTTTCACTTCGCCCAGAATTCGCACGCCAAGGCCGGGGCCTGGAAACGGGTGGCGATACACCATGTCGTGATGCAATCCCAACGCGACGCCGAGCTCGCGCACTTCGTCCTTGAATAATTCGCGCAACGGCTCAAGCAATTTAAGTTTCATCATCTCGGGCAAGCCGCCAACGTTGTGGTGCGATTTGATGGTATGGGCTTTTTTGGTTTTTGCGCCGGCCGACTCGATCACGTCGGGATAAATTGTTCCTTGCGCCAGCCATTTCGCGCTCGGCAGTTTTTCCGACTCCCGCTGGAATACCTCAACGAATTCGCGGCCGATGATTTTGCGTTTTTGTTCAGGGTCGGTAACGCCGGTCAGATGGTGCAGGAATTCCTTCGCGGCATCGACATGAATGACTTTTACCCCGAGGTTTTTGGCAAATGTCTGCATCACCTGCTCTGCTTCATTCAAACGCAGCAAGCCGTTATCGACAAACACGCAGGTGAGCTGGTTGCCGATGGCCTTGTGTATCAGCGCTGCTGCCACCGACGAATCGACACCGCCGGACAATCCCAGAATGACTTCATCTCTGCCGACTTGCGAGCGGATCTTGCCGATCGCCTCGTCGACATAATCCGGCATGTTCCAGTCGGACGCAAGACCGCAGATATCATGCACGAAACGCGACAATATCGCCTTGCCCTTGAGGGTATGGGTGACTTCGGGGTGAAACTGCAATGCATAAAATTTGCGCGTTTCGTCTGCCATCGCGGCGATCGGCGTCGCGGCATTCGAGGCGATCACCTTGAAGCCGGGCGGAATCTGCGTAACCTTATCGCCGTGGCTCATCCACACATCCAGCATCCCGTAGCCTTCGGGTGTCAGGCGATCTTCAATGTCGCGCAATAATTCCGAGTGTCCGCGCGCGCGCACTTCAGCGTATCCGAATTCACGCACCAGACCGTTTTCCACGGCACCGCCCAATTGCGCTGCCATGGTTTGCATGCCATAACAAATCCCCAGCACCGGCACGCCGATTTCAAATACCGACTTCGGCGCGCGCGGGGTCGCGTTGTCCGTCACCGAATTCGGCCCGCCGGAGAGAATAATCCCCAGTGGCGCATAATCGCGGATGAATTGGTCGCTGACGTCGTACGGTTGCAATTCGCAATACACGCCGCATTCGCGCACGCGTCGTGCGATGAGTTGGCTATATTGCGAACCGAAGTCCAGAATAAGAATTTTTTTGTGGTTCATGATCATTCAGAAGAAAAAATTAAGGGCGGTTGACAGGCCGCCCTTAAGAATAATAAAAAACCTATATTATTCAATGTGATAATTCGGCGCTTCCTTGGTGATCTGCACATCGTGGACGTGCGACTCGCGGATGCCGGAGGAGGTTATTTCCACGAACTCGGCATGCTTGCGCATATCCTCGATGGTCGGACAGCCGACATAACCCATGCTCGCGCGCAATCCGCCCATGAGCTGATGAATCACCGCAACTACGCTTCCCTTGTATGGCACGCGGCCTTCGACGCCTTCCGGGACCAGTTTGTCGGCATTGTTTTCTGCGTCCTGAAAATACCGGTCGCTCGACCCTTGCGCCATTGCGCCGAGGGAACCCATGCCGCGGTAGCTCTTGTAGGAACGCCCCTGGAACAATTCGATTTCGCCCGGCGCTTCTTCCGTGCCGGCGAATAGTCCGCCGAGCATCACGCAACTTGCGCCAGCCGCGATGGCCTTGGAGATATCGCCCGAGTAGCGCACGCCGCCGTCCGCGACCAACGGTACATCGCTGTTTTTCAAGCCTTCCGCGACATTGTCGATCGCCGTAATCTGCGGCACGCCCACGCCAGCGACAATCCGCGTGGTGCAAATCGAGCCGGGGCCGATGCCGACCTTTACTCCATCTGCGCCGTGATCGACGAGTGCTTTCGCCCCAGCCGCCGTCGCCACATTGCCGCCGATTACTTCGATGTGCGGAAAATTCTTCTTCACCCATTTGACCCGGTCGAGCACGCCTTGCGCGTGACCGTGGGCAGTGTCGACCACGATTACGTCTACGCCTGCCTCGACCAGCGCGGCAACCCGTTCGTCGGTCCCCTCGCCGACGCCGACCGCAGCGCCTGCGCGCAAACGACCCTGCGAGTCCTTGCAGGCAAGCGGATGTTCGCTCGACTTAAGAATATCCTTCACTGTAATCAGGCCGCGCAGCTCGAACTGGTCGTTTACCACCACCACTCGCTCAATCCGGTGTTTGTGCATCAGCGCCTTGGCCTCTTCCAGCGGCGAGCCTTCTTTGACGGTGATCAGCTTATCTTTCGGCGTCATGATGGCTTTGACAGGCGCATCGAATTGGGTCTCGAAACGCAGATCGCGATTGGTGACGATGCCGACGACTTTTTTGCCGTCCAGCACGGGCAAGCTGGAGATACGATGCTGACGCGTCAGCGCAATCACGTCGCGGACGGTCATGTCCTGGGAAATCGTGAACGGCTCCTTGACCACGCCGGACTCGAAGCGCTTTACCTGCGACACCTGCTTGGCCTGCGCTTTTGCCGGCATGTTTTTATGGATAATACCGATGCCACCTTCCTGTGCCAGCGCGATCGCGAGGCGCGACTCGGTCACCGTGTCCATGGCGGCCGACATCAGCGGAATATTGAGTTTTATCTGGCGGGTTAGCCGCGTGGCGAGATTGACGTCGCGCGGCAAGATGATCGAATGGGCGGGAATCAGCAGGACATCGTCGAAAGTGAGTGCTTTTTGAAGTAAGCGCATGAAAATCTCTCGTTCACAAAGACATATTATACGTAAACAGCTCATTCGCCGCAAATGGGCGAAAAATCGCTGAATTCCCGTTAAAATTGTGACGCATCCCATTGACTTATGAGGGAATTATGTTAAGGTTGAGCATGTATATTTGTGCCCGGGCAAGCGATATTTATGTGGAATGTTTGCTTGTGCAGGTGCTGCTTAACCCTCAAAATCACGGATTATCTTGAATAGAACGAGCGATATCGGACTTTCAAACTACCCGAAAGGCTTAAATTCCCATGATTAAATTTTTCATTCTGCTGGCGCAAGGCGCTGCGCTTTTGGCCCTCAGCGCGGGGGTTTTCGCGGATATTTATCAGTGGAAGGACGCAGACGGTAGAACTCAGTATTCGGACCAGCCGCCGTCAGACCGCCCTGCGCGACTGATCAAATCCGGCGTCCCGGCGCAAATCGTTGCCGAAAAAACCGATGTAGGCGGGGAGGAAAAAGCTGAGAAAAAAGGTCCGAAAAGCCTCGCCGAAAAGGACCAGGAATCACGCAAGCGTAAAATCGACGCAGAAAAGGGAGAAAAAGAAGCTGCAGATAAAGTCGCCGCAAAAAAAGAAAATTGCACTCAGGCGCGCAATCAGATGAAAACGTTGGAAGACGGCGGACGCATCTATAAACGCGACGAAAAAGGCGAAAAGAATTACCTGGACGACAAGGGTGTTGCCAAGGAAATGGCAGAAGCCAAAGCTAACGTGAGCAAATATTGCAATTCGTAAAACCGAATAAAATTTAATAAAATCAAATACTTACATTAATATGAATGCTCCGGTTCCAGGCGCCAGGTTTTTTCTGACTGCAGTCCTGGCCTTAACGGCCAGTCATACGTTTGCGCTCGGCCTGGGCGAAATTGATTTACGCTCCTATCTCGGCCAACCGCTCGATGCGCGCATCCCTGTTTTTGCCGGTCCGGACGAACCGTTGGACGACAGCTGCTTCAAGCTGGTCAATGGAGCGGTGACCAGCGATACCGGCCACGCGACGCCGGCGAAATTGTCCTATCAACAAATCGGCCGCGCCAACATCCTGCAAATCCGTTCTTCCGGTTTTGTTCCGGAACCTGCCGTCCGTATCCAGATTGAAGTCAGCTGCGGCAACCTGAGCAGAATTTCACGCGAATATACTTTGCTGCTCGACCCGCCGGAATATGCTGCGTCGCGCATCAGCCTGCCGGCCAAACTGGTTGCCCCGGCACCGACGGGCGCGATGCAAGCGGAGCCAATTGTCCAGCAACCAGCTGTTATCAGCGTATCACCCTCCTCTGGCGAGGGGATTACTGCCGGTTCCGGTGAAGGCGCCTCCTCGCCTGCAGTAACAAATATCGGCTCACCGACTGCGCCTCGCAAATCGCAACGTCCCAGGCCTGCAGCGCCAGTAGCGGCGACCAAATTGCCGCCGCGCGCGACGGCTCCCATTGCGCGCCCGGCCTATCAGCCTGCGCCGGAAACTGCTCCGCGCGCCGAAAAAGTTGCACCGCCAGCGCCGATAGCATCATCCGCAAAACCGGCGCCCGGCGACGGATTCCGCCTCAAATTATCGTCGTCAGAGATGAATCTGTCGCTGACAAAAACAGTGACCGAAACGGATCGGCAGCGCCTGCGCGCACGGCAGCTCCTGCTGGAAAACCAGTCTGACGATCAGACCGCCACGATCCTGTCGATGAAAAACAGCATCAAGCAGATGGAAGCGCAACTGGCGGATTTGCGCCGGCAAATGGCGGCAAAAAGCGGCGCGCCCGTTGGCAATGTTGTGGGCATGCCCGAATTGACGGCGCCGCCAACCGCCAGTGAGCAGCCGAGGCCCGAGGCGACCGCGGCGACAGAGCCAACCAAGGCCGCCGGCGTTGCGATACCGGCCGCCAAGCCGATACCCGCCAAAGCCGCCTCCAGCGAAAGCACCTCGGGATTCTCCCTTTCCAACTGGACGATTCCCGCACTTGCCGCCAGCGCGGGGGCGTTAGTGTTGATTTTCGGCGTGAATTATTGGCGTCGACGCAGCAACCAGAATGTTGCGTACAAAGATCTGTATGCAGACCCTTCGGCAAATGTGAAATTACCGCAGCAGGCAGCCGGGCAGTTTGACGAGAATAAATTATTCGAAGACGCAACCGACGAGGAACTGGAAGATATTCTCGTCGCAGAAGGTGCCGCCAATCAAGGCGTCGCAAAGTCGATGGACTTGCCATTGTCTGCGAAAGATATAGGCGACGACCGCAGCTTAATCGACGTGCAAGCCCCCGACTCGTTCAAAATGGCCTACCTGCGCGAACGCTTCCCGGAAATTGCCCAAGGCAGCCTGCGTCTCGACAAACCCGACTCATTGATTCAAGCCGCACGTCTGTATTATCAGGAAGACAATAACTCCGCAAAGGCAGCCGAACTGCTTGAATACGCCATTAGCGAGTACCCGAACGAAGTTCGCCCATGGCTCGCCGTTTTCGAAATTTATCGACTGGAAAACCGCACCGCCGACTTTGCCAATCTCGCGAGGCGATTCAAAGGAAAATTTGAACATGGCGGATATTGGCCGAAAGTCCAGGCCATCGGGCGCCAGATCGACCCGGAGAATCCGCTGTACGTCACGGAAGAACTTCAGTCAGATGAAGCCAGTGCCGCAGACGCCATAATTTCAGCCGAAGCGGAAAACTGGCTCAACACACCGCTGGATTTTTCCCAGGACATGCTGAGCACTGAATTGCGCGACGCCCTGGTGGACAGCGACGATTTGCCGCCTGCAATCAACAAGGAATCAAAACCTTCCGCCAGTACGGGCGAACTCTCGCTCTCCCCCGAAGGCAAAAAGCCGGTTTGACCTGTAAATGACAGCAACAAACAATACGTCTTTGCCCAGCGATCCGGTCGCCGCACTTGCCCCTGTGAGTCTTTGGGTCGCGCGTCTGGGCAGTCTGGAAAGCCCGAACGCGCGTATTACGCTGATGCAGGCATTGCGTTCGCTCAACCGCGGGAACCTCTCGCCGGATATTCTGACGACATTGATGCAGCTCGACGAGCAATGTCAGTCCTTGCTGGAAAAGGCGGAAAGCCGCATGAACAACAGCGGGCGCGATGTGATGGCAGAAAGTGCCATGAGCCGCGATATGCAGAATATTTACCGCGAGTTTGCCGACGGTTACAAGCGTTTTATCGACGATTATCTGGTTCAGTCGGCAGACAGCGCTTCCGCGCCCGAACGCATCAAGGAAATTACCGCGCGCGGAATCCACTGCCACTGCGGCATTGCAAGCTGGACTTATTTTCTCAACGAAGCATTACCGGAATCATTCTGGCGTCAACTGCATTCACTGTATTTGTTTGCGGAGCAGAACGCGTTCGAGACCAAGACCCTGGCATGGTACGACGGCTATCCGACGACGGTTTCCAACGTCTACATGCGCATGCTGTTTCTCGACATGTT
>JBAVXA010000308.1:0-2108 GCA_049698095.1 Burkholderiales bacterium
CCCATCAACTCGACCAGCCGCTTGCTCACCACCAGGCCGATACCGGCGCCCTCTTCTTTTCCGGTTTGCCTGCCCAGACGGTTGAAAGGCTGAAACAGCTGCGACAGCTGCTCCTCATTCAGCCCGAAACCGGTATCGCGAACGAAAACCCGCACAGTTTGCGGCGCAACCAGCTTGCAATCCACGTCGACCGTTCCACTCACTTTATTATATTTTATTGCATTGGAAAGGAGATTGATCAGCACTTGCTTCAGCCGCGTCGGATCGGCTTGCACCCAATGCGGAACGTCGAGGCTGGAAAAAGTGACGCTGATGCCGCGCGTCATCGCTTGCGGATCGATCATGTCGCGGCATTCCAGCATGACGTTGGCCAGCGAGACCGGCTCCATCGAGATTGTCAGCCTGCCGGATTCGACCACGGAAAGGTCAAGAATCTCGTTGATAAGATCAAGCAAATACCATCCCGCCTGCAGGATTTGATCGACGCTGCGCTTCTGCGTCGCCGTGGGCGGCGGTTCGCTGGTCTCGATGAGCTGCGCAAAGCCCAATATGGCGCCCAGCGGCGTGCGCAGTTCATGGCTCATATTGGAAAGAAAGTCCGATTTTGCCAGGTTCGCTTTTTCCGCTGCGGCTTTGGCAAGCTTGAGATCATTATTGTTTCTCAATACTACTTCTTCCGTTTTTTTACGCTCAGTGATATCGAGGTTGGTGGCGAAGGATTTTTGCGGCTGCCCGTTGACCTCGCGCTCAACCGACCAGTTGGTCTCAATGCAGCGGGTGATGTTATCGTCTCCGCGCACACGATATTCGACAGTTCCGGAGGATTTGCCCGTGACGAACTGTTCGAGCGCTTTCGCCACCCTATCGCGGTCGGCCGGATCAACGTGGTCGAGAAGCAAGTCTGCGCCAAACGCACCTTCGACTTGCTCCTCAGCCGGCGTAGTGAAACCCATTACCGCAGAAAAGTTCTCGGCGGTGCGAATGCCGCCGCTGATCAAATCGACTTCGACATAAGTCAAGCCCGCTGCATCCATGGCGAGGCGTAATCTTTGCCGGCTGTTTTCCAGTTCGTCGACACCCTGCTTGCGGTCATGTATGTCGGTATTTGCGCCTACCCACTCGCGCACCTCGCCATTCGCATTAAATATCGGCACGGCGCGGATGCCGAACCAGCGATATTCGCCCGCTGCGGTGCGCACGCGAAACTCGTTTTCGTGCACGGTCTGCGTTTCGAGCGAATATTTCCAACGCTTGATAGTCGGTTCGCGGTCGTCCGGGTGGATCGCATCAAGCCAGCCCCAGCCGCGTTTCTGCTCCTCCGTCTGGCCGGTAATCTTGTTCCAATTGTCGCTCGCGAAAACAACCGACCCATCCGGCGTGGTGCGCCACACTGCAGTTGCCGTGGCCTCGACCAGCGCGCGATAACGTTCTTCATTTTCCCGCAGCGCGTCGCCGGCCAGCTTGCGCTCGGTGATGTCGCGGATATTGCACTGGATGACGTAGAGGCCATCCTCATCGTAAAGGTTGGCTACCACCTCTACTTCCTGATTTTGCCCGCCCTGGCTCTCAAGCGGCAGGTTTTCGTAGCGAACGTTGTGATCTACCTTGAGTTTCTCGAACATGGTCCGGCTTGCCGTCTCATCTTTGAGCAGACCGATCTCATACAACTCTTTTCCGATCAACTGCTCGCGCGGATAGCCGAGCAGCCGTGTCATGAACGGATTGGCATCGGTGATCTTGCACGTCGCCGGATCGAGCAATAGTACGCCGTCATTTGCCGCCTCGAACAGGCGGCGGTAACGCATTTCCGATTCACGCAACTCTACTTCCGCCAATTTGCTCTCGGTAATGTCCAGGTTAGTGCCGACCACCCATTCGACCTGCCCCTGGTCGTTCGATCGCGTCGCTTCCGCCGATTGAATGTGACGGCATGCCTTGTCGTCGGGCCTGATTATGCGAAATTCGCGTTTGCTATGCCCTTGTTGACGCACCGTGTTCTGCAGGATTGCTTCCTGTTGCGGCAAATCCTCGTCCAGCACGCGTTTTGCCCATTGATCGTATTCGACGATTCCGTCCGGCGTCGGCGCGATTCCATAAATCCGGAACAT
>JBAVXA010000309.1:0-1557 GCA_049698095.1 Burkholderiales bacterium
TCCAATCAGCACTTATCGGTTTACTCGCAGCAGGCTCGCTGGCAACAGTCGCGCATGCAGCGGATGAGGGCAAGGAAAAATGTTACGGCGTGGCCAAAGCCGGCATGAACGACTGCGGTACGGCCAAACATGGCTGCGGCGGCCAGTCGAAAATGGATAATGATGCGAGCGAATGGAAGTATGTCGCCAAAGGCACCTGCGAAAAAATCGGCGGCGCCGCAACACCTGAAAAAGCCGCGATGATGCAAAAAGACGGCATGATGAAAAAAGACGGCATGAAAGACGAAATGAAAAAAGACATGATGAAAGATGAAATGAAAAAGTAAGTAGTAAACTAATGGGATGGAAACTGCCGTGCAAACCGTTCCTTCCCGCGCAACGCCGAGCCAGCCGATTCCGGCCCATGCCGGAATCGGTTTGCGTTCACCGCACTATCGCGAATTGCTCGACACACTTCCGCCGCTCGCATTCTTCGAAGTTCACAGCGAAAATTTCTTCGGCGACGGCGGCCAGCCGCACTGGTTTTTGCAGCAACTCTGCCGGCATTATCGACTGAGCCTGCACGGCGTCGGACTGTCGCTCGGCCGTGCCGATGAACTGGATCGTGTGCATCTGGCAAAACTCAAACGCCTGATTGAGCGCTATGAGCCGGCGCTGGTGTCGGAGCATTTATGCTGGGGCGCGGCGGGCGGGCGCCATACCAACGATCTGCTGCCACTTCCCTACACTGAAGAGGCGTTGTTAAATCTCTGCCGCCACGTGGATGAAACGCAAGCGTTTCTCGGGCGCCAGATTCTGGTGGAAAATGTTTCCAGCTATATGCAGTTCAGCCACTCGACCATTGTGGAATGGGAATTCGTCGCGCAGCTTGCCGCGCGAACCGGTTGCGGAATTCTACTCGACGTCAATAATATTTATGTGAACGCGGTCAATCATGGGTTCTCCGCCGCAGAGTATTTGCGTTCCATGCCGCGCGAGGCAGTGCAGGAAATCCATCTCGCCGGCTTCGATGATAACGGTCTGTGCCTGATCGATACGCATGGAAAGGAAGTCAGCGACGCGGTATGGCAGCTGTATGCAGAAGCGCTTTCATTGGTCGGCAACAAGCCGACGCTGATCGAATGGGATGCGGATATTCCGCCGCTGGCTGTTTTGCTCGATGAAGCGCGCAAGGCGGACGATATTCTGATGCGCCATTCAGTTGCGGCTGGCCAGAGCGGCGGATTGTCGCCAGGCTCCGCCGAATCTGCTCGTCGCGCGCCGGGCTGATCAACGTGTCCGGCGCAAATAAACTGCAAATACTGCAAAGCGAACTTGTGGCGCGACTGTTTCGATCGCCGCTTTCCGCTGAAGGCCTCGATATTGTCGAGCACCGGATCGCTGCCGACGACCGCCTCGACATCTACCGCAATAACGCGTTCTCCAATTTACGCGGTGCGTTGCAGGCTGTTTATCCGGTAGTAAATAGACTAGTGGGTGCGGATTTTTTCAACCATGCAGCGAATGAATATATAGGGATGACGCCGTCCGTCAGCGGCGACCTGCATGATTATGGTG
>JBAVXA010000310.1:0-7330 GCA_049698095.1 Burkholderiales bacterium
CGACACTCTGCGCATAAGCGCATCAGCGTTTGTAATGAATGTTCAAGTTCCCGCGGCGCAAGCGGTTTCACCAAATAATCCCATACCCGGTTGCGCAACGCCCAGACTTCCAGTTCGCTGCTATGGTGTTCGGTCAGCATGAGGATGGGAAGGTGCGGATACACGCGCTTGGTTTCCTGCAGCGCGAGCATGCCGGATTTGTCGGGACGGTCGTAGTCGAAGCAGAGAAAAAGCGGGTGGTGCAGTGAGATGGCTTCAGGGAGGTCGGTGCCCCCGTAAATTTTGCATATCGGCAATGCGTCGCCAAAATCGGCGCACGAGTCAACCGCTGCGTCACTCCGCATATCCACCCACAAGATGCAGTTTCCCCGGTCGAGTTGCATGCCCGACGCCCCAATTCTTGTTGACTATTCAATACTGATTTAACAATGGGCTCGATTGCGCACAAACCCATACGGCGAGCCGTCCCCGACAGCGGTAATGATTTGCTAATCTCTTTATAGCACCTGCGGCAGGCATGCGTCAATGAACGTAGTCTAAAATTGATCGAATTTGACTGGGGATAAACTGGACGGATTCCATATTCGGGGGGTAGGGTGCGCCGCGCGCACGCGTAAGGCTTGACTCGGAGAGTGCAGATGTCATATAGAGCGCAACGCGTGCGCACGGCGTACCTTACCGAATTGTCATTCTGAGCGATAGCGAAGAATCTGCTGTTGCGCGCGTTGAATCAACATTGAATAGCAGATCCTTCGCTATCGCTCAGGATGACAATGGTGATGAGACAGACTAGCGATAGCCGTTATCGGCGCCCATCAAAAAACTCGCGCATCATAAAAGTCTCCAAGCCTTCGTTATCCTCTTGTCGCGCGGAAAGGGTGATGGCGCGGCCGAGTTTGTGTGAGTCCCAGGTGAAATCCCCCTTGTAATGCGAGCGGATGAGTTCGATCATGCGGCGCACGATGGCGAGTTCGACGTCGCCCATCAATCCCGCGTCGACTTCGATGACTTCACGCCACGAATTATTCTTGTCGGTCTTCCAGCCGTTAAACGAAAATTGGCCGATACGCGTCCCTTTGCTTAACACTTGAAATACGCCGCTGGTGCCATCGCGTTTGGTCGTGAGCGTCGCCAGATTGCGGTTGATATTGGCGGTGGCAATTTCGCCTGCCGTCGGCGCGCGGCCATTTTGCCCGTCGGGATTTTCCTGCGCTTGCCTTGCCGCGCGTTTTGCATTGAGCGCTGCCAACATGTCCACCACCGGCGCCGGAGAGGTTTCTGCGACCGGCAGTGGCTGCGGCGCGGGTGTTGGCTCAGGCGGCGCTTGCGGCAGCGGAGGGGCGACGGTGGGGGCGGTTACGACCGCGCTGCGCCGCTGCGCCGGTACCGGCTTGGGTTTGCGCGGTGGTTGTGTGGCGGCGCTTTTGCCCAGTGCCGCCGGCTCGGGAATCATGAAGACATTGATCGGGTTGCTTGACCCCTGTACCGCCACGCGCGGGAAATTTTTTTGCGTATGTAGCCACAGCAACACGAATAACACATGCAACACCACCGAAACGACAATGCCCGTCGCCTTGCTGCGGCGAATACGGATTTGCATTTCATCGTCGGATCGCGCCCAGGGGGTAAACGGCGCGTGCGGGTGGGAGTATGACATGCTTAAATCGAACCGATCGTGACTGGGTAGGAGTAACGCAACTTCGGTTAGTTCAACTATTCGATTTCGACAGCGCGACAACCGAGCTCGTCGCAGCGCAGATAGCCGCTGGTTTCATTCCAGTCCTTCAACACGTAGCGCGCGCAGTTTCTTCCGTCGACTTCATGGTAATGCAGTGCTGGCCGATGCGTATGGCCGTGAATCAGACGTGGATAGTCATACCGGCGCAACAAATCATGCACGGCGGATTCGGTGACGTCCATGATGTCCATCGGTTTGATTTTTTTTTGCTGCTCGCTTTGCAGGCGCATTTTTTCCACGGTGGCGCGTCGTTCGCCTAGCGGCTTGGCCAGAAACTGTTTTTGAAATGCAGGGTCGCGCACTTGTTTGCGGAAGGCCTGATATTCGGTGTCGGCGGTGCAGAGGGCGTCGCCATGCGTCAGAAGCGTCGGCGTTCCGTGCAGGTCAACCAGCAATGGATCGGGTAATAATTTTGCGCCGCAGGCCAATGCGAATTTTTCGCCGAGCAGAAAATCGCGGTTGCCGTGCATGAGGTAGAGTTTGACGCCGCCAGCGGATATTTTGCGCAGGGTTTGCGCGATGCTTTCGTTGAATGGGTCGGCGAGGTCATCGTCACCGATCCAGTATTCAAACAGATCACCGAGGATATATAGGCTGTCGGCTTTAGGCGCGATATCGCGAGCGAAGTACAGAAAAAGATCGGTGACGTGAGGATACGAAGGACAAAGATGCAGATCGGAAATGAACAGAGTGTGGGGCACCGGCATCACTCCAATTGCATAAAAAGAAATCCGATTGCGGGTTGCGTGGCGCGCAATCGGAGTCTATATAACTAGCTGATTATATTGAAGTTTAACAAACTTCCGCACGCGTGATAATCACGTCTTCGACCGGCACGTCGCCGTGCATGCCTTTCTGCGAAGTCTTCACGCCTTTGATCTTGTCCACGACATCCAGGCCGTCAACCACCTTGCCGAATACGGCATAGCCGAACCCTTGTGAATTCGGCGAGGTGAAATTGAGGAAGTCGTTATTTTTCACGTTAATGAAAAACTGCGCAGTGGCCGAATGCGGATCGCTGGTGCGCGCCATGGCGACGGTATAGTTATCGTTTTTCAAGCCATTGCCTGCTTCATTCTGAATCTGTGCCTTGGTCGGCTTTTGTTTCATGCCAGGCTCGAAGCCACCGCCTTGGATCATGAAGTTGCTGATCACGCGATGGAAAATGGTGCCGTCGTAGAAGCCGCCTTTGGCGTAATCGAGAAAATTGGCAACCGTAATCGGCGCTTTGGTGGCGTCCAGTTCAAGCGTGATGATGCCGTGATTGGTGTGCAGCTTGACCATGTTTTGAGTCCTTTTGTCGGTAGAGATTGAAGAGTTGCAGCTGGATGACGCAGCGGGCTTGACGGCCGCTTCGATTTTGGCGGCGGGTTTGGCCGTCGCGCCTGCGGGCGTATCCGCGGCGCAGGCCGGCAGGCTGATCAGCGAGCAGACAAACGCGATTTGCAATAGCCACTTGGCAGGGGCAGAAAAAATTGACATGAATACTCCTGAAAAAGTCGCGGCAGGACGCCGCTATGAAAAGGCTAAGCCGAACCTTCGTAAATAATTTTCCAATCCGAGTTTTCCTTCACCCAGTATTGGCGTTTGCGTGCCTGCGTGCTCAGGTTGTTGCTGCCGTATTCCTGATCGTAATTCACCACAATCATATCTTTCACGCCCGGGTAGCCGAACAGGCTCATGTTGTTGACGCCGACCTTGACCCAGGTTTTGCCGTTAATGACCTGGCGCTTCTGGCTTGCCCAGGCATTGAACTTTTTTCCTTCGCTGACGAAATTGGGCGAATAGTGGGACAGGTATTTATCCACATCCAGACCTTCCCAATCTTTTTTCCAGCGGTTGAACGACTTGCGGAAACTGTCGCGCTCGTCTTCCCAGTCGGAATTTTCCATCCACTCGACTCGGTCGGTAATCACGACCGGCGTGGCGCCGATTTGAACAAACTTGGACAGGTTGGTGAGGTCCTGATTGGTCAACACAACGCAGCCGTTGGAGGCGCGCGGCGGGCGGCTGTAGGTGTCTGAAGGCGTGCCGTGCAACCAGATGCCGTAGCCGTCGCGTCCCTCGAGCTTGTCCCAGTCGTTAGGGTAGTTGAGCGGGAAAGCGGCATCTCCGTAGAAATCCGACAGGGTTTTCTTCGGCAGGCTGGCGGTGACGTGGTAAACGCCGATCGGCGTTCTCTGATCGCCTTCGCGCTCTTTATCGAAACCGTTCAGGCCGATGCTGATGTAGTAATCGGTCAGGTACTTCGGTTTGCCGTTGTCGTTGGAAAACAGATACAGGCGCGAGCGCGATGCATCGACCAGTACCGCGTGTTTCTGCGACGGCGCCAGCTGCATAAGATATTTCGGCGTGCGGTTTTCTGCCGGCGGCGCATCAAGGTAGCGTTCGAGGCGCACGCGCGCTTCTTCGCGCAGGTCGGCAATCGTGCGCGGCTGCGCATCGGGCACATTGCCGATGGTGCTGATCGGGCGGTAGCGCGCCATCAGCAGGTCGCCCTTGATCAGGTGTCCCAGCCGGAAGTTGGGTTTTTTCTCCAGGATCGCGTCGATTTCTTTCAGCGCGATATCAACGCGATTATTGCGCAGCGCGAGCAGGGCTTTGACCAGGCCGCCTTCAACGTCGGACGGGATGTTGCCGATGACCTCGGGTAACTTGTCCTGAATCTCCTGCACCTTGGTGCGCGAGGGCGACCAGGCAAAACCGGGCACGGCAATGAGAAGCACCAGGCAAAGCGAGACGCTCCTGACCAGCGAGGTAGGGCGGCTGGAGTGCTTTTCAATATTCTGCTTTGCTGTTTTCAAGGGCATAGATTTTTTTCGTGCAGGGATTGCAGCGGATCAGCCGCCAGCCTGTTCTTTGGCGATCAGCCATTTGCCGCTGGACTTAACCATGCGCAGTGTTTTGGTATTTTGCGATTTAAGCGTATTCGAATTATACGTCTGGTAAAAGCGCACGGTCGCCGTATTGGCATCGTTCATGGTGACCTTGGTGTCGGTGACGGTAACCTTGATGAAGCTGGGGCGCGAAATGCGATCTTTACGCGCGGCTTCCCATTCGGCTCTCGACTGACCGCCGCCAGGATCAAACTCGGAAGCGTAATGGCTGAGATAACCCGCGACGTTTTGATCGGACCAGTCTTTCGACCAAGCTAACACCGAGCTGACAACGTCGTCTTCCGCGCCTTCTGCAGGCTTAGCCGGCTGAGCGGCGACCGGAGGCGGCACGGGTGCGGGCGTCGGCTTGGCTTCGACTTTCGGCGGCGGCGTGACTACCGGGGCGGTCGGCTTCGGCGCGGCGACGGCAATCTGGGTCGGAGCAGGCGTGGCCACTACCGGCGCGGGTGTCGGCAGCGGTGTCGGCAGAGGAGTGGCTACAGCCACTTTGGTAGGCTCTGGCTTGGCCGCGACCGGTGGTGAGGCGACGATGACCGGCGGTGTCCTTGGGGCACTTGCGACGACGCTGTTGGTGGTTCTGCCACCGAACAGGTCCTTGATCATGGCCAATTTGTTTTGCGCGGCAGAGTTGGTTTTGTCGAGTTGCAAGGCCTTATCGTAGGCGCGGCTGGCCAGCTGGGCGTAGATATCGCCGAGGTTCTCGTGCGCCGTGGCATAGCTCGGGTGGGTGTGTATCGCCAGCTCAAGCGCCGTTTTCGCCTTGTCGTACTGCCCTTGCGATGCATATAGCACGGCCAGATTGTTGTACGGCTCGGGCAACTCCGGATAATCTTCCGTCAGCGAAGTGAAAACCGCGATGGCTTCGGCGGGCTTTTTCTGATCGGTCAGAATCAGGCCTTTGAGGAAGCGGCCTTGCGCGTCTTTCGGCTTGCCCGCAAGGTAGGTGTTGACTTTCTCCAGGGCGGGGCCGTTCTGGTTCTGCTTGTAGAGCGATTGGGCATCCTTCAGCTCATCGCCATTGGCGGCGTAGATGGTCGCGCTCGACGTAATCAGTGCTACGGCTATGACGGCGGTGCCCCAGTGCATTAACTTCATTGTGATATACTCGCAAAAAATGACGTAAGAACTCTTATTCTAGCAAGTTTTTGGTTTTTCTCAAACAAACAATTCAAATTTATTCGAGGATATTCAGGGGCTTCCGTGAAACTGCGGTTATCCGGCCCGGATCGACGCCAGTCGATTTTTGCGCTGCGCCATGCCAGCCCCGCAAAATCCGGTAATTTTAGATGCCCTTACTCGACCAAGCCTGAACCCGCGCATGCTGAAAATCTATAACACGCTCACCCGGCAAAAACAGGATTTCACCCCAATTAACCCGGGAAAAGTCGGCATGTATGTCTGCGGACCGACCGTATACGACTTCATCCACATCGGCAACGCCCGTACCTTCACCGTGTTCGACATGGTGTACCGCTGGCTGGGCGCGTCCGGCTATGCAGTGAATTACGTGCGCAACGTGACCGACGTCGACGACAAAATCATTACCCGCGCGGCGGAAAACAAGGAGCCCATCGATGCGCTGACCGCGCGCATGACTGCCGCGATGGAAGAAGATTGCGCGCGTCTCGGCATGGCGAGGCCGACCGAACAGCCGCATGCGACCCAATACGTTACCGGGGATGCGCACAGCATGGTGGCGATGATTCAGGCGCTGATCGACAAAGGCCTGGCTTACGCGCCGGGCAATGGCGACGTGAACTACGAAGTGCGCAAGTTTCCCGGCTACGGCAAATTATCCGGCAAGTCGCTCGACGACTTGCGTGCCGGCGAGCGCGTCGCCGTCGACGCGAACAAGCGCGACCCGATGGATTTTGTGCTGTGGAAGGCCGCCAAGCCCGGCGAGCCTTTCTGGCCGTCCCCGTGGGGCAACGGCCGGCCGGGTTGGCATATCGAATGCTCGGTCATGAGTGAGGCCACGCTGGGCGAGCGCTTCGACATCCACGGCGGCGGGGAAGATTTGACATTCCCGCACCACGAAAACGAAATCGCGCAAAGCGAAGGCGCGCATGGCCACGGCTTCGCCAATTACTGGATGCACGCGCGTTTTCTCAATATCGACAACACCAAAATGTCCAAATCGCTGGGCAATTTTTTCACTTTGCGTGATGTTTTGAATCAACCCCAGTTCCGCGGGCGTGAAGAGGCGGTACGCTTTTTTCTCTTGCGTGGGCATTACCGCAGCCAAACAAATTACACCGAAAAAGCACTGAAGGAGGCCGAACAAAATTTAACCACGATGTACATATCATTGAAGGATTTCGGCTCGGTTAAGCCGGGAAAAATTGATTGGAGCGATGAATATGCTACGCGCTTTCGCGCGGCGATGGATGACGACTTCAATACACCAGAAGCGTTTGCCGTGTTATTTGATGTGGCGAAAGAGTTGAATAAAAATAAATCCGAGCAGAAAGCGATGCTGCTTAAAAGTTTGGGTGGAACTCTGGGATTATTGCAGGGCGATGCGAATGCTTATTTGCAGGGCGGTGGAATTCACATTACGGGTAATTTAAGCATGAGTGAAATAACTTCCAACGGCCAAATTGCATTTGGTTTAGGTGATGATGAAATTCAAACAATGATTGATGGCCGCATCGCCGCCCGCAAATCCAAAAATTTCGCGGAATCGGATCGTATC
>JBAVXA010000311.1:0-5575 GCA_049698095.1 Burkholderiales bacterium
CCGTTCCGGTGACAGTCGTGGACGTGTCCGATAATCGCGTTACTCAAATCAAAACCCCCTCGGTTGACGGATATTCTTCCGTACAAGTCGCTTTCGGTTCGCGACGCGCTAGCCGCGTTACCAAAGCTGTTGCCGGCCATTATGCGAAGGCAGGCGTGGAAGCGGGTACTATATTGGGTGAATTTCCCCTCAGCGCGGAAGACGCAGCCAAATTTGCCCCTGCCGCGAAAATCGGCGTGGACATTTTCCAGGTTGGCCAGAAAGTGGACGTTACCGGAACGACGATTGGTAAGGGCTTCCAGGGTGCAATCAAGCGTCACCACTTCAGCTCCAATCGTGCGTCGCACGGTAACTCGCGTTCGCATAATTCCGCCGGCTCAATCGGTATGGCGCAGGATCCAGGCCGCGTATTCCCCGGTAAGCGCATGGCAGGACATCTGGGTAACGATCAACGCACCACGCAAAATCTCGAAATCATCCGTATCGACGCCGAACGCAGTCTGCTGCTGATTAAAGGCGCCATTCCAGGTTCCCCGGGCGGGCATGTCGTTGTGCGTCCGGCAGTGAAGGCAGGTGCGTAATGGACCTCAAACTAATTAATGATAACGGTCAGTCCACATCGTCGGTTGCCGCATCGGACGACTTGTTCGGCCGTGAGTACAACGAAGCGCTGATCCACCAGATCGTCGTGGCTTATCAAGCCAATGCCCGCTCTGGCAATCGCGCGCAAAAAGGCCGCAGTGACGTAGCCAAATCCACGCGCAAGCCGTGGGCGCAAAAGGGCACGGGCCGTGCCCGCGCCGGTATGGCGTCGAGCCCACTGTGGCGCGGCGGAGGCAAGATTTTCCCGAATAGTCCGGACGAAAACTTTTCACAAAAAGTGAACAAGAAGATGTACCGCGCCGGTATGGGTTCAATCCTGTCGCAATTGGTGCGCGAAGACCGCTTGAAAATCGTCGATCAGTTCAGCATTGATGCTCCCAAAACAAAGCTGCTGGCGGCCAAGCTGAAAAGCATGGGCTTGGAAAGCGTGCTGATTTTGACGGATACGGTGGACGAAAATCTTTTCTTGTCATCGCGCAATTTACCCCATGTGCTGGTGCTTGATGTTGCGCACGCCGACCCGGTCAACCTGATCCGCTTTCCCCACGTATTGATGACCAAGGGCGCAGTCAAGAAAATGGAAGAGGTGCTGGTATGAACGCCGCCACGCAAAAATTCAACCAGGAACGCCTGATGGTCATTATCCAGGCACCACTGGTGTCGGAGAAAAGTACGTACGTTGCCGACAAATACGAGCAGATCATTTTTCGTGTAGCGCCGGACGCAACAAAGCCGGAAATCAAGGCGGCAGTCGAGCTGTTGTTCAAGGTCCAGGTGCAAAGCGTCCAGGTGCTGAATACAAGCGGCAAAACCAAGCGCAAGGGTCGTTCCGAAGGCACACGAGGCGGGTTCAAGAAAGCATATATATGCCTCGCCCCCGGTCAGCAAATTGACTTCACTGCCGGTCAGTGAAAGGATAAATCATGCCATTAGTTAAACTTAAACCTACATCCCCCGGCCGTCGAGCAGTCGTCCGACTCACCAGTCCGCACCTGCACAAAGGTCCGCCGGTTGCAGCACTGGTTGAAAGCCAGTCGCGCCGCGCGGGACGTAACCATAGCGGCCGCATCACGACTCGCCACCACGGCGGCGGGCACAAACAGCATTATCGTCTGGTGGATTTCAAGCGTAACAAAGACACCATTCCGGCGAAGGTCGAGCGCCTCGAATACGATCCAAACCGCAGCGCCCACCTGGCTTTGCTGCTCTACGCGGACGGAGAGCGCCGCTACATTATTGCGCCCAAGGGAGTGACGCCGGGGACGCAGTTATTTAACGGGTCGGAAGCGCCAATCAAACCGGGCAACTGCCTGCCGTTGCGCAATATTCCGGTCGGCAGCACGATCCATTGCATCGAAATGTTGCCAGGCAAAGGCGCGCAAATCGCTCGTTCCGCCGGAACATCGGTGCAATTATTGGCGCGCGAAGGCAGCTACGCGCAGTTGCGTTTACGCTCGGGCGAAATTCGCAAAGTGCACGTCGATTGCCGCGCTACCATTGGCGAAGTCGGCAATGCGGAGCATAACCTACGCGTAATCGGCAAGGCCGGCGCCAATCGTTGGCGTGGATGGCGCCCGACTGTACGTGCTATCAACATGAACCCGGTCGATCACCCGATGGGCGGGCGCGGCAACGGCGGTGGTGGGCGTCACCATCCAGTGTCACCCTGGGGTCAGCCGGCCAAAGGTCTCAAAACCCGACGCAACAAACGCACGAGCGGCATGATCGTCCGCCGTCGTCATCTAGCTAAGTGAGAGTAGACCATGCCACGTTCAATTAAAAAAGGCCCGTTCATCGACGGGCACCTGCTGAAAAAAGTGGAAACCGCATTGGCCACTAAGGACAAGCGCCCCATCAAAACATGGTCGCGCCGCTCCACCGTGCTGCCGGATTTTGTCGGCCTGACAATTGCTGTGCACAACGGTAAACAGCATATACCGGTCTACGTGTCAGAAAATATGGTCGGGCATAAGCTCGGTGAATTTTCCATGACGCGAACGTTCAAGGGCCATGCGGCGGATAAAAAAGTCGCGGCACCAAAGCCCGGACAGGCTAAGAAAGGTTAACCATGAATGTAAACGCTAAATTAATCGGTGTCCGTCTTTCCGCGCAAAAGGGCCGCCTGGTGGCAGATCTGATTCGCGGTAAGAAAGTCGATCAGGCGCTCGACATTCTCACATTCAATCCAAAGAAGGGCGCGACGATTATCAAGAAAGTGCTCGAGTCGGCCATTGCCAATGCTGAGCACAACGAAGGCGCTGATATAGATACTTTGAAAGTGTCGACGATTTATGTCGAAAAGGGCCCTGTGCTGAAGCGCTTTACTGCTCGTGCAAAGGGCCGTGGCAACCAGATCATCAAACCTACCTGCCACATTTATGTGACGGTAGGAGACTAAAGGACCGCTATGGGACAGAAAATACATCCGATTGGTTTCCGCCTTGCTGTTCAAAAGAATTGGACATCCAAGTGGTACTCCAACACCAAAAACTTCGCCGGCATGTTGCTTGAAGATATCAAGGTCCGTGATTATCTGAAAAAGAAATTGAGCCAGGCTGCTGTCGGGAAAATCGTGATTGAGCGCCCAGCGAAGAATGCGAAGATTACTATTTACAGCGCACGCCCGGGTATCGTCATCGGCAAGAAAGGTGAAGATATCGAAAAGCTCCGTAGCGCATTGCAGAAGTTGATGGGTGTCCCGGTGCACGTCAATATCGAAGAAATCCGCAAGCCCGAAATCGACGCACAGATTATTGCGGACGGTATTACGTCGCAGCTTGAAAAGCGCGTGATGTTCCGTCGTGCAATGAAGCGCGCAATGCAGAATGCCATGCGTCTCGGTGCCCAGGGCATCAAGATCACCAGCGCGGGTCGTTTGAACGGAATTGAAATTGCCCGCACTGAATGGTATCGCGAAGGTCGCGTACCGCTTCACACTTTGCGTGCCGATATCGACTATGGTTTCTCCGAAGCCAAAACCACATACGGCATCATCGGCGTAAAGGTATTGGTATTCAAGGGCGAGATTCTCGGCCGCGGCGAACAACCGGTCGCTGCGCCTGTGCCCGAGCAAGCAGAGAGAAAGCCTAGAAAGCCAGGAGTGAAAAATGCTGCAACCAGCTAGACGTAAATATCGCAAGGAACAAAAAGGCCGTAACACCGGCGTGGCAACACGCGGTGCAAAGGTCAGTTTCGGCGAGTTCGGGCTCAAGGCTGTCGGCCGGGGTCGTCTGACCGCGCGTCAGATTGAAGCTGCCCGGCGCGCCATGACGCGGCATATCAAACGCGGTGGCCGAATCTGGATCCGGATATTCCCCGATAAGCCGATTTCCAAAAAACCTGCCGAGGTCCGCATGGGTAACGGTAAGGGCAGCCCGGAGTATTTTGTTGCCGAGATACAGCCGGGCAAAATGCTGTATGAAATGGACGGCGTGAATGAGGTATTGGCGCGAGAGGCGTTCGCCCTTGCCGCCGCCAAGCTGCCCATTGAAACCAGATTTGTTGTGCGTCAACTGGGATAAAGATCATGAAATTGACCGAAACGAAAAGCAAGTTGAACGCTATGGGAAAAGATGAATTAAATCAAGAACTTATGCAGACGTTAAAAGCACAGTTCAATGCCCGCATGCAGCTTGCCACGCAACAGATGACCAATACCAGCGAGCTTAAAAAAAATCGCCGTAATATCGCGCGCATTCGTACGCTGCTGGCAAAGAAGGGAAACTAGCATGGCTGAAATCAATAAGGTTATTCGCACCCTGACCGGCAGGGTCGTCAGCGATAAAATGCAGCTCACAGTCACTGTGCTTGTCGAGCGACGAGTGGCGCATCCCGTCATCGGCAAATTCGTCCGGCGCAGCAAAAAATACCATGCCCACAATGAAAATGCCGATGTACATACAGGCGACTTGGTTGAAATTCAGGAATGCCGGCCCATTTCCAAGACCAAAGCGTGGCGTGTTACGAAGCTGCTGGAAAAATCTCGCGCCGTTTAAGGCAGTTGCGGCTAGGTAGTGAAACGGGCTATAATTTCGTTTTTCCCGGTACGGTCTTATTTTCAGGCTGCGCCTTAACCCTACGGGTTCCAAAACTGGCTGTTAGCTGTTCAGCGCAGGCTGACCTGACAATCAAGTTGGAGAGAGTAAAAAAATGATTCAAATGCAATCCATACTGGATATTGCCGACAATACCGGCGCGCGTACTGTTATGTGCATCAAGGTGCTCGGCGGTTCAAAGCGGCGTTACGCAAATGTCGGCGATGTCATCAAAGTCAGCATCAAGTCCGCCGCGCCGCGCGGCCGCGTCAAAAAAGGCGAAGTGCACAGCGCGGTCGTTGTGCGGACAGCCAAAGGCGTGCGTCGCAGTGACGGGTCGTTGATTAAATTCGACGGCAATGCCGCGGTCTTGCTGAACAACAAACTCGAGCCGATAGGCACTCGCATTTTTGGACCAGTAACGCGCGAGCTGCGCACGGAGCGATTCATGAAAATCGTTTCCCTGGCACCAGAAGTGCTGTAAGGAACTAACATGCAAAAAATTCGTAAAGGTGACGAGGTCGTTGTCATATCCGGAAAAGACAAAGGCAAGCGCGGCACCGTGCTGCTAGTGGGCGAATCGGATCGCATTCTGGTCGAAGGCATCAACAAGGTAAAAAAACATGCCAAGCCGAACCCGATGAAGGGTACGCCGGGCGGCATAATCGAAAAAGAGATGCCGATTCACATTTCCAACATCGCGCTGTATAACGCTACAGCGAAAAAAGCTGACCGTGTCGGATGCAAAGTCCTTGCAGACGGCCGTAAGGTTCGCGTATTCAAATCCAGCGGCGAAACCGTCGACGCCTGAGAACATTCAATATGAGCCGCCTACATACCTACTACAAAGACACCGTGGTCAAACAGTTGATGCAACAGTTTGGCTACAAATCGCCCATGGAAGTGCCGCGCATTGCCAAGATCACCCTCAATATGGG
>JBAVXA010000312.1:0-3489 GCA_049698095.1 Burkholderiales bacterium
TTGAAGTCCTCTTCTGTGTACAGACGAATCGCCACGCCGTTGGCGACGCGCCCGCAACGGCCGGACCGCTGCTTCGCCGCGGCCTGGGAGATATTCTCCACTTGCAGCATATCGACTTTATTGCGCACGCTATAGCGCAGCAGCCGCGCGTGGCCGGTGTCGATGACGTAACGGATTCCCGGCACGGTAAGCGAGGTTTCTGCGACGTTAGTCGCGAGGACGATACGCCGCGCGCCGGCGGGTTTGAAAACGCGATCTTGCTCCGCTGCGGATTGCCGCGCGTACAGCGGCAGAATTTCCACTCCGGGCGGATGATGTTTGCGTAATGCTTCGGCCGCTTCGCGGATTTCGCGCTCGCCCGGCAGGAACACCAGTACGTCGCCGGAATTTCCCAGCGACCATAATTCATCCACGGCGGCAAGGATCCCGCTGTTGATATCGCCTTCCTCCGTTCCCTCGTCCTGCTCGAGCGGTCGGTAGCAGACCTCAACCGGATATAAACGTCCCGACACTTCTACTACCGGCGCGCCGTCGAAATGCTTGGAAAACCGTTCCGCATCTATGGTCGCCGAGGTAATAATGATTTTCAGATCGGCGCGCCGCGCGGCCAATTGCTTCACATAGCCGAGCAGGAAATCGATATTCAGACTGCGCTCGTGCGCTTCATCAATGATAATCGTGTCATATGCCGTCAGGTCGCGATCGCTGTGCGTCTCCGCCAGCAGAATACCGTCGGTCATGACCTTGATGTATGAATCCGCTTTAGTCTTGTCGGTGAAGCGGACTTTGTAGCCGACAGCCTGGCCTAATTCAATGCGCAGTTCGTCGGCCAGGCGCGAGGCGACGCTACGCGCGGCAATTCGTCGTGGTTGCGTGCAGCCAATGAATCCGGCTGCGCCGCGTTTCAATTCCAGACAGATTTTCGGAATCTGTGTCGTTTTACCCGACCCGGTTTCGCCGCAAATAATGACAATCTGATTATTCGTAATCGCGTCAGCGATGATTTTCTTCTGCTCGTTGATCGGCAGCGCCAGATCAAAGTCCGGCCGAGGTAAATTTTCTTCGCGTAATTGACGCCGCCGCACGGAAACATCGATTTGCGCTGAAAGCCTGACGATCTGCGATTCGGCCGGCGCTTTGCCTGCGCGGGCAAGCGATTCGAAGCGGCGCAACTCTGCCGACAGCCTGCGCGTATCGGCGGCCATCGTCTGCGGCAATCGGGCATAAAGTTTTTCCAACGGGGAGGAAATGACGGCGCGTTGCATAGCGCATCATTTTACCGTTATTGCCAGGCGCACGACGCCGTGCTTTCGCCGGCTAAACGATACACCTGCGCAGTTTCGGTAAGTTATTGATTAATATATACTATTTATTACTCGCCTGAGTAATCTCCTGTTGCAAATATTTTGGCAGCTTGCGCACGATCAGTTGATGCGCCGTGCGTAACAGTGCCTTTGCTTCTGCATGACTCAGCGCCCTATCCTCGACCACCGCCACCCATTTCGCACGCGCCAGGTAAGGCGCGGGGATAATCCCCTTGCGGTCAGTCAATTCAAGAAAGCGATCCGGGTCGACCTTGAAGGAATATTTTTCCGCCTTGCCATTTTCGTCGAGGCCGAATAAGGCAAACATTTTTTCATGAATGCAGCAGGCCATGACGTGACCCCATTTGAGTTCGAGCTTCACATGCGGAAGCGAAGCACAGAATTTGAGAAGGGGGCCCGAGTTCATGTACAAATTATAAACCCGCTTCGAAGCGTAGAGCGCGGGCGGTAACAGTGAACTGAAAATCACCCACGGCTCTGCGCCGCCGCTATTTTTGCTGATTAGTTTGGCATCGTGCGAAGGTGACCTTTCCTGCATTGCGGCGGATAGGATTGGGAAATAATAGGTAGACATGGGAAAATGGGATTACGTGCAGTTCGGACGATCATCGTGAAATCATCCGGGGGGAAAGCATCATTTTTTTCGGGGCGCAGAAGTCCATAAATGATTCGCCATCCAGCACGAAAATCTTCAATGTAATAAGGAGCAGAGCTTTGAACCAAACCCATACTGGCGGTTGCGTCTGCGGCGCAGCGCGTTATATCGTTCGCGGCAAGCCTTCCTTCGCGCAAGTCTGTCACTGTACGTTCTGTCAACGCAGGCTCGCCAGCGCATTTGCAGTTTTGGCTTCGTTTCCGGAGGACGCGGTCGAGATACTTCAAGGCCAGCTTACCGCGTGCGAGCACCGTTCTGATGAAAGCAAGCGCTGGTTGAAAATGTACTTTTGCCCGAAATGCGGAACCACGCTTTACCACACGGCAGAAGTCCGCCCCGGTCTAAAAATCATCGCTGCAGGAACATTCGATGAGCCGGATTGGTTCAGAATCGAGAGGCACATTTGGGTACAGTCCAAGCGTCCTTGGGTCACCATACCCGATGGCGTCGCCATCTTCCAGCAGGGCTTCATCGCCGGCCAAGCGCCGGAATCCAAGAATCAGTGACGAATTAAAACGAGATCGGGATGGTTTTGAAGGAAGTCGATCTGCCAAAAACGGCAGCCGACCCAGGTCGGTTGTAAAAGACCGTTTTAAACTAGTTGCTGATACAACCTATTTCCCGCGGCCGCATAACAGCGGCAAGCAATAAAATTGCCGGATAGCAAACGTTCAAGCAACCCTTAGCGGTTCATTTTCTCGATGACTTTGACTATCGCCGATGAATCCAGCTCGGCATCGCCCGCGCCCATGAGTGCATTCAAATGCTGCGTTACCAGCGACGCGGCAGGCAGGGCCAAGCCCATTTGATGCGCCGCCTGCATCACGATATTCATGTCTTTCTGATGTAATTTCACTTTGAAGCCCGGTTTGAAATCGTTATCGAGTATGCGCTTGCCGTGGACTTCCATGATTTTACTGCTGGCAAATCCGCCCATCAGCGCGTCGCGCACTTTCGCCGCGTCGACATTATTTTTTCGCGCAAAAGTAAGCGCTTCCGAAACTGCCTCGATGGTAACTGCCACGACGATCTGGTTGCACGCCTTGCAAACCTGCCCTGCGCCGTTGCCGCCGATGTGCACGACGTTTTTGCCCATGCAATCGAACAGCGGTTTGACGCGCATAAAGGCGTCTTCTTTGCCGCCGACCATGATCGATAGCGTGCCGTTAATGGCGCCGACTTCACCGCCGGACACCGGCGCGTCGAGCATATCGATACCGCGTGAGGCGAGTTTTTCCGCCATCGCCCGCGTGGCAGCCGGCGAAATCGTACTCATGTCCACGATGATGGAGCCGGGTTTCGCGCCCTGTATTGCGCCGAGTTCACCGAGAATCATTTCTTCCACATCCGCCGTGTCCGACACCATGATGAACGTGATATCAGAATTCGCCGCCACCTGTTTTGCGCTGGCATAGCCCGCTGCACCGGCAGTTAATAACGGCTGCATCGATTCCGCGCGGCGCGCAAACACGTTCAGTTTGTAACCGCCTTTTATCAGGTTAAGTGCTT
>JBAVXA010000313.1:0-3445 GCA_049698095.1 Burkholderiales bacterium
GCGAGAAGCTCAAAAACAAAAACCTGGTGGCGATAGCCTGCGGCGCGAATATGAATTTCGACCGGCTGCGTTTCGTCGCCGAGCGTGCCGAATTGGGCGAACGGCGCGAGGCGATTCTCGCCGTCACTATCCCCGAAACGCCCGGCAGCTTCAAGCATTTCTGCTCCTTGCTGGGCAAGCGCAATATCACTGAATTCAACTATCGCTACGCCGACGATCGCGAAGCACATGTGTTCGTCGGCGTGTCGGTGCAGCAGGCAAGCGACTGCAAAAAACTGCTGCACGAATTGCGCCGCAATGGATTGAAGGCGCTGGATTTGTCCGAAAACGAGATGGCCAAATTGCATGTGCGCCACCTGGTCGGCGGCCGCGCGCCGAATGCGTTGCATGAGATGCTTTATCGTTTTGAATTTCCGGAGCGGCCCGGCGCGCTGATGAACTTCCTCAACAAAATGGGACACAACTGGAATATCAGCCTGTTTCATTACCGCAATCACGGCGCCGATTACGGCCGCGTGTTGGTCGGGCTGCAGGTGCCGCCGAAGGAAAAACCGGCGTTCAGGGAATTTCTCAAGACACTTGGTTACGCGTATGTCGAGGAAAGCAATAATCCTGCTTACGACATGTTTCTGGGCTGAATCGGCCAGCTCATCCTAACCATTGCCCGTCCACTCAGCAGAGAAAAATAAAGCGTAAAAAGCCGCCGTGTGGGGCGGGTTCATTCATTTACTCCGTATCGCCGCGGCGCTCCGCATTACGGCGTTCGCCCTCGCGCCGTTCTCGCTCCGACTTTCCTTCGCGCATCCAGACGGTTTTGGCGTTTACGAATTCGCGGATGCCGTGGTACGACAATTCGCGCCCGAAACCCGACGCCTTGATACCGCCGAACGGCAGGCGCGGATCCGACTTGACCAGGCCGTTGATAAAAGTCGCGCCGGCCTGGATATGCCGCGCGAATTCTTCAGCGTGGTCGAAGTCGCGGCTCCAGATGCTGCTGGCGAGGCCGAAGCGCGTATCGTTCGCGACTCGCGCCGCTTCGGCTTCGTCGCGCACGCGAATTACAATGGCGACCGGACCGAAAAATTCTTCATGGTATGCCCGCGTTTTTGCCGTGACATGATCGAGAATTGACGGAGCATAAAACGCACCGGCGCAGTCCAGCGGTTCGCAGCCGGCGACCACCACTGCGCCTTGCGCGATAGATTCTTTGACCTGCAAATGCAATTCATCTCGCAAGTCTTCGCGCGCCATCGGACCCATTTGCGTCGCCTCGTCGGCGGGATCGCCGATTTTCAATGCGCTGATTTTCAATTTAAGCTGCTGCACAAACTGATCGGCGATTTCCGGCACCAATATAAAGCGCTTGGCAGCGATACAAGATTGGCCGCAATTGCTGTAACGCGACTGAACCGCCTGCTCCACCGCGAGGTCGAGATCGGCATCGGCGAGGACGATGAACGGATCCGAGCCGCCGAGTTCAAGCACGCATTTTTTCAGGTGCATTCCCGCAGCAGCGGCTACGGATTTGCCGGCAGGCTCGGATCCCGTCAGCGTAACGGCATGTACGTACGGGCTGGCGATAGCGTCGGCAACCTGGTCCGCGCGAATCGGAAGGTGAGTAAAAAGATCCTCCGGAAACCCGGCGTCGCGGAAAACCGATTCGATTGCTTTGGCGCAACTCTGCACATTGGACGCATGTTTAAGCACGACGCCGTTACCCGCCATGAGCGCCGGCGCGGCAAATCGGAAGACCTGCCAGAACGGGAAATTCCACGGCATGACGCCGAGAATGGTTCCCAGCGGCAGATAAGCGACATAACTTTTGCCTGCGTCGGAGCGCATCGGCTCATCAGCGAGAAAAGGTCCGGCGTGCACGGCGTAGTAGTCGCAATTGAGCGCGCATTTTTCCACCTCTGCGCGGGCTTCCCTGGTCAACTTGCCCATCTCCGCGGTGATGATTGCGGCAAATTCGTCGCGCCGCGCGCGCAGCAATTCAGCGGCGCGGGTCATGCGCAAAGCACGATCTTCGAACAGCGTGGTTGCCCACGCGGACTGCGCGATGTGCGTCGCTGCCAGCGCCTGCTCGAGCTGCTGGGCATTCCATGTTTCACTTGATTGGGTTGTCGCGACTTTCTGGCTGGCTGTCATCATGATGGGGTCCGCTCGGAGTGGATGTTTGTCATTTCAGTGTAGGAAACTTTTTACTGTATTCCAATGTGCGCGCCCTCGGTGCAACAGATGTTTACGCAAAGGCCTATGCGTGAAATTCTGCCCCGCAACATTAGATGCAGGCTAAACCGATCTTGAATTGATCCCAAAGAAAAGTTGAAAGCCGGCGATCAGACCGCCGTTGACCCTGTTGCTGTTATTGCGCAGCGGGCCAATTTTTTATGTATTGTTTTAATAAAGTATTTTCGAAGCTTGCGTCTTTGAGCGCTTTTTTTGCCACGTCGTGAAAGGACAGTATGCCGATGAGTTTGCCATGGTCCATCACCGGGGCGTGGCTGATATGATTTTCAGTCATCAGGCTGCGCAAATCATCGACCGAATCTTCCGGCGATACGCTCAGCGGCTGGGGATTCATCACGTCGCTGACGCTCGCCGCCAGAAACCGATCTCCCAATCGATCAATACCGCGCAACACTTCACGCAAGGTAATCAGTCCCGCCAATTTCTCGCCGTCCATCACCAATACCGAGCCGATATTGCATTTCACCATCAGCGCCACAGCTTCCGCCATGGTTTTTTGCGGGCCGATATGAAACAGGGCGGCGCCTTTATGGGCGAGAATATCGCTGACGATCATGGGCTTGTCTGTCAGGTTCGGTGGTGCTGTTGAGAGGAATCGAACCTCCGACCTACTGATTACGAATCAGTTGCTCTACCAACTGAGCTACAACAGCTTGGCCGGAGATTATAAACGCAGGGGGAGATGCGGGCAAACAGCTTAAACGGAAGGCCGTACGCGCACGATGATATCGACGCCGTCCTGACGCAAACCCTGCGGCAGCGGCGGCAGGCCCTGCACCTGCACGCTGGACGCGTCGATGTCGGTCAACTCGCCGGTTTCAACATTGTAGAGATGATGATGCGGCGCCATGTTGGGGTCGTAAAAAACTCGTGTAGGGTCGACGATCACTTCGCGCACCAGACCTTTTTCCAGAAACAGTTTCAGGGTGTTGTAGACCGTCGCCTTGGACGTTTCCGGATGCTCGCTATTGACGCGCGCCAGAATCTGATCGGCAGATACGTGCTGGCGGCAGGCAAATAATACCTGTCCGATTTGCAGCCGCTGGTGCGTCAACGCGATGTCATGCTCGCGCAGCAACGCGGGGATCGCGTCCGGTGGGAAAAGTACGGTTTCCATAACTTCATTCTAGGAGACGAAACAGAGTTTGTCTAATCTAAAATATTAATTATAATCAATTAGTTATGAATATTTATT
>JBAVXA010000314.1:0-15954 GCA_049698095.1 Burkholderiales bacterium
AAACATCAGGCCGTAAAACTCACGCGATCCGGTGAGATAGGCAAGCGGCTCGCCGGCGCGCCGGCGCGCAAACAGCGATTGCGCGAGCAACGCTGGCGTGTCCCCGACAGTGCGCTCGGGGTGGCTGATCAGCGCAGTGCGAGTCCAACCGGTGGCATGTTCGAGCAACATTTGCGCTTCGATTACAGGCAGATTGCTGGATTTCAGTAGCGCTTCGACGCACTGCGCCATCAAGCCGCTTCCTCGCCCAGCGTGGCGAGTAACTCGGCCTGATGTTCGGCCATCAGCGCCGAGGTGAGCTCGCCGAGGTCGCCGTCCATGATGGAATCGATTTTATATAAGGTCAGATTGATGCGGTGATCGGTAATTCGACCTTGCGGGAAATTGTAGGTGCGGATTCGCTCGGAGCGGTCGCCGCTGCCGATCAGCGATTTGCGCGTTGCCGCTTCCTTGGCGTGCTGCTCGCGTTCCTGTTTGTCGCGGATGCGCGCCGCCAGCACGCTCATCGCCTGCGCCTTGTTTTTGTGCTGCGAGCGGCCGTCCTGGCATTCCACCACGATGCCGGTGGGAAAATGGGTAATGCGAATGGCCGAGTCGGTCTTGTTGATGTGCTGGCCGCCGGCACCGGACGCGCGGAAGGTATCGATACGGATATCCGCCGGGTTTATCACGACGCCGCTGACGTCGTCGGCCTCGGGCATGACCGCCACGGTGCAGGCGGAGGTATGGATGCGGCCCTGCGTTTCGGTGTCCGGCACGCGCTGCACGCGATGGCCGCCGGATTCGAATTTCAATTTTGAATAAGCGCCCTGCCCGATGATGCGGGCGATGATTTCCTTATACCCGCCAACTTCGCCCGGGCTTTGCGAAATCACTTCCACCTGCCAGCGATTGCGTTCGGCAAAGCGCGAATACATGCGGAACAGGTCGCCGGAAAACAGCGCGCTCTCGTCGCCGCCAGTACCGGCGCGAATTTCAAGAAAAATATTGCGCTCGTCGTTCGGGTCCTTGGGCAATAATTCTTTTTGTAAATCGGCGGCAATGGTTTCAAGTTTTTCACGGCCTTCGCGAATTTCCGCCTCGGCGAATTCTTTCATTTCCGCGTCGTTTAACATCGCCTGCGCTTCGGCGATATGCTTTTCCGTCGATTGATAGGACTTGAACAGGTCGACAACCGGCGTAATTTCCGCGTGCTCTTTGGTCAGCTTGCGGTAATTATCCATGTCGCTGGTGACGGTCTCGCTCATCAGCAGGCGATCCAGCTCCACTAGGCGTTCGCTCAGCTGGGTCAGTTTGTTGGCGATACTAAGTTTCATTTGATCATTCGCTGTTGCCGCCGTCGCTCTCCGTCGCGACATAAAGCCGGTCGAGTAACTCGGACAATTTCTCCCGCTCGGCGCCCTCTGCGTCGCGCAGGATCCGCGTCGGGTGGTGCAGAAATTTATTGATCAGGCTGTTGCCGAGTTGTTCAAGCACCGTCTGCGGGTCTTCGCCGCGAGCAAGCGCCTTCCTGGCGCGCTCGATTTCAAACTGCTTGTAGGATTCGGCGTGGTCGCGCAGCTGGCGGATGACCGGTACCTGCTCGCGCGTTTCCTGCCAGTGCACGAACTCCGCCACATGACGGTCGATAATCGCCTGCGCGTCTGCCACCGCACCCTGGCGCGCATTGCGACCTTCGCGCACCACCCCGGCCAGATCGTCCACCGTATACAAAAATACATCATTGAGCTGGCCGACTTCGGGTTCGATATCGCGCGGCACGGCCAGATCGAGCATAAACATCGGCCGGTGCTTGCGCGCCTTGATCGCGCGCTCGACCAGACCTTTGCCGAGCAGCGGCAGAGTACTGGCGGTGCAGCTCACCACAATATCGTTGGCCGCGAGATGTTGCGGCAAGTCGGCGAGGGCGATAGCCTGGCCGTGGAATTTTTGCGCCAATGACTGGCCGCGCTCAAGCGTGCGGTTGGCAATGGTGATTCGGTTCGGCTGCTTTGCGGCGAAATGCTGGGCGGTCAGGTCGATCATGTCGCCCGCGCCGATAAACAGAATATTCAGGCGCGACCAGTCATCGAAAATGCTGCCCGCCAGGCGCACGCCGGCAGCGGCCATGGACACGGAGCTGGCGCCGATTTGCGTTCGCGCTCGCACTTCTTTGGCGACCGCAAAGGTTCGCTGGAAAAACGGATGCAGGGTATTTCCCAGCGTGCCTGCCTGCTCGGCAATGCGCACCGCATCTTTCAATTGACCGAGGATTTGCGTCTCACCCAGCACCATGGAATCGAGTCCGCTGGCGACGCGAAAAGCATGTTGCACGCTCTGCATCCCCTGATGAGAATAGACGAACGGCGCGAGATCGAATTTCGCCAGATGATGGAAATTCTTCAGCCACTGTAAAACTTCCTCTGGCGCATCGCTACGGCAATAGATTTCCGTCCGATTGCAGGTGGATAGAATGGCAGCCTCGTAAACGGACGGCAGCTTGGCCAGCTCGCGCAATGCGTCGGCAAGCCGTTCCGGCGGGAAAGCGACTTTCTCGCGAATTTCGACCGGCGCGGTTTGATGATTGATGCCGAAGGTATAAAGCTGCATGCGCTGCAATTGAAACCGTGGGAAAACAATGGCAAATTATACCATTCAGCCCCTTAATGGTCGGATACGCTGTTTCCCTACCTGACAGCCGGCTCGACTAACGTGACAATATGTCCGCGTTGCACGGAAATTATTCCCGCGTATAAAGGGTCGATTTGGTATGAGGTGTATTTCCATCTACAATGGCACTTGAATAATAATCAGCTTGTAAGGATAAATCATGAAGGCAAGGCAAACGGGTTTTACGCTGGTTGAAATCGCCATCGTGCTGGTCATCATCGGCCTGCTGCTGGGCGGCATCCTGAAAGGCCAGGAGTTGATCACCAACGCCAAAGTTCGCAACGTGGCCGACCAGGTGAATGCCGTCAAGGCGGCCTATTTCGCATTTCAGGATCGGTATCGCGCGCTGCCGGGAGATTATTTGACCGCGCAGGCCACTGCCAATATCCAAAACGTCACTGTCGGCGGCAACGGCAATGGCCAGATTGAAGCGGGCGCCGAGCAGGTGGCGGCATGGCGGCATCTCGCCAATGCCGGTTTTATCGCCTGCGCGCAATGCACCTCCGGCGCAGGCGCCGCGCCCGATACCACCAACAGCCCGATCAACGCCTACGGCGGCGTGATGTCGATTCTGTACGACGGCCTGTATAACAACCTCGCCGCAGGTACCGGCCCGCAGCAGAATAACCTCAAGACCGGCAACCAGATTCCTTCCAATATTCTGGTCGAAGTCGATCGTAAAATCGATGACGGCAATCCGCGCACCGGCACATTGCGCTTCAGCAATTTTGCCGCGACCGGCACTGCGCCGGCGACCGCGTCTTGCGCCGCGCTGGGCAGCGACAACTGGCAAGTGGTGGCGCCTGACAGCAATTGCGGCGCCGCCGCGCTGTTTTAAGAAAACCATTTGCCAATAAAAAGCCGGCAGTTGCCGGCTTTTTATTTTAATATAACCTATTGATTTATATCTATTTTATTATCCCTGTAATAAGCGTATTTCCGCCTGCGCCAGGTTTTCCGGCGCACCGAGGAGGATCAGCACATCCGCTTTTTCCAGCCGCATGTCGGGCGCCGGATTCATATTGCGCACATTGTGCCGCCGCACCGCCGTCACTTCGACGTACAAATCGTCGAGTGACAATTGCTTCAGCGTTTTGCCGACTGCGGCGGCGTCTTCGTTCAACATGATCGATTGCAGGCGCGCCTGCGTCGCATCTTCCATATCGGCTTCGATGTCCGTCGCACCATGAAAAAATCCGCGCACCAGTTGGTATTGCGCGGCGCGCATATCGCGCATGCGGCGCAATACGTGCGCCAGCGGCAGGCCTAGCAATAACATGGTGTGGGTGGCGAGCATCATCGAACCTTCGAGCACTTCCGGCACAATTTCCGTGGCACCGCGCAGGCGCAGGTGTTCGAGGTCGGTGTCATCGTAGGTGCGCACGATCACCGGCAATTCCGGCCGCAGGGCCTGCACGTGGGCGAGGATTTTCTCCGCCAGTTTTGTATCGGCAAGGCTGACCACCAGTGCCGACGCGCGTGCCAGTCCCGCCGCCATCAACACTTCGCGCCGCGATGCGTCGCCGTAAACCACCGAATCGCCCGCTGCTGCTGCCTGCTTGACGCGTGCCGGATCGACATCAAGCGCGATAACGGAAATTTTTTCCTGCTCGAGAAAGCGCGCCAGACTTTGGCCGCTGCGCCCGTAGCCGCAAATAATCACATGGCTCTGCGCCGCCATGCTTTTCGCCGACAGCTCGGTCAGCGCCATGGCGCGCAGCATCCATTCGCTCTTGGAAAACTTGAGCACGATGCGGTCGCTGTGCATCAGTATCAGCGGCGATAACATCATCGACAGCAACATCGCCGCGAGCACAATCTGCGTTATTTGCTCGGATAACAGTGCATTGGTGCTCGCCAGCGACAGAAGCACAAAACCGAATTCACCGGCGAAACCCAGCGCCAGTGCGCAACGCATCGACACCGAGGTGTCGTTGCGGAATGCCCGCGCCAAGCCGAACACAATGCCGGTCTTGATCACAATCAGGAAGAGCAGCAACGCCATCACCCAGAGGAAATTTTGCAGGACCACATTGACGTCAAGCAGCATGCCGATCGTAACGAAAAATAATCCCAGCAATACGTCGCGGAACGGCTTGATGTAATCTTCAACCTGATAGCGATATTCGGTTTCGGAAATCAAAATGCCCGCCAGAAAAGCACCCAGCGCAAGCGACAGCCCGGCGAGGTCCGTCAGATAGGCGAGCCCAAGAGTCACCATCAATACATTGAGCACGAATAATTCTGACGACTTGGCGCGCGCCACTAGGTGAAACCAGCGACGCATCAGGCGCTGTCCGACGAACAACAAAAATATCAATATAATCAATGCCTTAACCAGCGCATAGGCGACTGTCGCGGCCATCGCCTGTTTGTCTTGCGACAGCGCGGGAATCAGCACCAACAGCGGCACCACGGCAAGATCCTGAAACAGCAGCACACCCATGGTCTGCCGCCCATGGGGCGAATTGAGCTGGAGTTTTTCCGCCAGTGTTTTGCTGATAATCGCAGTGGATGACATTGCCAGTGCGCCACCCAGCGCCAGGCCGGCCTGCCATGACAAACCGAACAGCAGCGATGCGGCAAGAAACACCAGCAAGGTCACAACCACTTGCGCGCCGCCAAGGCCGAATACGACGCGACGCATGGAAACCAGTTGCGGCAAACTGAACTCCAGGCCGATACTGAACATGAGAAACACCACGCCAAATTCGGCAAGATAAGTTGTCTCGGCGCTTTCCGGCACAAAGCCCAACGCATGCGGACCGGCGACGATGCCGAGCGCAAGGTAACCCAGCATGGGCGGCAAATTCAAGCGGCGAAACAAGGTTACCGTCAGCACCGCGGCAACCAAAAGAATCAGCGTGATTTCAAGGGAACCGTGCATGGAATTTATTTTGCATTATATCGGAACAAATGTAACACGGCTTGCCGATTTCGTCGCTTTTATGCCCAGCTTTATCCGCAGGGAAGGAAGCTTTATACTCTGCTTATATGACCGCCTTGCGCAAACTCACCGCCGCTAACCAGAAAATCCTCAACCTTGCCCGCGACGTGCTTGCCATCGAGGCGCGCGCAGTCGAAGATCTCACTGCCCATATTGATGAGAATTTCATCGCGGCACACCAATTGATGCTGAAGTGCCGCGGCCGGATCGTGGTCAGCGGGATGGGCAAAAGCGGCCATATCGCCAACAAGATCGCATCAACCCTTTCGTCGACCGGCACCCCTTCGTTTTTCATGCACCCGGGCGAAGCCGGACATGGGGATTTAGGCATGATCGCGCCGGACGACGTTTTGCTGGTCCTGTCCAACTCGGGCGAGAGCGACGAATTGCTGGCGATTGTGCCGCTGCTCAAACGCCGAGGCAGTAAACTGATCAGCATGACCGGGAATCGTAACTCGAGCCTGGCGCGCGAAGCCGATGTCCATTTGTATGCCGGCGTGGAAAAAGAAGCCTGTCCGCTCAATCTGGCTCCCACCGCCAGCACCACTGCGGCGCTGGCGCTCGGCGATGCGCTAGCCGTCACCTTGCTCGATGCGCGCGGATTTTCCGCGGACGATTTTGCGCGTACCCATCCGGGCGGCGCGCTCGGCAGGAAACTGCTGGTGCACGTTTCGGACATCATGCACAGCGGCGCCGAGCTGCCCGTCGTGCCGCAAGGCGCGACCTTGTCCGATGCCCTGCTGGAAATGACCCAGAAAGGACTCGGCATGACTGCCGTGGTGGATCGCAATCGCAAGCTGGTCGGCATCTTTACGGACGGCGATTTGCGCCGCACGCTGGAAAAACCGGTCGACATAAAACAAATCAGCATTCTCGATGTTATGGGCAAACGCCCGAAAACCATACGCGCCGGGCGGCTCGCGGCGGAAGCTGCGCAATTGATGCAACAATACAAGATTCTCAGCATGCTGGTTACCGATGAAGAAGGCCGGCTGGAAGGTGCCTTCACCATGCACGACCTGTTGCGCGCGGGAGTTGTGTGATGTTACAAACCGCCGCCGATCGTGCAAAACTGGTGCGCCTCGCCATATTCGACGTCGATGGCGTGCTCACCGATGGCACGCTGCTCATGAACGAGCTGGGCGAAGAAATCAAGGCATTTAATACGCTCGACGGCCACGGCCTCAAGATGCTGCAGAATAGCGGCGTGGAACTCGCCATCATTACCGGGCGCACCTCGCGCAGCGTGGAAATGCGCGCGAAGAATCTCGGCATCAATCATTTATACCAGGGAGCCGAGCACAAGCTGGAAACCTTGACCACGCTGCTGGCCGCATTGAAACTGGATGCCAGCACAGTGATGTTCATGGGCGACGATGTCGTCGATTTGCCCGCCATGCGCTATTGCGGATTCGCTGCCTGCGTGCCGGAGGCGCCGCATATCGTAAAACAACATTCGCATTACATCAGCCGCGCCGGTGGCGGCCGCGGCGCGGTGCGCGAAGTGTGCGAGTTCATCATGCAGGCACAGGGCACGCTGGACAAGCAAATGGAAAAATACCTCGCATGAAATTTTCTCTCAGCTCGCTGCTGCCCTTGCTGGCGCTGGTTCTGCTGGCAACGCTGGCTTATTGGCTTAACTACACGGTAAGCCGCGCCGTCGTGCAGAAGGTGTCGGAGCTGAAACACGAGCCGGATGCCATCGCAGAAGATTTTTCCGCGCGCCAATTGGGCGCCGACGGAAGCATACGCTATACCCTGCAAGCAAAGAAAATGTTACATTATCCCGACGACGATTCGACCCATCTGGAAACGGTGTTTTTCGATGGCAAACCACAGGACTCGAAGCAGCGGGAACAGCCATTCTCCGTTAGCGCCGAAAGTGCGCGATTGTCCAAAAACGGCGAGGAAGTATTTCTCGAAGGCAAAGTAGAATTGGTCAAGCAAGCCACGCCCGATTCTGCCAGCGCCACCGTTCGCACCAGCAGGCTTCGATTAGTGCCCGCAGCCGGGCTGGCGCAAACTGCCGAACAAGTTGAAATGCGCAGCGAAAATAGTTTTGTCGTTGGCAAACAATTTGAGTACAACAATAAAACGCGCACCATGAAACTTGCGCAAGTGAAAGCCAGTTATGCCGTTCAACCGTAACAGGATCCTTCTCCTCGTACCATTGATTTTGATGGGCGGACAGGCGGTGGCTGAAAAGGCAGACCGCACCAAACCGGTCGATCTCAGCGCCGACAAAGCGGAGTATGACGGACTGAACAAAACCGGACTTTACGAGGGTAATGTGCTGTTGACCCAAGGCACGATTCGCATCCAGGCTGACAAAGTCGTAGTGAAGTCCGACAAGCGCGGCACGACCTTTGCCACCGCCACCGGCAGCCCGGTGTCGTTCCGGCAAAAACTCGACGGCTCGGAAGATTTCATTGAAGGATACGGCGAGCGCCTCGACTTCGATACCAAGAGCGACACCGTCCAGTTAATTGACCGGGCGTTTATCAAACGCGGCCAAGACGAATTGCGCGGCAATTATATCTCTTACAATTCGCGCACCGAAGTGTTCCGGGTCGACGGCAGAAGCAGCAGTACGGGTTCCGCCGCGCCCACCGGGTCGGGCCGGGTGCACGTAATTATCCAGCCGAAAAATAGCGAACCGGACGACGCGTCGGCAGCCCCCGCACCGAAACAATAATAAATGAGCATCCTCAAGGCAGAGCATCTCAAAAAACGCTACAAGGAACGCACGGTGGTCAAGGACGTTTCGCTTGAGGTGCATAGCGGCGAGGTGGTCGGTCTGCTCGGCCCTAACGGCGCCGGAAAAACGACGACATTTTACATGATCGTCGGTTTGGTGCCGCTCAACGGCGGCAGTATCAGCTTCGACGACATCGATGTCAGTCATATGCCCATGCACCAACGTGCTCGCCTCGGCTTGAGTTACCTCCCGCAGGAAGCGTCGATCTTTCGCAAGTTGACAGTGGCGGAAAACATTCAGGCAGTACTCGAGCTGCAACGTATTCCGAAAAAGGAAATCCAGGATCGGCTTGACCAATTGCTCGGCGATTTGCACATCGCGCATTTGCGCGACAGCCAGGCCATGGCGTTGTCGGGCGGCGAACGGCGGCGCGTTGAAATCGCCCGTGCCTTGGCAAACAATCCAAAATTCATACTGCTTGACGAACCGTTTGCCGGGGTCGATCCTATAGCCGTGATGGACATTCAACAGATTATCCGGTTTCTCAAGCAACGTAGCATCGGTGTGCTGATTACAGATCATAACGTGCGGGAAACATTGGGGATTTGCGATCGCGCATTCATAATCAATCAAGGCTCGGTACTTGCCACGGGCAAGCCGGATGAAATCATCTATAATGAAAGCGTAAGAAAAGTCTATTTGGGGGAAAATTTTAAGCTGTAACCGTAACCCTTCCGCCTTCACTCGGGAATCCGCCATTTTGTAATATGAAACAAAGCCTGCAACTGAAGCTGGGCCAGCATTTGACGCTGACGCCCCAACTGCAACAATCGATACGCCTGCTGCAACTTTCCACTCTGGATCTGAATCAAGAGCTCGAGCGCTTTATCATGGAAAACCCGTTACTGGAGCGCGAAGACTCCGACGCCGAGCGTATCGTCGTCCCCAACGGAACCGAATACCATAACGACGAACCGCATACTGTCGACACGCCACAAGCCACCGCCGCCGAAACCACCACCCCCGATGCCGAAAACGCCGCGCTGATGGACACCTGGGGCGACGCGGAAACGGAACATATCGAGGACACCCCTTACACCTACCGGGATGACGGCGACGAGCGGGAATACTCGCAAATCGCGGCAGTTCATGCGAGCCTGACCCAGTATCTGAGCGAACAACTTAATCTGGTGCAGTTGTCCACGATCGATAAGCAATTGGCCATGTTCGTCATTGCGCACCTGAACGAAGACGGCTACCTCGAATCATCGCTGGAAGAATTACACGCGATGCTGCCGCCGGAAATGGAGATAGAACCGGAAGAATTGCAGATTGCCTTGCGTCACGTGCAGAACCTCGACCCAACCGGGGTCGCCGCAAGAAATCTTCGCGAATGCCTGATCCTTCAACTTGATGCATTGCCCTCCGCGACACCGCAGCTTGCACTCGCAAAAAAAATGGTGACGGATTATCTCGACACTCTCGCACAGCACGATTTCAATAAACTGCGCCGGGTGTTGAATTGCAGTGAGGACGAACTGAAGCGCGCGCAAACGCTGGTGAAATCACTCAACCCCAAACCGTGCCAGGCGTATTTGCAGGAAGAAGCGCGCTATATCGTCGCGGACGTAATCGTGAAAAAAACCAAAAATAAATGGACGGTCAGCTTGAACCCGGATGCCATCCCCAAACTCCGTCTTAACTCCTTATATGCTTCTATCCTGCAGAATAACCGGGGCCAATCCAACCCGCAACTTGCCAGCCAATTGCAGGAAGCGCGCTGGCTGATCAAGAACGTTCAGCAACGCTTTGAAACTATTCTTAAAGTGTCACAGGCGATCGTCGAACGGCAAAAACATTTTTTCGACCACGGCGAAGTCGCCATGCGCCCTTTGGTATTAAGGGAAATCGCCGACACGGTCGGCCTGCATGAATCCACCGTATCGCGCGTTACTACACAGAAATTCATGATCACGCCGCGCGGCATTTACGAGCTGAAATATTTTTTCGGCAGCCACGTTTCGACCGACGTCGGCGGCGCGGCATCCAGTACCGCCATCCGCGCACTGATAAAACAGCTAATCGCCGCGGAAGATGCGCGCAAGCCGTTATCCGACCACCGCATTTCCGAAATCCTTGCACAGCAGGGAATTGTTGTAGCACGGCGTACCATCGCAAAATACCGCGAGACATTACAAATCCAACCCGCGAATCTGCGTAAATCATTGTAAAGGAGAAGTGCCATGAATATTACTTTAACCGGACACCACCTCGAGATCACCAACCCCATCCGAAGCTACGTCACCGGCAAATTCGAGCGTATCAACCGGCACTTCGATCACGTCATTGACGTCAACGTCATTATGACAGTGGAAAAACTCAACCATAAGGTTGAAGCCAATGTGCACCTCAGCGGCAAGGATATCCATGCCGAAACGATTGATGAAAACATGTATGCTGCAGTCGATCTGCTTGTCGACAAGCTGGATCGGCAAATAATCAAGCATAAGGAAAAAAATTCCACCGACCGCCACAAAAATGCGCTCAAGCACCAGGAACAAAAGCCGGAACAAGTTGCCGAATAGGCGACAAATGATCCTTTTTTACAATTCTTGATGCGGGCTGCGGAGAAGGGGATAATCCGCAGCCTTAACGCTTTCAATTTTTCGCCGCTTGTACTTCCCAGGCCTGGTACGCAGTTGGCCTCGGCAGCCCGGCAGACGGAAAAGGAAATATCGATTCGACATGAATTTAATATCCAAATCACTGCCGGTCGGCAATGTACTCATGGGTCTGGAAACGGGCAACAAGAAACGCCTGTTCGAGCAGGTCGGCATGCTGTTTGAAAATAGCGAAGGTATCGCACGTGCGACCACCTATGACAGCCTGTTTGCGCGCGAAAAACTCGGATCGACCGGGTTGGGCCACGGCGTGGCCATACCTCACGGGCGCATAAAAGGGCTCAAGCATACCTTGTGCGCTTTCGTAAAACCGGCATCGCCGATTCCATGGGATGCCCCGGACGGTCTTCCCGCTGAAATGATCTTCTTTATCCTTGTGCCTGAAAAAGCCACAGAATTGCATCTACAGATCCTCAGCGAACTGGCGCAGATGTTCAGCGACAAATCGTTTCGCGATTCGATCGCCGCCTGCAGCGACGCCGACTGCGCCCACCGCCTGCTCACCACTTGGACGCCCTATGCCGCAACTCACCGTTCAGCAGCTGTTTGACGCAAAGCGAAGCAAGCTTCAGCTCGAGTGGATCACCAACAAGGACGGCGGTGCCCGCATTTTGTCGGGTGACATGCTCAAGCGATCCGGCGTTGGCGTTATCGGGCACCTCAATCCTATCCATTCGCACCGCATCAAAGTTCTCGGCACGACGGAAATCGAGTACCTCAATCGGCTGGATCCTGCCGGGCTGAAAAGCACGCTCGAGTATCTATTTTCTCCCGAAGGTACCAGTGCCGTCTTCATTACCCAGGGTTTACCGGTCAGCGACGCCATGCGCACCTGCGCTGAGAATACGATGACACCATTGTTTTCGTCGCCGGAAACCAGCCAGGAACTGATCAACGTCCTGCGCCAATATTTGTATCGCACGCTGGCCGAGACCACCACCTTGCACGGCGTGTTCCTCGATGTACTCGGTGTCGGCGTGCTGGTTACGGGCGATTCCTCGATCGGCAAAAGCGAACTGGCGTTGGAACTGATCAGCCGCGGCAGCGGACTGGTGGCAGATGATATTGTTGAGCTGTCGCAAATCAGCCCTGACACCTTGCAAGGCCGGTGTCCGCCACTACTCAAGGATTTTCTTGAAGTGCGCGGCATCGGCGTGCTCAACATCCGCTCCATTTTCGGTGAAACCGCAGTGCGGGCGAAGAAAAATCTCAAAATCATCGTGCATCTGGAAAAGCCCGGGCCGGGAGATGCGGCCAAGCTCGATCGCCTGCAAACCAACGCCACCACGCGCACCATTCTCGGCGTGGCGACACCGATGGTCACGCTGGGCGTGGTAGCCGGTCGCAACCTTGCCGTGCTGGTCGAAGCCGCCGTGCGCAATTACATTCTGCAGTTGCGCGGCATTGATTCCACGCGCCAGTTCATCGAGCGGCATGAGCAGCTCATGGCGGACGATCAAAACATCAGCGAAGAGGGCTCATAACGCGACCGCTATGGCTAACGTCGACCCATTAATGTCAGCAGTCCGCATGCCGGTAGTCGACGACATGCAGATTATTTTGATCAGCGGGCTGTCCGGATCGGGCAAAAGCGTCGCCATCAAGGTGTTGGAGGATGCGAATTTTTATTGCGTCGATAATCTTCCGACGAAATTTCTTCCAGCATTGATTCGTTCCTTGCAAAATGCCGGCGAGTCGCGCATCGGCATCAGTATCGACGCGCGCAGCGGTGAGACTGTTTCTGATTTACCTAAATTAATCAAAGAGTTACGAGAAACTGGAATGGACGTACGCGTGATGTTTCTCGAGGCCAATACGGAGGAACTGGTGAAACGGTTTTCCGAAACGCGGCGCAAACACCCGCTGGCCAAACGTGGCCGAACGTTGATCGAATCCATCGCTGAGGAGCGCGCGTTATTAGGAGAAGTCTCCGAACTCGCGCACCGCATCGACACGACGGACGTGCGGCCCAACACTCTGCGGGCATGGGTTAAAGATTTCTTACGCCTCGACCAATCGCGGCTTACGCTGTATTTTCAATCTTTCGGTTTCAAACACGGCGCGCCGCAGGACGCAGACCTGGTGTTCGATGTACGCATGCTGCCGAACCCCTATTACGACCCGGCAATGCGCGCGCTCACCGGGCAGGACGAACCCGTAGTGAAATTCCTCGACGCCAATGCCGACGCGCAAAAAATGCTCAACGACATTGAGCATTTTGTCACCGATTGGCTGCCATATTTTGTGCGCGACAACCGGTCGTCACTCACCGTCGCCATCGGATGCACCGGCGGACAGCATCGTTCGGTCTACATGGCGGAAAAACTCGCCGCACGTTTCAACAGCCAACACCAGGTACTCGTGCGCCATCGCAATCGCTGATGCAAATTCCCATTTTTCCCCTCAATACGGTATTGTTTCCCGACGGTATGTTACCGCTGAAAATTTTCGAGCAGCGGTATATGGACATGGCAAAAACCTGTCTCCGCGATTCAACCGGCTTCGGCGTATGCCTGATCAAGGAAGGACAGGAAGTAGGCGCCCGTTCCGTGCCGGAGTCGATCGGTACCTTGGCCAACATCACCGATTGGGATATGCCGCAATTAGGCGTCCTTCAAGTCAAGGTTCGCGGCGGGCAGCGTTTTTTCATCCACAGCTACCAGGACAATGGCGCGGGCTTGCTGATCGCGGAAGTGACCTTGCTTGATGCCGAACCGGAATTGAAACTGCCCGAAGAACACCAGCCGTGCGCCAGAGCGCTGCGCGCCCTGATGCAAAAGGCAGGCGAAGAGCAGTTTTACCCGCCGCATCGTTTTGACGATGCGAGCTGGGTCGGGCACCGGCTCGCGGAATTATTGCCGGTGCCGTTGCCGGTGAAGCAAATGATGCTTGAGCTCAGCGACGGCAAAATGCGCCTCGGCACCATGCATCAGTTTTTACACCGCTTGGGTCTGCTGTCGACAAATTGACTCAGCTTTTGCGCCGCGCTGCCAGTTCGGCATAGCGTGCAAATATTTTTCCCTGTTTTAACATTTTCGCCACCGGCGCCGGCAGGCCCAGAGTCGATAAATCTTCCTCCCGCACCCACGCCACGCCTGGCTCGTGCGCTTGGTGCCGCGCCTGTGTCACCACCAGTGGCTGCGGCGTGATGTGTAAGGTGAAATGGGTAAATCCGTGGCTTACCACGTCGAGGCGCGGCAGCGGTGTGACCGTAACACCGCGCCGCCAACACAGATCGCCGATCTCTTCGCCCGGCGCCACCTCAGGCAAACTCCACAGACCGCCCCACACGCCCGACGGCGGACGTTTTTCCAGCAACACCCGGTAATCGTTTATAAATATCAGCATCACCACATGTTTCTCCGGCACCGTTTTTTTCGGTTTGCGGCGCGGCAGTTCGGCCGTCCGTTCGTCCCGGTAAGCAACGCAATCCTGTCGCAATGGACAGTGAAGGCAATCGGGCTGGCTGCGCGTACAAACAGTCGCGCCGAGATCCATCAGACCTTGGGTATAGATATCCACGTTTCTGGACGGCAGGAGTGCTTCCGCTTCGAGCCACAATTGTGTTTCAACTTTTTTCTCTCCCGGATATCCGTCAATGCCGCGATAACGCACCAGCACCCTCTTGACGTTGCCGTCAAGAATCGCGGCCCGCACGCCGAAACAAAACGCGCTGATTGCAGCGGCAGTCGAACGGCCGATTCCCGGCAAGGCAACGATGTCGTTGAATTTTTTCGGGAACTTCCCCCGATGGTCGTGGACGATTTTAACTGCCGCCTTGTGCAAATTACGCGCACGGCTGTAATACCCAAGCCCGGCCCACTGCGCCATCACTGCGTCGTCGCTGGCAGCAGCCAGCGCTGCAATATTCGGAAAATGTTGCAGGAAACGCCGGTAATAGGGAATCGCCGTGCTGACTTGCGTTTGTTGCAGCATGATTTCCGATAGCCATACGCGATACGGGTCGCGGGTCTCCTGCCAGGGCAAATCGTGACGGCCTTGCTCGCGCTGCCAATCGATGATTTTTTGCGCGAATTCGCTCATGATTAACGGTTATCCCTTTGCATAACCTGATTCACCTTTTCGGATTTTACATCGATGCGCACGCTAGTCGCGCGCCTGTCGGTCGAGACGACTTCGCCGATACGCAGTACGCCGTTGGCATTCAGCTTCTTGACCCAGCCCAAATCCGGCAGTTCCTTTCGAACATTCGCCGCCGGCGCTTTGCTTTCAAGCCATATCGTATTGAAGTGATTCAATGAAAGATCGAACGTATAATATGGCGGGGTGAATCCGGCGATGCCGAACTTGCCATCCAACTTCGCGTCATTGAGCTTGCCCTGCACAGCAGCGCTGACGATTTTGCGCTTCAAGTCGGCACTCATGGTTACGCTGCCGCTCAATTTCATCGGCTTTTTCAAACCTGCCGGCGTGAGGTTCATCTCAAGTTTTGGCGCGTTGATATCAAGGCGCTCGGGCTCCGTTCCTGGCTTCACTTGGAGACCGACGGATCCGTCAAGCGCCAGCCCTGCAGGCTGGTAACTGAACTGAATGTCGAGCGGCTCGTTTGTCACGATTTGATTATTATTGATAACGTCGATATTGCCGGTCGCGGTTATTTTCACCGGCGCGTGGTCGATCTGGCCGTTTGCCGTCAGGCTCAAATCGCGCAAGCGAACGGCGTCAGCAGCCGCGCCACCGTAATTAAGCTCCCCGATGGTCAGCACTGCGTCAAGCGTATCCGGGGAGGGTTGCGCGCCTGCTTTTTTGTCACCTGGCTGCGCTGTCCACTGCGCATGCAATTTCAGGTCCTTGCCGCTCGGGCGTGAGTCGACAACGCCGAAATCGGGCAAGGACAGGGACGACACGAGGCGGTAGGTAGCGGTAAGCTGCTCGGCTTCACTGACGATATCTGCCGCGCGCCAGTTTTTTCCTTCCTGCACGGCTTCGCTGAACGAGACCTTGGCATTCCATTGCTC
>JBAVXA010000315.1:0-1879 GCA_049698095.1 Burkholderiales bacterium
GTACTGCTTGCCTATGCCCGACATGATTGACATCCCCTCAAAATGCCCAGAGGAGGTTAAGGCAGAACGAAGGGAATCCTTTGCACTATTTTGGTCGAATAGGGCCGCATGCGCAGGTAGAATTCGATTAGCGTTAGAGTCACTTATGAATCACCTTGGTGTGCCTAAACGAAAAAAGGAAAAAAACGGAAAATATTCTGATTTAAGTTTGCATGCTCGAATAGACGCCTTTGCCAAAACAAAATCGACTTTTGGTCCCCAGTTAATGGCGCTAAAATGGCTCGGCAATGCAGGCAGTCATTCGTCAGAAGTCAGCCAAGCTGATTTACTTGATGCATTCGAAATCATGGAACATTCTTTGTTAGAAATAATTGATAAGCGCTCAGCAAAGGTTGCCGCACTTGCCAAGAAACTTACAAAGAAACATGGTCGCTAACAAAAGCAACTTGGATGAAGCACAGCCCGCGTAGGTTGGGTGGAGCGTAGCGTAACCCAACGATTTGCGGCATATTTACCTCTCTCTCGTTGGGTTTCGGTGCGAAAAGCTGCGCCTCTTCCCAACCTACATTTGATTTAATTTTTTTGCCGAGAAGAACATGGCTAACGACCCATCTGATTTACAACGCAGAACCTTGATACAAATGGCCGCAGGTTTGGCTGCGGCCAGTCAACTTGGCTCAGGTGTTGCAATTGCAGGCGCAGTCAAACCAGCCGCGACGGGTAAGCCGGGCGATTTCGATTTCCTCACCGGCAATTGGAAAATCAAAAACCGCCGCTTGGTGGATAAAAAATGGGATGAATTCGAGGGCGGGTCCACTGTCGTCGGCATGCTGGCCGGTATCGCCAGTGTGGAAGAGCTACGCATCCCCGCGCGGAAATTCAGCGGTATGGGGCTGCGGCTGCTTGATGTGGAGAAAAAGTTATGGGCGGATTATTGGGTGAACACTAAAAGCGGCGTACTGACCCCGCCGCCGTCCTACGGCAGTTTCGTCAATGGCGTAGGGACCTGGGATTCCGAGTACGAAGACGACGACAAAAAACCCATGATCTCGCGCGGCGTGTGGGACCAGATCACGCCCAACTCATGCCGCTGGTATCAAGCATCATCAAGTGACAGCGGCAAGACATGGGAAGAGAATTGGATGATGCAGTGGACTCGTGCTTATTAAGCATTCAGGCCCGGGTTACGCAACGTTACATCCGGACTACAATAGCTGCTGAACCTACATGGAGGAGATAATCATGAACCAAATCGTTGGTGGATGCCTTTGCGGCGCAGTGCGTTACACATCGAAATCCCAACCTCTGGTCACGGCAATTTGTAATTGCAAAAAATGCCAACGCCAAACCGGTACGTCTTTTTCTATATTGGTCGCAATACCAAAAGGCTCACTCGAATTTTCCGGCGACAAGCCTGCTACTTATAACGATACCGGCGGCAGCGGTTTGCCGGTATTGCGACACTTCTGCGCGAAATGCGGTTCGCCGGTGTATTCGGAAGTGGCGGCCACGCCAACAATGGATTGGGTCAAGGCAGGCACGCTGGACGATGCGACATGGCTGCAACCGCAAGTCAGCATATGGGGCGACTCCGCTCAGCCTTGGGTAAAAATGGGCGATGGCGTGGCCTGCTTTGCGCAAAACCCTCCCGCCGCTTAATCGACCTGTTCACCAATGGGTTATTCAATATGATTACCAACCGCCGGGTCACCCTATTCCATTCGCCCAACACCCGCTCGACCGGCGCGCTCACATTGCTCGAAGAACTCGGCGCGGATTACAAGTTGCATGTGTTGAATCAAAAAACCGGCGAGCAGCGCAAGCCGGAATATTTGGCTATTAACCCTATGGGAAAAGTGCCGGCGGTGATGCACAACAG
>JBAVXA010000316.1:0-9533 GCA_049698095.1 Burkholderiales bacterium
CAATCGGGTCAACCAATCCCGTCGGCCTCACCACCTGCTCAACCACCTGCCCCTGATGATTTGCTTCGTATTCGGACGGCGTCGCAGAGACGAAAACCGTCTGTTTCATCATGCGTTCGAATTCTTCGAACTTGAGCGGACGGTTGTCGAGCGCCGAGGGCAATCGAAACCCGTAGTCAACCAGATTTTCCTTGCGCGCACGGTCGCCCTTATACATTGCACCGATTTGCGGAATCGTCACATGGCTTTCGTCGATAAACATCAGCGCATTTTTCGGCAGGTATTCAATCAGCGTCGGCGGCGGCTCGCCCGGTGCACGGCCGGAAAGGTGGCGCGAATAATTTTCGATCCCTTTACAAAAACCCAGCTCATTCAGCATTTCCAAATCGAATAAGGTTCTCTGGTCGATACGCTGCAGCTCCAGCAGCTTATTGTTGGCTGCGAAGAAGTCCTTGCGCTCCAACAACTCCTTCTTTATCGCTTCAATGGCTTTCAACGTGGTGTCGCGAGGGGTCACATAATGGCTGCTTGCGTATACAGTAAACCTTTGAATTTTTTGAATAATTTGCCCAGTCAAAGGATCGAAAATCAGCAGATTCTCGATTTCATCGTCGAAAAAGGAAATACGCAAAGCGTGTTCCGAACTTTCCGCCGGAAATACATCAATCACGTCCCCACGCACACGGAATATCCCACGCTTGAATTCCACTTCATTGCGCTCATATTGCATCGCCGTGAGTTGTTTGATCACGCCGCGGTGGTCAGTTTTATCCCCTTTGCGTACCAGCATGCGCATGTCGTAGTAATCTTCCGGATCGCCGATACCGTAAATCGCCGATACTGTCGCGACGATAATGACATCTTTCCTTTCCAGCAACGATTTGGTCGCCGACAAGCGCATCTGCTCAATGTGTTCGTTGACGCTGGAGTCTTTTTCTATAAACAGATCCCGCGACGGAACATACGCCTCAGGCTGATAATAATCGTAATAGGAGACGAAATATTCCACCGCATTCTCAGGGAAAAATTCGCGGAATTCCGCATATAGCTGTGCCGCCAGGGTCTTGTTCGGTGCCATCACAATAGCAGGCCGTCCGGTTTGCGCTATAACATTTGCCATGGTGTAGGTTTTGCCCGACCCGGTTACGCCGAGCAAGGTTTGATACTGCAGACCGTCGCTCAGACCGGCCACCAATTGCCTAATCGCTTCCGGCTGGTCCCCCGCCGGCGAAAAGGGTTGGTGCAACCGGTAGGGGCTGCCCGGAAAAGTTACCGGTTCAGGCACAGATTGTTTCAGCGGCAAGACAACCACATTACCCATAAATTTCCCTGCGAATAATCTTCTGTTTGGGCTAAAATAACGCGGAATGGCGATTTGAAACCACCTGACATTGTAAGCGTCTTCTTTATTTAGTTCCACGACCTTGTGAGTTTGCCAAATATGAGTTTATTTTCTGCTGTTGAAATGGCCCCGCGTGATCCGATCCTCGGACTCAACGAGGCATTCATTGCTGATCCTCGTCCGACCAAAGTGAATTTGGGTGTGGGCGTCTATTTTAATGAAGAAGGGAAAATTCCCCTGCTGCGTGCCGTGCGCGAAGCGGAAAAAGCGCGCGTCGAGGCTGCCGCGCCGCGCGGTTATCTACCGATCGAAGGAATCGCCGCCTATGACCAGGCAGTGCAAAAGCTGTTGCTGGGCGCAAATTCGCCTCTGATTGAGGAAGGTAAAATTGTCACTGCACAGGCCATCGGCGGCACAGGGGCGCTTAAAATCGGCGCCGATTACCTTAAGCGATTATTGCCCGATTCGCAGGTTTACATCAGCGATCCTAGCTGGGAAAACCACCGCGCCCTGTTCGAGTCTGCGGGATTCGAAGTCAACAACTACCCATATTATGATGCTGGCAGCCAAGGAGTAAACTTTTCCGGGATGCTCGCGGCGCTCAATGCGATGCCCACGCGCACAGTGGTCGTTTTGCACGCCTGCTGCCACAATCCAACCGGCGTGGACTTGAGCCTTGAACAATGGGAACAAGTCGTAGCGGCAATCAAAGCGCGCGAGCTGGTACCGTTTTTGGACATCGCCTACCAGGGCTTCGGCGATAACCTCGAGTCCGATGCAGCAGCCGTTCAATTGTTCGCCGACGCAGGCGTGTCATGCCTTGTGTCCAGCTCGTTTTCAAAATCCTTCTCCCTTTACGGCGAGCGCGTCGGCGCGTTGAGCATTATTACTGACAACAGGGACGAAACGGCAAAAGTCCTGTCGCAGCTGAAACGTGTCATTCGCACCAACTATTCCAACCCGCCCACCCATGGCGGCATAATTGTTGCTGCGGTGTTAAACAATCCGCAACTTCGTGCGCTTTGGGAGCAGGAGCTGGCAGAAATGCGCGACCGCATCAAATCGATGCGCAATTTATTTGTGAGTAAACTTAAATCTGCCGGCACGGCGCGTGACTTCTCTTTTGTCAATGCTCAGCGCGGCATGTTTTCGTATTCCGGCCTGACACCGGAGCAGGTTGACCGGCTTAAGAATGAGTTTGGGATATATGCGGTAAGTACGGGACGCATTTGCGTCGCCGCATTGAACGGTAAAAATATCGGCTACGTGACGGACGCCATTGCCAGGATTCTGAAGTAGCAAAGTGCAGCCTCTGCTTTGACTGCAACGCAAAAACCGCTATAATTGCCCTCTTCAATTCCCTGATAGCTCAGTCGGTAGAGCGACGGACTGTTAATCCGCAGGTCCCTGGTTCGAGTCCAGGTCGGGGAGCCAAAATGATGAAGGGTTAGCTGGTTCAGCTAACCCTTCTTTTTTTGACAGTCCGGAAAACACCCACCTATTGTCCGACGTAGCGTTGCCCGTCGACTACACGCATCCAAGCCGGCCGGCCGGCACGACGTCTTCCAACAGGGGATCTATTCACAACCTGTTCCGTTACAACTAGCCAAGCTTATTTTTTTCTACATCTTTCAACGTACCGAGCCAATCATTCACCTGTTTCTCCGTTGCTTCTTTCGTGATCCCGTAAACTTCCTGGATTTTGCCGATCAAGTGATCACGTTTCCCGGCGATAACCTCGATTTGATCGTCGGTCAGCTTACCCCATTGTTGTTTGGCATTGCCCTTGAATTGCATCCAGTTACCTTCGATACGATCCCAATTCATGATTATTTCCTTTCAATAATTAATTATCGCTACCGGCAAAAACCTGACAATACCGGTTTCCGGATTGTTGGCCGAGCTACTGTATCCAGCGGCTCCAACAAAATCTAAGATTTCGATCTTAGGGATTTAAATTAGCGCATTTCTTTTTGCGCGTATGTCTGCCAGCGTACACAAAAGAGAATTTCATTTTCCGAGTAATTCTCCGACCGGTTTGAGCGAGTCGATACGGTCACAGATAACCTTGGCAATGGCAATCAGAGGCCCGCCCAGCAGCACGCCCGCGATACCCCACATCCAGCCGAAAAACAACAGCGCGATGAATAGTACGGCAGCATTTACGCTGGCAAAGCGGCTTTGTAGCCACGTCATAAACAACGTTCCGACTGCTGTGGCGACAAGCAGTGAAGCACCGCCAACAGTTATCGCCTGAATTGCCGTGCCGAACTGCATGAATGCCGCCATTCCGCTTACAAGCGCAAACAAGACTGGTCCAATATATGGAATAAAATGAAGAACCCCTGCGGTTACCCCCCAAACGCCTGCCTGGTCCATTCCGAGTGCCGCAAATGTCAGCCAAGTGAAGACGGCCACCAGCACGTTTGCGATTAGCGTCGCAAGAAGGTACCGTTGAACCTGCAGGTCGACCTCATCCAGCATGCGGACAACTTCTTTTTTCCGCGACAGCGAGGGGCCTACCAACTGCACAACCTTGCGCCGGAAATGAGCGCCTGACGCGAGCAGAAAATAGGTAAGTAACAAAACGATAGGTGCTTGAGCAGCGACGGTAAACAGTAAAGTTGTCTGGGAGAATATATAGTCTTTCAACCATTCGCCGGAGTCGCTTTGCAGCGCCTTAGCCGGCGCAGTACTTCTTACAGTTACAGGCTTTACGGTTGCGGCATCGGCCGCCGCACTCTGCAGCTCGGTGGCCGCTTCCTGAATTTTTTGCAATTTGGTCGGGCCTTCCTGCTGCGCAGCTTTAACTTGCTGCCGTACTTTGCGTGCCGCTTCCGGAAGTTTTTCAATAAGCGACGCTGCATCCCCGCTCAGGGCGTAAGACGCCCACGTGACGCCAGCTAAAAGCGCGAACAGCGCCAGCGCAGCGCCCACAGGACGCGGGATGTGCTTTGCTTCTAACCAATCAACAACCGGATGCAAGGTATAGCTGGCAAGAATCCCAATCAGTAATGGGATAAAGAATGCGCGCGCAAGGTAAAGCGCCCCGATGACTGCAATACCTGAAAGAATAACGACGCCAACCGTCGTCAACGATTGGCGCATATCGAACGCCCGCGGCTCAATTTCGTCCGCCACGATCTCCTCTGGAAATTCGCTGGTTGGCGTATTAACGCCTATTTCGATCGTGACATCTGCGCTTGCCTCCATGATCTCCCCGTCGACCTATTATCTTTCTTTCGCTATTCCCTGCAACAAGTCAGCCATATCGTCAGCATGCTCTTCTTCCATTGCAAGAATGGATTCCAGCATGCGGCGGGTAGTCGGATCCTTGTTATCTAGAAGGTCGATGAAATCCCGGTAGCTATCGATGGCTATGCGCTCCGCTACCAGGTCTTCCTTGATCATGTCCGCAAGTGTTGTGCCCTCTACATATTCTGCATGGCTACGTGCTGATAGCCCGTCTGGGGAAAAGTTTGGCTCGCCACCAAGCTGAACGATACGCGCTGCAATTTGGTCTGCGTGACCTTGTTCTTCGTTTGAATGCACAAGAAATTCATCGGCAACGCTTTTCGAATGTATCCCCTTGGCCATAAAATAATGACGTCGGTAGCGTAGGACACAGACAATTTCAGTGGCCAACGATTCGTTTAACAATTTGAGCACCATTTCGCGATCTGCATTGTAGCCTGCCGTAACTGCGCCCCCGTCGATATCCTTGCGGGCCTGTTTGCGCAGGCTCTTGACGTCTGTCAATGTCGATGCTTTTGCCATTTTATCCACCTTTTCTCGAGATTTGATTCAGATTTATCTAACAACTTCGCCGGCTGTTGAAATCTATAAGGCCGTACAGAGCCAAGCTTGGATACGTCCCGCACAGTCTATTGATCGCGCTTCTGTATCAGCGCACGCGCCTTGGCCATCTCTTCATCGTAGGCTGATTTGGCTTCCTTCAAACATGCCTGCCGATCTGCCTTTGACAAAACGGCACATTCTTTTCGTGCATCTTTATATGCTCCGCCAGCCTCACTAATGGCCGTTTTATAGAACTCTTGCGGAGTCGTGTCGGGAATGGCCGCCCTGGCCAATTCGCGCTCTTCCTCCGTTACCGCCATGCCATTGTCAGACATTGCGATTAACGTGAATACAAATAAAGCCCCTAAAGTTCTTTTCAATCGATGGTCCATAACGATTCCTTTGGAAAAAATAGAAAAATGATTAGTTCACCTGTTGCCTATTTCGTCACGTTTGATAGGTTTGCCCAAACCGCCCCCAAAAATCAGAACATTACAAACGAATATCATCATTACAGCACCGGAAACTGCGAGGAAAAGACTGTAAATGTTATGGCCGGTTGTCCCTTCCACTTCGAGGTGATTCAGAATTAGGCCGCCGGGAACAGCGCCCGCAACACCAAGGACCATGTTTAGCAGCGAGTTCCCCGCAGTGTGGTTAATCAGTCGGTTAGCCACGAGCCCGATCATCAATCCGACCAATATCCATGTGAATAATGTCATTGTTTCCTCCCGACGTTTCGCCGACGAAATTTGAATCCCGTCTGGCGAATTCGAACTGCTTGCAAGCTTTATCCGTTTGATCTGATGACGCCATCAGTCACGCGAACACGGTCGCCGCTTCGCCAGGCAGAATTAACTTCATTAAACACCCGGCTGGAACCATTTTCGAAGCGGACGGTGACTTCGTAGCTCCTGGTCGATTTCGTACGCTTTTCGATTTCATTGCCCGCAACCGCACCGCCAACTGCACCGGCTACCGTGGCAACATCTTTTCCACGGCCATCGCCAACTTGATGTCCAAGAACGCCACCAATCACTGCGCCACCAACTGCACCGATGCCGCTGGCCGTGCCGACTGTGCCGACCTCACGGGTCGACTCAACGACACCGCATTCCATACAGATGGGCTTGGTATAGGTGTTATTGGCAACATTTACCGGTGCCTTATGCGGTTTTGCAACAACAGTTTTTTCAGGCGTTTTGGAAATCTTGACCTGGTCGGATGGGCTGCCGATTGAGGTCGGAATCCAACCCATCAGTGCGGCCAATCCCGCCATGGAGAAAAGAATCACTGCAATTGCCGTAACCCAAATAAGTGGATGAGGAGATTTTTTGGTGAACATCGTTTCCATAATTAATTCCTTTTAGTTAGATTGCTCTGGTCATTCGGTTAACCGCTTGTGCTTGAGATACGGATTTCATACGCTGTACTGAATATGATCTTGCAGGAATCAAGCGAGTAAGCGATAGATTGGTCCGCAATTGGATTACTGTCGGTACGCTGGCGCACATAAGACGAAAACCAAAATTCATCGCTGGTGTCGCAAACTCATCGATATTCTCTTTTTCCTCGATCGAGTTCGGATTAGCCGAGCGTTATGAAATGAATCGCGACGGTTCTTAACGGAATTACCCCGCGATTGGCGATTTACGCCTGACTAAAGACCACATCGTATGTCGAACCGGGCAGCTTCATTTCCTGGTCAGCGACTTTGCAAGAAACATTGCGTCGTCAGCGTCTCTAATCAGGTCAAGACAATTTTGCCCCGAAACTTTGCAGATAACGAAGCCGATGCTAGCGGTAATCGAAATCAATTCCCCGGCAATGGCATAAGGCACCTCAAGTTTGGTGCGAATTTTCTGCTCCACGGCTTCGGCATTTTCGTGACCATCAATCTCCGGTAGCAAAACAACAAATTCATCCCCGCCATAACGACACGCCGTATCGCCAGTACGAATACAAGCGGCCAATCGTTCTGCCACCTGCTGCAGCAATCTGTCGCCAGCTTGATGTCCATAGCCGTCATTGATACTTTTAAAGCCATCCAGGTCTAGCAATAACAGGGCGACTTTCTTTTGTTGTCGTTCTGACTGAGCGATGGCTTGCTGCAGCCGATCCAGCAGCAACCTGCGGTTGGGCAGGCCCGTCAACTCGTCATGAAAAGCAAAATAACGCTCCTCAGCGGTCTTGCGCTCGAAAGTTTCAAATTTCTTTCTGGCCCGAGAATTCGCCGCCGTAAGTTTGGTTATTTTATCGTGAGCGATTTTTAGCTGCGTGTCGGCTGATGCAAGCAAATTTTTCATTCCCGCAAATTCGAGGTCGATCTGCTCAACGCGAACCATGCTAAGATCTTCAACTCCGCCAAGCCGGAAATCATCGTGGGGAAGCAGTAGTTCCGGTTGCAAGGTTGCTGCAAGGCGATGCGCTCGCGGCAAATCTGGCTGATTAAATGTAGTGATTTGCTTTCTCACGGATTTATCCTTAGGGTTCACGATGCGATCGCCAGAAAATTGAGAAGAAAGTTCAGTTAGACTCATAAAAACTTCTCGTCGCGAAGTCGGTGCTTCTATCGACGAAACCCCTAATTTGCACCTCTGCCTCTTCCTTTGTAAACCCGTAGGCAATTTGTATTTTTCCTGACAGCAGATCACGCTTGCCGGCAATCCTATCGATCTGGTCATCGGTGAGCTTGCTCCATTGGGCCTTTACATTACCCTTGAACTGTTTCCAGTTAGACTCAATGATCTGCCATTTACCTTCCGCCGTGTTCCATTTCATATATTTTCCCCTTTAAATAAGACTGCATTAAGTGCCTGCCCATCAGTCTCTGCGGACAGCGACGTGAAAGTCTGTTCTTATTCTTCAAGGCGGATCCCCCTTCAATGGCTCGCTTTTAAGAATTCAGATAACTAGGAAATTAGCCCTGCGGCAAAATGCAGTCGGTGCGTTGCCACACATAATCTGCGTGATTTTCAAGGGTAATTCTTAGTCGACTGGACAAAGCGCGGAGTCGATCCGACCAGGTTTATTGCCGTGTTCAAAGACAATCACAGGATCAGGTTTTAAAAATAGAAACTCAAATCTTTGTTCGCTAGCGCACAGACGGCTTTTCTCCAGCGAGTATTATTTGCATCAAGGACGTGCCAGTGATTCTTCTGAATGATGGATCACTGGATGACCTAAAAACGAGAAGCATTTCGAACGATAATCAAAAGAAGTGACTGGGTTGCCAATCAATATGGAATGCCGCTGTAAGTGATTCAGGCAGCCATAAAAGCAGGCCCGGTAAATTAGGAGAAATAAAATGACAATAGGCACAATCCTGCTGATTATTTTGGTACTTATGCTGCTTGGCGCGATCCCGACCTGGCCCCATAGCAAGAGTTGGGGCTACGGTCCCAGTGGTGGTTTGGGCTTGATATTGGTGGTGCTTCTAATTCTGGTGTTGATGGGCAAGATATAAAAATCAATCCCAGGCTTTTTTAAAGAGCTGATTCAAGAAACGTGCAAGTGTAAGTGTTGTTCCGGAAGCAATGCAGCAGTTGTTTTAGTACTTATTTTTTTATATTTATATAACTTAACAATTTTTTAATTATTGGAGAATAAAATCATGACCAACCTTAAACGCCTACCGATATTTTTCCTGACCGCCATGATCGTCTTTTTTGCCGGCTGTGCATCAACACCGACACAGGAGGGAACCGGGGAGTATATCGATGACACATTGATCACAACGAAAGTCAAAGCATCGGTATTCGCAGAACCAACTCTGAAATCTGCCGAGATCAATGTTGAAACTTTCAAAGGCGTGGTTCAATTGAGCGGCTTCGTAAGCTCGCAAAATGACATGAACAAGGCGGTTGAAGTGGCACGCGGTGTCAAGGGCGTGAAGTCGGTTAAAAACGACATGCGGCTCAAGTAACAATTAGATGGGCCTCGGATTTATCAATCACTCGGTTCAACTTTTAATTAATGAAAGGAAGAGAAAATGCTCCACTATACCGTTGTATTTCTCGTGATTGCAATCGTTGCCGCGCTATTCGGATTCACTGGAATTGCGGTCGGCGCAGCCGAGATAGCTAAAATCCTTTTCTATATATTCCTGTTGTTGTTTGTTGTATCGCTTGTCATGGGAATGGTCCGAGGCAAGTGACGGAGTTGACGTTATTCGCCTCGCCAGAAATTGGCGAGGCGTTTTGACAAATTCATTACAAGTGTTTTTATAGCAAGAGCGGCACGGGTTACGCGTCTGAACTACCAGATAAGTCGAAAACTAGATTATGCGGCCGACCAAGTCCAAATCCTGGTTTACCCATTTTGCGAAATGGACGGCGCGAGCTGCGGGGAGACCCGGTGCTTTCAGTCTTGCTGCTGCGGTTATATTGGTTTG
>JBAVXA010000317.1:0-1628 GCA_049698095.1 Burkholderiales bacterium
GGTTATCTCGCACTCGGCATCGTCGCCGGTCCGCATGCATTGGGGTTTGTGCCGGAAAGCGCCGAGACGACTTATCTTGCCGAATTTGGCGTGGTGTTTCTCATGTTCAGTATCGGCCTGGAGTTCAGTTTGCCGCAACTGGTTTCCATGCGTCGCGTCGTATTCGGCCTTGGCGGCGCGCAAGTGATCGCGACCTTGCTGGTGTTTCTTGCCGCGGCGCTGCTGTTCGGTTTGTCATGGCAGGCCGGCCTGGCGCTGGGCGGCGCACTGGCAATGTCATCCACTGCGATTATCAGCAAAACGCTGGCGGAAAAACTCCAGCTCAATTCGCCACATGGGCGGCAGACCCTGGGTGTGCTGCTGTTTCAGGATCTTGCCGTGGTGCCGCTGTTGGTGCTGATTCCCGCGCTGTCGCAGGACAAACAGGCGATGGCCGCGACAGTCGCCTTTGCGTTAGTTAAAGCATTAATTATATTGATATTTTTGCTTTTCGTCGGACAGCGCCTGATGCGTCGCTGGTTTCATCTCGTGGCGCGCGCCAAGTCGTCGGAATTGTTCGTGCTTAATGTATTGATGGTGACTCTTGGGCTCGCTTACTTAACCGACCTGGCCGGGCTGTCGCTCGCGCTGGGTGCGTTTCTGGCGGGCATTTTGATTTCCGAAACCGAATATCGCTATCAGGTTGAAGATTACATCAAGCCGTTCCGCGACGTTTTGCTGGGATTATTTTTTGTCACGATCGGCATGCTGCTTGACCTCAACCTGGTTCTGCAGAACTTCCTTTGGGTGATGGCGCTGCTGCTCTTCCTCATCGTGATCAAGACCGGCATCGTGTTCGGCTTGGCGCGAGCATTTCGCAATGACACCTCGGTATCCATGCGTTGCGCGCTGGCGCTGGGATTCGCCGGTGAATTCGGTTTTGTGCTCCTGTCCCTGGCAAGCACTAACGCATTGTTATCCGAGCAAATAACGCAGATTGTGCTCGCGGCGATGTTGCTGTCGATGATGTTATCGCCGTTGATACTGATGCACAGCGACCGCATCGTGCTCAAGTTTTCCAAGAGCGAATGGATGCTGCGCGCCATGGCGCTGACCGAACTTTCGGCGAAAAGCATGGCGGCACAGAGCCATGTGATTATCTGCGGCTACGGGCGCAGCGGGCAAAGCCTGGCGCGCTTTCTCGAGCAGGAAAAAATTTCCGTTATCGCGCTTGATGTCGATCCGACACGCGTCAAGCAGGCGGCGGCGGCGGGCGATTCGGTGGTTTACGGCGACGCATCGCGGCGCGAAGTGTTGATGGCGGCGGGACTGGCGCGCGCATCGGCGCTGGTAGTGAGCCTTGCCGATACAAAACTGGCGGAGAAAATCCTCGCCCACGTGCAGGCCCTGCGGCCGGAATTGCCGGTGATCGTGCGCACCTACGACGACACCGACCTCGAACACCTGCGCCTGCGCGGAGCGACGGAAATTGTGCCGGAAGTGCTCGAAGGATCGATGATGCTCGCCACCCACACCATGTTATTGCTAGGCCTGCCGCTGGCGCACGTATTGCGCCGCATGCGCGATATGCGCGCCGCACAATACCAATTGGTGCGCGGATTTTTTCATGGTGCGACGGACATCGAAGC
>JBAVXA010000318.1:0-2526 GCA_049698095.1 Burkholderiales bacterium
GCTTCAGGTGGCGCGACGCGACGCGCGGCGTGCCGGCACGTATGACTTGGGATTCATGCTGGGCCCGCGGCTGAATGCCGCCGGACGCCTTAACGACATGTCGCTTGGCATCGAAGCCCTGATTACCGACGACATGCCGCGCGCGCTGCAACTGGCGCAACAACTCGATGCCCTGAACCGTGAGCGACGCGACATTGAAGCAGGCATGCAGGAATCTGCATTGGCGATTCTGGATCGGCTCGACGTGGGAGATAATTTCGGCCTGAGCCTGTTCGACCCAGGCTGGCATCAAGGCGTCATCGGCATCCTTGCCTCGCGCATCAAGGATAAGTTTCATCGCCCCGTGATCGCCTTCGCCAAAGGCATGCAGGGTGAAATCAAAGGTTCCGGCCGCTCGATCCATGGTTTGCATTTGCGCGATGCGCTCGACTTGGTATCGAAAAAACATCCCGATTTGATTCTGAAATTCGGCGGGCATGCGATGGCTGCCGGGCTTACGATACGCGAACACGACTTCGATAAATTCCGCAAAGAGTTTGAAGCTGCACTACAAACCCTGCTCTCGCCTGCCGACCTGACCAAAACTATCGAAACCGACGGCGAACTACCAACCAAAGAAACCTCCATGCAGCTTGCGCAAGAAATCGAAAGCCAAGTCTGGGGCCAGGGCTTTCCCGCGCCGGTATTTTGCGACTTATTCAAAGTCGAATCGCAACGCATCGTTGGCGAAAAACACCTTAAACTCAAACTGCAAAAAGACCGCAGCACCTTCGAGGCGATGTTGTTTTCATGTGCAGACCTGTTGCCGGATCAAATCCGCGCGACGTATCGGTTAACGGTGAATGAATATAATGGCAATCAGACTTTGCAGTTGATAGTGGAGCATTGGACAGCATGTTAGAACGCATTTTTACAGCGTTAACATTTCGAAGAAAGAACAGCCCTCCAACCATCAGCGCCGACGCTATTTTTGCTGCCTGGCGGGGGCCGCCGAGTACATGTATGAACTACGCGGCGCGGCAGATTTGATATGAAGGGTCCAGCGAGTTTGCGCTCGACGCCCAATAGGCGGCAGAAATAGCGGCGACAACCAAAACCTGAAAACAAAAGGCCGCGCGCCGGGTTCGTCTTTTTTGGTTATTTTTTTCGCGAAGTATAAAAAGTGACCAGCCGCCAGGCTACCACCGGCACTCCCGTTCAGAGCATAGTCCGTCCAGCCAACCTGACTGAAACTTACACCCCATCCCAACCTTTCCCCGTTAAGGGGAAGGAGCCTGTCATCCTGAGCGACAGCGAAGGATCTGCTGTTACATGTATCAAATCGGAAACGAAAAGCAGATCCTTCACTCCGTTCAGAATGACAGGATGTCGAATTCCGCCCTCTTCCTGCTATAATCCCCCACTAAATTAACTCATCGAACAGCACCCCATGGAAGCCGAACGCTTAAACCTCATTGCCAACCAACTTACCGACATGAACACGCGCGCGGCTGAGTTGCGGAGGTATCTTTGACTTCGATAGCAAAAAAGAACGGCTGATCGAAGTCAGCCGCCTGGCGGAAGATCCGGCGATCTGGAACGACGCGAAGCGCGGGCAGGAACTGGGCAAGGAAAAAAAATTACTCGATTCGACCGTGACCACGCTGGAGAAACTCACCAGCGGGCTTGCCGATGCGCAGGAAATTTTCGCCATGGGCCGCGAGGAGAATGACGACGCGACTTTGATCAGCGTCGAGAGCGATTTGCATAAGCTCTCCGCCATCGTGGAAGACATGGAATTTCGCCGCATGTTTTCCAACCCGATGGACCCGAACAATTGCTTTATCGACATCCAGGCCGGCTCCGGCGGAACCGAGGCGCAGGATTGGGCGTCGATGCTGGAGCGCATGTATATGCGCTATTGCGAGCGCAAGGGTTTCAAGGTGGAAGTGCTGGAGCGCTCCGACGGCGAAGTCGCCGGTATCAAAAGCGCGTCGCTGAAAATTACCGGCGATTACGCTTACGGATTTTTGCGTACGGAAGTCGGCGTGCATCGCCTGGTGCGCAAATCACCGTTCGATTCGGGCAATCGCCGTCACACCTCTTTCGCCAGCGTGTTTGTGTATCCCGAAGTCGATGACTCGATCGAAGTCGATATCAACCCGGCGGATTTGCGCGTCGATACCTTTCGCGCATCCGGCGCGGGCGGTCAGCACATTAACAAAACCGACTCAGCGATACGCATTACCCACAACCCGACCGGGATTGTGGTGCAATGTCAGAACGACAGATCGCAACACCGCAACCGCGCCGAAGCCATGGCGATGCTGAAATCTAAATTATATGAACTCGAATTGCGCAAGCGCCAGGACGCGCAGCAAAAACTCGAAGACAGCAAAACCGATATTGGCTGGGGCCATCAGATCCGCTCGTATGTGCTCGACCAATCGCGCATCAAAGACTTGCGCACCAACTATGAAGTCGGTAACACTCAGGGTGTGCTGGATGGTGATTTGCTGGATGATTTTATTTCGGCGAGCTTAAAGC
>JBAVXA010000319.1:0-8359 GCA_049698095.1 Burkholderiales bacterium
CCGTCGATATAAGGCAGACTTTTCGGGTCGACCAGCACCTTGACGCCGTGGCTCTCGAACACATTGTCCTCGGGCGCAGGCGCATCGGCGAACTCAAGTTTGTATGCGAGCCCTGAACAACCCGTCGTGCGTACGCCCAGGCGCAGGCCGTAGCCTTTCCCACGCTTGGTAATGTAATTTTGAATATGCGTTGCCGCTTTTTCTGTTAATGACACTGACATGGTTCACCTATCCGGTTATGCGACTTTTGCCACGGGCTGTGCATGTTTGCTTTTGTAGTCTTCAATAGCGGCCTTGATCGCGTCCTCGGCCAGAATCGAACAATGGATTTTCACCGGCGGCAGCGCGAGCTCTTCGGCAATCTGCGTGTTTTTGATTTGCATCGCCTGGTCGAGCGTTTTGCCTTTAACCCACTCGGTCACCAGCGACGAAGAAGCGATCGCCGATCCGCAACCGTAGGTCTTGAATTTCGCGTCCTGGATAATACCGTCCGCTCCGACCTTGATTTGCAGCTTCATGACGTCGCCGCAAGCCGGCGCGCCTACCATGCCGGTCGCGACGCCTTCATCGTCTTTGTCGAACGATCCGACGTTGCGCGGATTTTCGTAGTGGTCCAATACTTTGTCTGAATATGCCATGGTAATTCTCCTGACTGAATATTAATGTGCTGCCCACTGCACGGAATTGAGATCAATGCCGTCTTTGAACATTTCCCAAAGCGGCGACATTTCGCGCAACTTGCCGATTTTTGCATGTAGCAGCTTGATTGTGAAATCGACATCCTGCTCGTTGGTGAAGCGACCGAGCGTGAAGCGGATAGAGCTGTGCGCCAGCTCGTCGTTGCGCCCAAGCGCGCGCAACACATACGACGGCTCCAGACTGGCCGAGGTGCAGGCCGAACCGCTGGACACTGCAAGTTCCTTGATTCCCATGATCAGCGATTCCCCTTCGACGAAATTGAAGCTGATGTTCAGGTTATGCGGCACGCGCCGTTCCATGTCGCCGTTCACGTAAACCTCTTCGATATCCTGCAATCCCTTGAGCAACCTGTCGCGCAACATGCGGATACGTTCGTTCTCGCTCGCCATTTCCTCGCGCGCGATGCGAAATGCTTCGCCCATGCCGACAATCTGGTGCGTAGCCAGCGTCCCTGAGCGCATCCCGCGTTCGTGACCGCCACCGTGAATCTGCGCCTCGAGGCGCACACGCGGTTTCTTGCGCACATACAGTGCTCCGATCCCCTTCGGCCCGTAGGTTTTATGTGCGCAAAAACTCATCAGATCAACTTTGATTTTTTCCAGATCGATGACGACCTTGCCAGTGGCCTGTGCCGCATCGACATGAAAAATGATTCCGCGCTCGCGGCAGATGTCGCCGATGGCGGGTATATCCTGTATCACGCCGATTTCGTTGTTCACGTACATCACCGAGGCAACTATCGTATCCGGCCGTAGTGCTGCCTTGAATTTTTCCAGGTCGAGCAACCCGCTCGGCTCAACATCGAGATACGTCACCTCGTAGCCTTCGCGCTCCAATTCGCGCATGGTATCAAGCACTGCTTTGTGTTCGGTTTTTACAGTGACAAGATGCTTGCCCTTGGTTCTGTAAAAATGCGCCGCGCCCTTGATGGCGAGGTTATTCGATTCAGTCGCCCCGGAAGTCCAGACGATTTCCTTGGCTTCGCAATTCACCAGCTTCGCGACTTCTTCGCGCGCATTTTCCACCGCGTCGTCCGTTTCCCAACCGTAGGCGTGACTGCGCGACGCCGGGTTGCCGAACATCTCGGTGAGATATGGAATCATTTTCTGCGCGACGCGTTGATCGACCGGCGTGGTGGCAGAATAATCCAGATAAATAGGTTTCATTTTAGTCCAATAAAATCAATAAGTTAGATTACGCAGTGAGCGCATTGCGTTTGGCACGCGCAAGCTTCTGGTTCGGCACCAACTTGACTGTTTTGGTTGCAGATTTTTTTGCGTTCTGTTTTTCCACCAGCTGCGAAAGCTTGACCGACTCGAGATAATCGAACATATGTTCATTCAAGCTTGCCCATAAATCATGCGTCATGCAGCGATGATCGTCGAGGCAATTTTCCTTGCCGCCGCATTGGGTCGCGTCGAGCGGCTCGTCAACGGCGACGATTATATCGGCAATTGAAACATCCGCGACTGGCCGCGCCAATCTATACCCGCCGCCGGGGCCGCGGACGCTTTCCACCAGCGCCTGGCGGCGCAACTTGCCGAATAGCTGCTCGAGATACGACAATGAAATTTTTTGCCGCTCGCTGATGCCCGCCAGAGTCACCGGGCCGTCATCGTCGCGCATGGCCAAATCCACCATTGCGGTGACGGCAAAGCGTCCTTTTGTGGTCAGTCTCATGGCTAATTCCTTTATCCTACTAATTTAGTCAAGTATATGGTGGAATGGTTCCATGGTCAATTTTTTGCCGACCGCACGTTCGGCCGAAAGCCTTCGCCCACGGTGGAATCATCGCCGGAAAGTTGCTGCTCCAGATTTTTCACGCGCGCGATCAGCGAGGCGATTTTTTCGTCGTTGAGGTGGCTATAATCGACGAGCCCGCCAATGGCTTTATTGACCGGATCATTGGCATCGTCGCTTAGCGCGTAAGCGCTGAAGGCTGCCTGCGATGGGACACCATTTTCCAGAATACGCGCGGGAATGCCGACTGCTGTCGCGCCAGCGGGGACTTCTTTGGCGACCACGGCATTCGATCCGACTTTTGCTCCATCGCCGATCAAAATCGGACCGATGATTTTTGCGCCCGCTCCGACCACTACGCCCTTCCCCAGCGTCGGATGACGTTTACCTTTATTCCATGATGTTCCGCCCAGCGTTACGCCGTGGTAGAGCGTGCAGTCGTCGCCGATTTCCGCTGTCTCGCCGATCACCACGCCCATGCCGTGGTCAATAAACACACGCCGCCCAATGGTCGCACCGGGATGAATTTCGATGCCGGTGAAAAAACGCGACAAATGCGACAGCGCGCGGGCGAGCCATTTTAGCCCGGCAAGCCACAGACGATGCGATACGCGGTGTAACAGCAAGGCATGCAAGCCCGGATACAGCGTCAGCACCTCAAGCCTGTTACGCGCCGCGGGGTCGCGGTCGAATACAATAGCGATATCTTCTCTGATTCGGGTAAACATTGCGGTTCCCTGTTTACAGTCTACAAGTGTTATTATTCGATACCCTAGTAAAACAGTCAAGTATTTAGTTCATTTCGTGCCGATGCATCCATTTGCAAGCCAAATTCTCACTCCCCCGCTTTAGCTGAAATCAAAAAAAACACCCGCCACTGCGGGTGTTTCTTATGGCAGGGCGGCTATTTCCGCGTCTGGGCGTCGTGCTTCTCGCGATAGATTTTGCGGCTCGCGCGGTTTTCCGCGTTTTGAATTCCTGCCTGTTCGCGTTTGCCAACGAACCCGTCACGACCGGCATGGGCTTCGCGCCGGTTAACGCGCGCCTGCTGCCCCTCTAGCTTGGCCACTTCGCGGTTGTTCAATTCGCCTGACTTGATGCCTTGCTCGATACGCTGCTGTTGGTTGACATTGCGCTGTACGTCCTTTTGCATGCGTTGCGACGACGCCGATTGCGGATTGCCGGTTTGCGCATCGTGCTTCTCGCGCGCGATGTCTTTACTGACACGATCCTGCGCGCGGTCGATGCGAACCTTCTCCCTATTACTCAGCTTTCCGTCCTTAAGCGCATTTTTTTCCATGCGCTCGATGTTCGATTCCTTACGCTCCAGCCGCGCCGCTTCGCGCGTATTGAGCTGACCGGATTTCAGGCCTTGCTCAATACGTTCCTGTTGATTAACGTTGCGCTGCACTTCAGTTGCAGCAGTCTGGGCGTTTGCCGCAGCGGAAAAAATTGCCGCGATGGCAAAGGGTAATGCGATCTGAATCAGGTTCATGATGATCTCCTTTATAAATGATTTATTACTGAATTTTTTGGCGTGATAGCGGGCCCGCAATTACTCAAACGACTGGACTTGATGAATCGTTGACAATATTTTCAGCGCCGACGAAAGTCGTTCTTTGCGTTGCGGATAATCAAGCCAATTAATCCATTGTGAAATAGACATGTTCCAAACCGCAATCCAATAAACGTAAATAATTCAATATTTTCAATAAGTTACATTAACATAAATGATTGACCATTTAGCGTGTTTTCTGCTCAATCATACTGAGAATTCCACGCAGAATATCGACTTCATTTTTCTCCAGCCGCGCGCGCGCAAACAAGCGCCGTAGTCTCTGCATCATGCGCTTCGGATTATCAGGGTCGAGAAAGTTGATATCAATAATCACTTTTTCCAGGTGCGCGTAGAAATATTCTGCTTGCTCGAACGTGGCGGGTTCTTGGTCGTTCGCGTCGATAAATGTGCCCAACGCCGTTGCCATGCGCAATTCGTAAGCGACGATCTGCACTGCCGACGCAAGATTGAGCGAGCTGAATTCAGGGTTGGCCGGAATGGTGATGAGCAATTGGCATTTATCCAATTCGGCATTGGTCAGGCCGGACATTTCGGTACCGAACAACAAGGCAACCGGACCGACGGAAGATTCCTGCACCAACTGCTGTGCGCCTTCGCGCACAGAAACCATGCGGTGCGACAAATCGCGGCGTCGCGCCGTTACCCCGGCAACCAGGACGCAGCTTTGCAGCGCATCATCCAATTGCGCGCACACTTGCGCGCGTTCGAGCAAATCCACTGCGCCGGTGGCGCGATCATCGGCGTCGGGATGGGGAAACTTTTTCGGATTCAGCAGGACAAGCTGCGACAATCCCATGGTTTTCATCGCCCGCGCGGCCGCGCCGATATTGCCGGGGTGGCTGGTGTGGCTTAGAACTACGCGGATTTGGTTGAGCGGAGCGGGTGAATTCATATTAAAATTGTGTTTGGTCGAATGATAATTCATCCGACCTCGATAAACCGTTCTTTTCATCTACTGAGTTCATCATGCATCCCATGCTATCCATTGCTGTGAAAGCAGCTCGACGCGCCGGCTCGATAATTAACCGCGCATCGCTCGACCTCGACAAGCTGACCGTGACCAGCAAACATCACAATGATTTCGTTTCGGAAGTCGACCGCGCTGCAGAGGACGCCATCATCGGCACCTTGCGCGAAGCCTATCCCGACCATGGAATTCTAGCAGAAGAGAGCGGCGAGTCTCCCGGTAAAAATAAGGCCATCAAGTCCGAATATCTGTGGATTATCGATCCGCTCGACGGCACGACCAATTTTCTCCATGGTTTTCCGCAATATTGCGTATCCATCGGTCTTCAGCAAAAAGGCATTATCACGCAGGCGGTGGTTTACGACCCGACGCGCAACGAGCTCTTCACCGCTTCGCGCGGGCGCGGCGCATACATGAACGAACATCGGTTACGCGTTTCGAAAACGCGCGAGCTCAAAGACTCGCTGATTGGCACAGGCTTTCCATTTCGCGACTTCGCGCACCTTGACACTTATATCAGCATGTTCAAATCCCTCACGCAAAAAACCGCCGGCTTGCGCCGCCCCGGCTCGGCGGCACTCGATCTGGCGTACGTTGCGGCGGGTCGGCTGGACGGATTCTGGGAAATGGGCCTCGCCCCGTGGGACATGGCAGCTGGCTCTCTGCTGGTGCAGGAAGCAGGCGGGCTGATTACCGATTTGCATGGAAAAGATTCGTGGCTGGAAAGCGGTAATCTGGTCTGCGGCACACCAAAGGTGTTTACGCCTTTACTTCAAACCTTGGTGCCGTTTATGCCTAAATAATTAAATATAATCAATATCTTAGACAATTCTTTCGTTAACCTGATCTAGGCCCAAAAATTGCCGAACCTCTTCGCGTCGGCGCATGGTGTCGTGATAACCCAAGTCTATCAACGCGCGGGTATAGTCGGATTCAAATAGCAAATAACTGACCAGCGCCGAGCCTTTGCTGTTCATTGCGCCAATGCCGCGCATCAATGCACGCACCGCCCATGGCAAGCTATTGACATGTGCGGCCGCCAAGGTATCAAGCCGTTCTGAAGGCGCAATCACCAGAATATCGACTGGACGCAATGCAGCGTCGGCGCGCTTTTCTTCGGGCAATAAAGACAACGTGTGATTTATTCTTTGCACCCGTTCAATATCAACATTCAGGCTATCCAAAAAAATGGACGACAAAACGTGGCCTCCAACCTGCGCCAAAGACGGATATGATGCATTGTGGTTTTTGGTTTGCTCAGGCTCACGCATGCGGCCCGCGCCGATCACCAATATTTTTGTTGCCCCTAAATGAATCGCAGGGCTGATCGGAGCAAGTTGTCGCATGGATCCGTCACCGAAAAATTCGTTATCCACCTTAACCGCTGGAAATATAAACGGGATCGCGCTCGACGCCATCAAGTGCTCGACCGTAATTTTGCAACGGCTGGAGGTGCGCGCATGGCGCGTCCAAGGTTTGATGGTTTCGATACCGTCGTAAAAATTGACGCTTTGACTGGACGAATAACCAGATGCAGTGATGCAAATTGCGCGCAAAGCCCCTTCGTCAATGGCCTGCCCGATCCGCTCAAGCTTGGGGCCATCACGGATCAATTTTTCCAGCGGCTCATTATTGAGTAAGGATTTGGGTGTCCTGCGTATAACCCAGCTCAGCATAAGCGCTCCCAACCAATGCGCGCCAGTTATGGCGATACCGACCGGGTCAGACCGGTAAACTTCGTGCGCATGAAAATTTTCCCATATGCCACGCAAATATTGCACGCCTTGGCTGAAGTCGCTAGCGTGGCAAGCAAGGGCAGCCGCGTTGATGGCACCAGCCGACGTCCCGCAAATTATCGGAAATGGATTACACTTTGGATCAGGTTGCAATTCCAGGATCGCTTTTAACACGCCGACCTGATATGCCGCGCGCGCCCCACCTCCGGTTAGCACCAGCCCCGTTAACGGGCACTGTCCGTCATTCGCGTGTTTCACTCTGTTCCCTCTGATGCTGCGATGGCATCACGTTAGCATGAGCAAAAACCAGCGCCAAGCAAACTTTGAACGCTATCCGCCACTTCAATTGTCGAGAGAAGCAGTTTTTTCCGTTGGCAGGAAAGGGTAAGATGTTCGTTCCAAATCAGGTATAAGAACATGAACAACAGCGCCATCCCACAAAGCAAGGAAAAACACCGCGTCATTATTGTTGGGGGCGGGGCCGGCGGGCTGGAACTTGCCACGCGCCTTGGCAACTCCCTCGGCAAAAAAAATATTGCAGACGTCACCTTGGTCGATAAAAATGCCACGCATTTATGGAAACCGTTGTTACATGAGGTCGCGGCAGGCAGCATGGACATCCATGCACACCAGCTTGACTACCTCGCGCAGGCTCGCTGGCACCATTTCAATTTCCGCCGCGGGGCATTGCAAGCCCTCGACCGGACAAACCGACAGATCCGCATTGGCGCATTGATCGACGATGATGGCGAAGAGATCCTGCCGGTTCGGACTCTACATTACGATACGCTGGTGATTTGCATCGGCAGCACAGTAAACGATTTCGGCATTCCCGGCGTGGCGCAACACGCGCTGGCGCTCGACACTGCGGAGCAGGCAGAAAAATTCCACCGCAAACTCGTCGCCGCCTGCGTACGAGTGAATGCGCAAAAAACCCCCGACGCGGAGGTCAATGTGGTGATTATTGGCGCCGGCGCGACCGGCGTTGAGTTGTCCGCGGAATTGCGCAACACCACCGATGTACTCGCGAGTTACGGGCTGAATAATCTTAACCCGGCGGAAAACGTCAAACTTACCATCATCGAAGCCGCGGCACGCGTATTGCCGCCGTTACCCGATCGAGTCGCCGAGTCGGCGCATGAGCTGCTGCTGCAAAAGAATATCGGTGTGTTGGTAAATGAAAAAGTCACCGAGGTCACATCCAGCAGCGTACATACGGCAAGCGGAAAAAACATCCACGCCGATTTAATTGTATGGGCCGCGGGCATCAAAGCGCCGGATATCCTTGCCACGCTTGACGGCCTGGAAACCAATCGCATCAATCAACTTATTGTTCAGCAAACATTGGCGACTACGCTCGACGCCAATATTTTTTCCTTCGGCGATTGCGCCTCCTGCCCGTGGCCGGAAAAATCCACGCCCGACAGGCCCGCCACTATTCCGCCGCGCGCGCAATCGGCACATCAGCAGGCCAGCCACCTCGTCAAATCGATCAAATCCCGTATTAACGGCAGTGCGCTGACCGATTTTCACTACCAGGATTTCGGCTCGCTCGTGTCTTTCGGCGACTACAAGGCCGTCGGCAGCCTGATGGGGAAACTCATCGGCGGCAGCATGTTTATCGAGGGCCTGCTCGCC
>JBAVXA010000320.1:0-7099 GCA_049698095.1 Burkholderiales bacterium
AGGCATTGGCGTTTCGGATTATCGGCTGGATTGCTGTGCGTCGGCGCCGCGGTTTCGGTGAGGCCGTAGCCTTCCACATATTTCAGACCGGTGAGCTCGAACAATCTTTTCGCCACCGCCTCGGGCATCGCCGCTCCGCCGCCGCCGATATGGCGCAGGCTCTTGAAATCAAAATTGCCGACATTCGGGCTGCCCAGCATGTCGATCACCATGGTCGGGATGTTGGTCCAGCTGGTAACTTTTTCTTTAGCGATTAATTTTGCGGCGAGTTCTCTGTCCCAGCGCGTCATGATGACCATTTTGCTGCCGATGTAAATCGGCGCATTCATCAACACCTGCATGCCGGTGATATGAAAAAACGGTACTACCGCGAGCGACGAATCTTCCGGCGTTCCGCCCGACCAGACGCCGTAGAGCGACGCGGTGGCCATCAATGTACGATGCGTGTGCATGCAGCCTTTCGGCTTGCCGGTAGTGCCGGATGTATACGGCATGGCGCACATATCGTCGGGCTGTGCGAGCCACGGCGCCGGCACGCGTCCGGCGGCGAGCGCGTCGCGCCACATTGTAACGCCGGCAATGTTCGGGTTCTGCGTCTGCATGCGGATAAAATCCGGCACGCTCGGATCGGACTGGTCGGCAACGTATTCGCCGTAATTGGCGACGATGATTTTCTCGATGCCCTGCCCGAGCAGCGGTCCAATGCGCGGAAACAGTTCCTGTCCGCAAATTGCCACGCGCGCGCCGGAATCGCTGACATAGTGTTTGAGCTCGTCCGTCAGGTTCATCGGATTTACCGGGACCACCACTGCATCCGCGCGCAGAATGGCGTAATAGGCGATGACGAATTGCGGGCTGTTTTGCATATACAAAATCACCCGGTCGCCTTTTCTAACGGCGCAATTGGTCTGCAGAAAACCGGCGAGATGATCGGCCTGTATTTTGAGCTCGGCGTAGCTCAGTGCTGCGCCGTAATACGAAATCGCCTGTTTGCGCGGATAACGCGTCGCCGAGACTTCGAGGTTGTAATAGATCGTGGTTTCCGGCAGCGCGAGTTGTTGCGGGACGCCCTTGGGCCAAAAATCGAAATAACGCGGTTGCATGTTTTTCTCCTCAATTTATTCGCCGGAATGCGCACTGGCATGATTGGTTCGAGTATAGCGACGGCGTATCGCCGGGTCAAAGCTGCTACGCAGCAAAACGGATTGCGCGGATTTTGGAAAGCGGCTACAGTCCTGAAGCAAACACTCGCCAAGGAAAAAAATCGTGGAACTCAAAAACGCCGTGGTCATCGTTACCGGATCGTCCAGCGGCGTGGGTGCAGCGTGCGCATTATTGCTTGCCAGCAAAGGCAGCCGGGTGGTCATCAATTACAGCTCAAGCAAAGCCGAAGCGCAAAGCGTCGCGCAACAACTGACCGCGCTGGGCGGCGAAGCGATAGTCGTTCAGGGCGATGTCGCGATCGATGCCGATTGCCGGCGCATGGCTAAAGCAGCGCTGGATAAATGGGGCCGCATCGACGGCCTGATCAACAATGCGGGGAAAACCAAGTTCGTCGACCACGCGAATCTTGAGGCGCTTGATGCGCAGGATTTTATCGACATCTATTCGGTGAATGTCATCGGGGCGTTCCAGATGGTGCGCGCCTGCGCGGAGGCGATGCGCAAACAGGGCAGCGGCGCCGTCGTGAACATGTCGTCCATCGCCGGTCTTATGGGCAACGGCTCATCGGTCGCCTATTCGGCGTCGAAGGGCGCGCTCAACACCATGACCAAATCGCTTGCGCGCGCACTGGGGCCGGAAATACGCGTCAATGCGGTGTGTCCGGGCTTTATCGAAGGCCGCTGGCTGAAACAAGGATTAGGCGAGGAGCGATATGAGAACTATCGCCAGCAGTATATTGACACCACGCCTTTGCACGCCTCCGCCAAACCGGAAGATGTCGCCGGTGTCGCGGTATGGCTGCTCGAAGGTGCGGGTCTGGTGACGGGCGAAACCATTCTGGTCGATAGCGGCATGCATCTCGGCGCCGCGCCGCTGCAACCAAAAAAGCAATAATTAATTATAATCAATAAGTTATAAAATAATGTCGTTAGCCTTTAAATCAGCCAGCGAACTTGCGCGCATGATTCGCGAAAAGCAGATCAGCAGCCGCGAATTGCTTGATGCCTATTTGGCACGCATCGAAAAATATAACCCTGCGTTGAATGCCGTGGTGACTTTGGCCGCCGACGCGGCGCGCACAATGGCGGATCGCGCCGATGCGGTGTTGAAGCGCGGCGACAGAGCGGGCGAATTGCATGGCGTGCCAATGACGGTCAAGGACACGTTTGAAGTCGCCGGCTTGCGCACCACCGCAGGCGCAAAGCAGTATGAAAATTACACAGCAAAAAATACCGCCGTCGCGGTGCAGCGCCTGATTGACGCGGGCGCCGTCATCATCGGCAAATCCAACGTCCCCGAGTTCGCCGCGGATCTGCAAAGCTACAACGAAATTTTCGGAGTGACGAATAATCCGTGGGACCTTTCCTGCACGCCAGGCGGTTCCTCCGGCGGCGCCGCTGCTGCAGTCGCAGCCGGACTCACAGCATTCGAAATCGGCAGCGACATCGGCGGCTCGATTCGCACGCCGGCGCATTTTTGCGGGGTCTACGGACACAAGCCGACCTGGGGCCTCATTCCGCCGCGCGGACACATACCCGGTCCGCCGGGAACCTTGGGCGAAGCGGACCTGGGCGTGATGGGCCCGCTGGCACGCAGCGCGGAAGACCTCGCACTCGCGCTCAGGCTCACCGCCGGGCCGCTGGACGACAAGGGCCTGGCCTGGAAACTGCAATTGCCGCCGCCGCGCCACAAAACATTGAAGCAGTTCAAAGTGGCGCTGTGGCTTTACGACGACGACTATCCGCTTGACCAGCCGGTGCAGGCGCAGCTGGAAACGACCGTCGCCGCACTGCGCAACGCGGGCGTGCAAGTGGACGAAACGAAACCCAACTTCACGCTCGACAAGGCATTCAACGATTATCTGCGGCTGTTGTGGCCGGTAAGCCTCGCCGGACTGCCGCAGGCGGAATTTCAGAAATTAGTACAACTCGCCGACAGCCTGAAACCCGACGACCACAGCCCGCGTGCGCGCATGGCACGTTATGCCACGATGCGCCACCGCGACTGGCTGCGTGCCAACGAGGCGCGCGAGCATACCTGCGCCGAATGGCAGGCATTTTTCCGTCGGTACGATGTATTGCTTTGTCCGGTCAACCCGGTGTGCGCATTTGGCCACCAACATAGCGACGACATGATCGCGCGCACAATCGAAATCAACGGCAAGCCGCGCTGGTACTGGGAGCAGATGAGCTGGATCAGCCTCGCGACCATGTCGCGCCTGCCCGCGACTGTGGCACCGGCCGGGATAGCGGCAAACGGATTACCTGTCGGGATTCAGATCATCGGCCCGTACCTGGAGGATTTCACCACCATCGAATTCGCCCGCTTGATGCAGGACGTCACCGGCGGCTTTCAACCGCCGCCGAGTTTTTTATAACTGTTTATCGCGCAAATGAAAAAGGACGCCTATGTTTGATCTCACTGGAAAAGTTGCACTGATCACCGGCTCAACCCGCGGCATCGGCAAATCCATCGCCGAGGAAATGGCGCGTGCCGGCGCCAAAGTCGTCATCTCCAGCCGCAAAAAAGATGTATGCGATGCAGTCGCGAAAGAGATCAACGACGAAGGCTACGAAGCGATTGCGGTGGCCTGCAATATCTCTTATAAGGAGGAATTGCGGAAGCTGGTCGATATCACGATGGAAAAATGGGGGCGCATCGATTCGCTGGTGTGCAACGCCGCGATCAACCCGGTCTACGGGCCGATGTCGCAGGTGAGCGACGAGGCGTTCGACAAAGTCATGGGTACCAATTTGCGCAGCAATTTCTGGCTGGTCAATATGGTTGCGCCGCAAATGGCTGCGCGTAAAGACGGCAGTATTATCATTGTTTCCAGCATCGCGGCGTTGCACGGCAATGCCGTTATCGGCGTATACGGTATTTCCAAAGCCGCCGACGCCGGGCTCGCGCGCAATCTCGCAGTCGAATGGGGGCCGCAGAATATCCGCGTCAACTGTATCGCGCCGGGACTCAACAAAACCGATTTCGCCCGCGCATTGTGGGAAGACGAAAAAATGCGAAAAGCGACGGAAATGAAAACGCCGCTGCGCAGAATAGGCGACCCGAAAGACATCGGCGGCATCGCGGTGTTTCTCGCCAGCGAGGCTGGCGCCTATATCACCGGGCAGATGATCGTCGCCGACGGCGGCGTGACTATAGCGTAAAGAAAAAATGTAGGGTGGGCAAAGCGATAGCGTGCCTACGCCGTGATGCGCTAACCTCATCTATTGAGAAAATGATCCCAGCATAATAAATGGCAACCTTGGCAATGTAGCTACGCTAGTACCCGCTTAGGTCTGAATGTAGTTCCGCGTGGGCACGCTGCGCTTTGCCCACCCTACGCATGCTACGTTACCTTTCCACGCGGTGGCATCAAAGCCGCTTCCGGCAAAGTCATCGGCATCGGTATGCGTCACCATGGTGAAGTTGTCGGCGAGGTAGGTGGCTTGCGGGAGGGTCATGCGGTCTTTGAGCGCATCGATTAGTGGCAAGTCAGAAATATTATCGCGATTTGTTTTGAATGCGTAAGTAGCGTCAGCCAGCAAAGCATTGATATAGGCATCATGAATCGTTGTCATTTGATTTCCCCCTTAGTTAGTAACGGTAATATTAAATTTTTTCTTGAAGTCATCTTGGTTGTCTGGTGCGCAGTAGCCGTTAAATATTAACGGGCTACTCGTTTCTGAAATTCCTAGCGAGCGAATGAACCACCCTCCCTTCGCTTCTATTGAGTGGTAGCTGACAAGTGTTTTGCCAGTTTCTGCATCTTGGTAAACCCATGGATCAATCCTAATACGTACAGCCGTTCCTTCTGCGTATTGATCATTTCCTCTTGGCACATAAACTACTTTTCGATCTCGCGCATTTTTCTCATCAATATATTGCACGGCATATTTATCGCACAGCGCTCTGAACTGCCACCCGCCGATAATTTCATCAACCACCGGCAGCGGGATCAAAATCGCCATGAGTAATAATGCGGCGGGGGTCCTGAGCCAAGGCGGGTTCAGTTTGTCGCCTATCTTGGCTCCCATGACAATCGCCGCCATAAGCCACGCGCCTACTACGCCAATCAATAGGATCCCGGTCATGCTGCGCTCCGATATTCAACCGTCCGATCGAGAGTTGATTGATTCTGTTTGCCTAGGTCAAGTTGCACGAGATCTATTGCGCGAGGGCCATAACAATCAATGAACCACATCAAACCACTCCTTTTTTATGCGCTGCGCGCACAGGCGAGGCATCATAAATAAATTAATATAATCAATTAGTTATATTTTTTATGTTAGAGCGCGTTCGCGCGCCATAGAACCTTTGTCATCCTGAACGAAGTGAAGGATCTGCTTTTCTGTTTGGCCATCGCAACAGTTGGTTCCGCGTGGGCACGCTGCGCTTTGCCCACCCTACGCTTGCTGCCATAAAAGCATTAATGAAAGCGTCATGGATTGAATTTGTTGGCATGATTTTTCCTTTAGTTGACTATCTTGTTAGTAATACGTTGAATGCGGGCAGCTTCTTTATCTGAGGGAAAACACTGGCTACGGACAAACAGCGGGTTGGTTTGTGACATCAGACCAAAGCCGTGTTGGACTAGCCAGCCGCCCTTAGCGAAATAGGCGTTGACGGTCGCGATGACTTCGCCAGTCGCTGCATCAGTGTAAGTTATATTCATTTCTTCTATAGGTATGGAGAAACCTGATAATCTTTTTTTTGGAGAGCCTTGTGATATCAAATCAAACTTCTTTCCCTCCGCCTTAGGCGAGATTTGATACACGCCGCCGGTTTTGCACAAAGCCTCAAACTCTTCCTTGCCCTTGAGCTCATCGCGTACCGGCAATTGGTAACAAAATACAGCGACCAATATACCTATCACCAGGCGGATGCCTTTGTGCTTGATCGGAAACGAGAGGAAGTAGCCGAGGCAAAATAACACCAGCGCCCATAGGCCAAGAATAAAAAAAAACAATAATCCAAGCATAAGTCCTCTCTTAGGGCGCTTGTCGCGCACTCGCGATGCATTGTAAATTATTTAATATAATCAATTAGTTATATTTTCTATGTTAGCGCGCGTTCGCGCGCCATAGAACGTTTGTCATCCTGAACGATGTGAAGGATCTGCTTTTGTTTTTGCCTCACCGCAACAGCAGATTCTTCGCTTTGCTCAGAATGACAGGCTACTTTTTACGGGCTACGTGGGCGCTCCTTATATTCATCTTGATTCAATCTTATTCATTTCACCTTAATGACTCGCCGGATTCACCGCCGGCCATTCCAGGCGTTGCAGCTTGCCGGTTTTCGGGTTGAGCAACGCAGCCTTGATGGATTGGGTGGGGAACAGTTGTTCGCGCAGTTCTTTGATTACCTCTTCGGGACTGCCGAACGGGGTGACGAGGTCGATGAGCCACAAGTTATTGCCGGATTTCCATTCGCGCGGGGCAAGACGCGTATCGCCTTGGGCTAGTCGTTGTTGGACGTCGTCATTCACCAGCGCCCAACCGACGTAGGCACGCGGGATGCCTTCTTTCATGAACAGGCTGGCTTGGTTCAAGATGAGGGGCGGCATGATGTGCCAGTCGATGTCGATGTAGATGTTATGGCGCTGGCTGAGGAATTTTTCGATTTTTTTAACGGCAATATTAAAACTCTATCAGATATTTCTTACTTGAATCGTTTAGTTATCTTTCACTTAATCATTCCGTAGGGTGGGCAAAGCGATAGCGTGCCCACGCGGTGATGCGCTAAACTCATCTATTGAGAAAATTATCCCAGCATAATAAATGGCAATCCTGGCAATGTAGCTACGCTAGTACCCGCTTAGGTCTGAATGTATTCCCGCGTGGGCACGCTACGCTTTGCCCACCCTACATAGAATTTATAACTATATGGTTTTATTAAATAATTATGTCTCGTTCTGATTTCAACTTCACTACACCAT
>JBAVXA010000321.1:0-2571 GCA_049698095.1 Burkholderiales bacterium
ATTTGTGCCTGAGCCGCCGGCAGACCCGCCACCGCGTTTGCCGCCGAATAATCCTCTGAGCTTCTCATTGAATTTGCGCCAGATTTCGTCCAGATCCGGCGGGCCGTCATTGTTCTTTTTTCCCCACTGGGGATCATTAAGCGCCATGTTGTTATCCGATAATTCGTTGAATTCAAGTCCTGTTAGTCTGCCAAATAAGCCGCTGGTTCGGAAGCCGATTCCGCGCCAGATGTCCGGCCGGCGAAATCCGCTTTCGCTCCCGCCCAACTCAACAAGGCTTTGGGAATCAGATCCATTCCCATGCCGTTAAGTGCGCTGACGCGAACTGCGATAATTCTATCATATTCGTCATATTCGACCCCAGGCTGCCATTCCGGATGAGTGTCGATTTTGTTGTAAATCAGGATTTGCGGTATTTGCGCCGCGCCGACCAGCGCCAAAACGGAATTTACTTCCTCAATCTGCTGACCGCGTTGCGGGTTGCCCGCGTCTACTACGTGCAGCAGCAAATCTGCGCTGGCCGTTTCTTCCAGCGTGGCGCGAAACGCAGCCACCAGCGTGTGCGGCAGATGGCGGATAAAACCGACCGTATCCGATATGACGGCGGAATGTTGCGGATCAAGGTAAAGCTTGCGCGAAGTGGTGTCGAGCGTTGCAAACAACTGATCTGCAACATACGTCTTTGATTTGGTAAGCCGATTGAAAAGCGTTGATTTGCCTGCGTTGGTATAACCGACCAGCGAGATGTTCATCAGGCCGCCGTGGCGGCGCCCGCGCTGCTGCGTAATTCGCTGCCGCCGGACTTTTTTAAGGCGCTCCTGCAGAAACTTGATGCGCGTTCCGATCAGGCGACGGTCGGTCTCCAATTGCGTTTCGCCCGGGCCGCGCATGCCGATACCGCCTTTTTGCCGCTCCAGGTGAGTCCACCCGCGTACGAGGCGCGTGCTCAGGTGCTGAAGCTGCGCCAGCTCGACCTGTAATTTGCCTTCGTGGCTACGCGCGCGCTGCGCGAAAATATCGAGAATCAGGTTTGTACGGTCAAGTACGCGTACCTTGAGATCGCGCTCAAGGTTGCGCTGCTGGATCGGGGAAATATTGTGGTTGAAAATGACCAGATTGGCGTTGAGACCTTCGATCGCCTCGCCCACTTCGAGTAATTTGCCACTGCCGATAAACGTAGACGGATCGGGTTTTGCCCGGCTTCCGGCGAGCACGCCCAGGACTTTCACGCCCGCGCTGTCCGACAACAGTTTCAGTTCATCAAGACTATCGGCGTGATCCGGCGTGCCAAAATCGAGGCTCACCAGTACGGCCTTGTCGCCGCTCCCCGGACGATCAAACATGAGCGATATTTGCCGGAAAACCGGCGGGTGCAGGCGAAAATGCTCTCAGATTACCAATGATGGGCATGCACCTTCTTGACGACTCCGAAGCGGGCAGGATTTGCGCAGTTGCATCAACCTGCCGGCGGATCAAAAGGAACGCTAACCGGACGCGCGGGAACGACGGTGGAAATGGCGTGCTTGTAAACCATTTGGGTCACGGTATTTTTTAGCAACACCACGTATTGGTCGAACGATTCGACTTGGCCTTGAAGCTTGATTCCATTGACTAAATAGATGGAAACCGGGATGTGCTCTTTACGCAACACATTCAAGAATGGGTCTTGTAACAATTGCCCTTTGGTACTCATATATTATTCTCCAATTATATGCCGCCGTTAGCGGCCGGGTTGTTATTGCATATTAGAAACTATTTCGCGATAAGCAAGCAAATCGCAAATACTTTCCAAGTACGTGGGATTGTAATTAACCCATAAAGTTTAGCCGGCGACAAATAAAATTTTGTGCCAAATCGATAACCGGCTGTTGTGGTTCAATATCCGCCAAACATCTTTCTGCCACGGCGGCGCTTTCGGCGCGCGGTGTTTTCTTCTTTTTCCGTCAGCGGCGGGGGTTTTCGTCCCGCAAACGGATTCGCCCCCTGATTGAACTGCACGCGTAAAGGCGTGCCGCGCAGTTCGAACACGTCGCGGAATTTATGCTCCAGGTAGCGCCTGTAGGTTTCAGCGATGTGATTGACGGCGGTCCCATGAATGACGACCAGCGGCGGGTTATGTCCGCCCTGATGGGCATAGCGCAGCTTGGGCCTGAACGGGCCTGCTTTCGGCGGCTGATGCTGTTGCACCGCGTCCATTAAAACGCGCGTCAGTTTCGGCGTAGGCAGACGAACCATCGCGGCGGCAAAAGCGCTGTCGACAGACTTGAACATTGCCGGCACACCCATTCCGGTCAGCGCAGAAATATAATGAAAATTGGCAAATGAAAGAAAATCGAGCTTGCGCGAAATATCGTTTTTCACCGTCTCGCGTCGCGACTCTTCGAGGCCATCCCATTTATTCACCGCTACCACCAATGCGCGTCCCGACTCCAGTATGAAGCCGGCGATGTGCGCGTCCTGCTCCGCCACTTCAGTGCTCGCGTCCAACACCAGCACGACGATATTGGCATCCTCGACGGCCTGCAGGGTCTTGATGACGGAAAATTTTTCCACCGCTTCGAATACCTTGCC
>JBAVXA010000322.1:0-16264 GCA_049698095.1 Burkholderiales bacterium
TGGCGATTGTGGTCGGATCCGGGATCATGGGGGAGCGTCTGGCCAACGGCAATGTCGCCATTGCGCTGTTGGCGAACTCGGCCGCAACTGGTGCCGGATTGATTGCGCTGATAATCGCGTTTGGCGCCCATTCCGGTGCCCATTTCAATCCTGTGGTCACGTTTGCCGAGGCTTTATTGGGGAAATTGGCCTGGCGCGCCACGCCCGTCTATATTATCGCGCAAATCAGTGGCGCGTTCGCGGGAGTCGCTGCCGCGCACTTCATGTTTGAGTTGCCGGCATTCAGCGCGTCGGAGCATTTTCGCACCGGACCGTCGCAATGGTTCAGCGAATTTGTGGCAACTTTCGGGTTGCTGACTGTGATTTTGCACGGCGCGCAAAACAGAGTCACGGCCGTTCCGTATATGGTTGGCGCATACATCACGGCGGCATATTGGTTTACTTCTTCAACGTCTTTTGCCAATCCCGCCGTGACCTTGGCGCGGTCAGTCACCAATACTTTCTCCGGAATATATCCGGCCCATGCGCCGCCTTTCATCATTGCACAATTCGCAGGCTTAACCGCCGCACTGTTTTTTTATAAACATCAATATAAACAATAGGTTAATGGAAAAAGAGAATTATGCTCGAAAATAATGGCTTACAACGCACGTCTTCGCGACAGAATTCCGATGCTTCGAATAGAACTCCCTGATAGTTGCAAACGCATTGCGCTCTGCGGCGGACCGTACAATAATTTTTCCTCAGTAGAAAAGTTTCTCGCTGACACTCAATCTATTGAGCGACGATTCTGTCTCGGCGATATGGGCGGCTTTGGTCCGTACCCGGACAAAACCATCGCGCTCATGCGCAATGCGAAAGTGCAGTGCCTGCAAGGCAATTACGACCATTCGGTCGGTAACGGCGAGGTCGATTGTGGCTGCGGCTATATCGATCCGCTGGACCGCGAGTTCGCGCAAATCAGTTTTGATTACACGTTCAAACATACCAGCGAAGAAAATCGCACGTGGCTTCGCGAACTGCCGAAGCAAATCATTTTGCATTGGCGCGACAAAAGTATCCTGCTATGTCACGGTAGTCCGGATGAAGTAAACGAATTTGTCTGGCAATCGGAAACCGACGACGCGCGTATCGCCGATTGGCTCAGGCATTATCAGGTTGATGCCATCTGTGCCACCCATTCGGGCATTCCCTGGCTGAGACAGCTGCAAAGCGGATTCTGGCTTAACGTAGGCGTCATCGGTCGTCCGGCCCATGAGGGTCTGCCCAGAGTCTGGTACGCCACGCTTGATTTGACCGACGATCGACTTGCGCCACATCTGGTACCGATGAATTATGACCTTGTGCCAGTCGTCGCCGCCATGCGTGCAGAAAAATTGCCGGAAGAATTCTGCCAATCGCTGCTCAGCGGTGTCTGGACGACCTGCTCGAACATCCTGCCGCCAGGAGAGCAAAAAATTGTTGCGCGAATGCTTGTGTAAAGCCGGGAAGTAGGATGGTCGGCATTGTTGCAACCATATCATTCCTGGCATGGCAGGCAATTAGCTTCCTGCGACAACCCTGAATAGTCACAGCCCAATCATCACGGCAACAGATTGACGCCTGCGAGCGGATCATTCGCCTGTGCCGCCGCGATGGATGCGTCGAACGGCTCAAACTGTCCATTTTCAATATTCAAAACCAGCACTTTCCCTTCCTCGATCAGGTAATGCCAGCCGCGCAGGAACAGTTCTCCCGCCTCGACGCGTCGCTTGACCATTGGATAATTCATCAAACGTTCCAACTGAAGCGCGACGGAGCGTTGCTCGGTGCGAAACAGGACGTCTTCCGACAGTTCAACCGGCAGGATGGCATCCTTGCCGAGTTCGAGCCATTTCGCCATATGGACCGCCTCAACCGGCGGCTGGTTGTATAGTGCGCGAATTGCGCCGCAATGGTTGTGGCCGCAAACAATAATTTCACGCACGTTGAGATTGAGAACAGCAAATTCGATCGCCGCTGCGGTGCCGTGATATCCAAGCGAGGCGTCAAACGGAGGAACGAACGCACCGACGTTACGCACGATGAATAACTCGCCCGGCCCGCTATCCATTAAAAGGTAAGGTACTACCCGGGAATCGCTGCAACCGATGAACAGCACTGTCGGATGCTGTCCCTGGTCAACCAGAAGCTGAAATTGCTTCCTCAGCCGCGGAAACGAGCGGGTATGAAAGCGGCGTAATCGATTGATTATATGGTCGGTCATAACGACTGATTGAGTAACCCAACAATGCGGTGCCTGTCGTAGGGTTTCTTTTGGTCTATTGTCATCCCGATGTATTTTACCCGGGTTTGCCATCCAAACGTGGCTGGGTCAGGACCGGCCAGTAACGCACCAGATAGAGACAGAACGCGGTTGCCCACAGTACACCGGAAATCTGGATGCTCGGCAAATACAGGATGGGAGCGGCCATGGCGCCAAACACGCGGATAATTGCCGCGACTTGTATCAATACGAACATTGAAACCTCAAATCTATCTGCAATGAGAGGCCTTCCAGTGTGTCCACGCGCTGTCCGCGTCATCATGCCCAGCGTCAGTCCGCCGATCGCCCCGGTTGTAAGTGCGTGGACGGCATATGAACCCGCCAGCAGTTTCAGAGAAGTCGCGCCTCGCAGTGCGAGATGCAGCACAATCCAGGCATAGGCGGCATGCAGCACCCAGACCAGAGGTGCAGAAACTGTGCGCCATGGTTTCCACATAACAAGACGCGCGCCGTGCGCGATTGCGCCGATCAGCGCAACCGCGGCAACGAGAATTTGCGGCAATAACAGCAAATCCGCGAGGAACAATACAATGACCGCGCCCAAGGCAATTTTTTCAACCAGCGCGTGACGCGTTGCGCCGGCGCCGGACACGCCGTTGTTGGTAAACATCGGGATTACCCGCCCGCCCATGACTACCATGATAAACAACACCAGGTCGAGTGCGAGTTGCAGGCCGAAACGCGGGGATAATTCATAGTATCCGCGCAATGCCAAGTGTACGGCGAAGATTAGCGCGCCCATCAACACCATCAGCCCAATGAAAAAATAGTTGCGTAGATTGCCCGAGCGCACCAGCGGAATACCAATGGCCAGCGCGACTGCAAGCGGAAACGCTCCATTCACGATCGCCGCCGTAAGCGCCATCGGCGTCAACACCAGAATCCTGCCGCAGATCCACAGCGCTACCAATGCCATTAGCGGTGCGCCTTGCGCTGTGGGCTCACCGGTCCATGCGCGCACAGCCGTCAACAGAAAGCCGGCAATCACCGCAACCGTGTACCCGAACAGCATTTCATGGGCGTGCCAAAGCTGGTTTTCAGGGTAGGGCGACGGAAGGTAACCGGAAAATTGTGCAGCCCAAAGCAGTACGCTGACAGCGCTGAACAGGCTCGCCACCAGATAGAACGGACGAAACCCGAGATTCCAAAGTGCGAAGCGGGGAAATGCTGTATTCAATTGATCAGCATCGGATGGCCTTGCCGGTCGAATGGAATAAATGAACCGAACATACCGGACTTGACGGCTTCAACCATGTGCCGTAACGAGTGGTCGGCTTCCACGTTGCCAGGTGGCTTTCCGCCGCGTCCGGATAAACCCGATACGAATACAATTGACCAGTCGTTCGCGAACTTGCTCGCCTCTGCCGCTAATGCCGCGAAGGTCGCCAACTCTTCAGGCACTTTGTCGACCGACATTAAAGGGCTGATCGTGCCGCCTTGACCGCGCTCAAACCAGGCACGTTGTTCGGGCGTGCTGTTGTCGGGCAGTTCTGTTTTGGCAAACACGAAGAGCAACCGTTGCGGCTCGGCTTGCTGCCGGGCGGCAAGCAGCAAATCGTCAAAATTCGAAATATTCATATTATTGGACCAGCGGAGAGTCGGCCGCATCAAGCTGGACACCTTCGACTGCCGCCGCGCCGGCAAGCAGGCGGAGGTACTGCCGTAGCGCCGTGACAAAAGTCTGCTGGCGTAACGAATTTGCCACAGCGCCGCGAACCGACTCGAACGGTTGCAGTTCGCCCGGCTCTCTCTGGAGCACTTCGACAATGTGAAGTCCGAAGCGGCTGTGCACCAATCGTGGCAGAACTCCGACCTCGACGAGACCAAATAACTCGCGCGCGAATTCGGGGGCGCAATCTCCAGCGCTGAGCCAGCCGAGGTTCCCGCCATCCTCAGCGCTGGGGCAATTCGACCATTTTCGCGCGGCATCCGCGAAACGATCCACCGCCTCGCTATCATGACAGCGTACATCTAGAAAAACCGGTTCTGCCTGCTTGCGCAGGGCAACGACATTTACTCCCGGCGTTACGGCAAATAAAATATGCCGTACAAGGACGCGTTCGCCCGTACGGTAATTTCCACGATGCGCGGCGAAATAACGCATGCAGGCTTCGTCGGCCGGTTCCGGCAGCAGCAGATTCTGTGCGAGCAGCGCATCGATCGCCGTCGATGCTTTTTCGCTGATCACTCCATCGGGCGAGGCAGGATCATTTGCATCCAGCAGGCCGGCTGCCTGTGAAGCCTGGCGCAGCAACTCGGTGCAGGCGCGCTGACGGAGCTCTTCAAGCGAAAGACTTTCCCCCGCCGTGTGTAGCGCCACGCCGTTGATGCTTGCAGGCTTTGGAAAAGCCAAGATGTCAGTCGTCATGTTTTTTCCTTTATGCGCCCGTGCCTGTCTGATGCGAGGGCGGCTGATTGTGGCCCGGCGGCAGGTTCATGCGACGGCTGCGTACCACCTGATAGGGGCGAAATAAATAACTCGCCGAAGCGAAACCGCTCCAAACATGGACCAGGCGACTGAACGGAAACAGCAGGAAAATCGTCATGCCCAAAACCAGATGAATCAGATAAGGCCATGGCAATGTCGCAAGTACTGTTGCGTCCACCGGCCGTAATGTGACGATACGCTGCGCCCAATCGGCCAATATCAGCATGACGCTGCCGTCACCATGTTGTAATGAAAACGGCAATGTAATGAGCCCAATAACAAGCTGCACCCAGAGGACGACGAGAACCGCAATGTCCGTGGGGTGGCTGGTATGGCGGATTCGCGCATCAAAAACGCGCCGATACAGCAACAGAGACAAGCCGACGAAACAGACCAGTCCGGCGGCCCCGCCCGCAACAACGGCAAGCATTTGCTTGGTCGATGCACTCATGAAGATCCCGTATAGGCTATGTGGCGTAAACAAACCGACCAGATGGCCGAAGAACAGGAACAGAATGCCGGCGTGAAACAGATTGCTGCCCCAACGCAACGTGCCGGCGCGCAGCATCTGCGATGAGTCGCTCTTCCAGCTATACTGATTCTGGTCAAAGCGAATCAGGCTGCCGACAATGAATACCGTGAAGCAGACGTAAGGGTAAACTTGAAACAGAAAGCCTTGAAGTGTGCTCATATTGGCGCTCCCGGTGCGGATTTGTTCTTGCTGATGATGTGAATCGGTTGCGGCTGGCCGGGCGTTGCCTGGCCTTTCGATGAGCATCCGCCGAAAACCGGCGGCTCGCTCCAACTTTCGTCAAGCGGCTCCTCGGGCGCGATTTTAACGGCTTGCGCCTTTTCGCCGGCTAATTCCATTAATCCACCAATTATGCTGGCGTACGCGCTCTGCCGCTGTTGCAGTGCGCCGAAGATGGCGTTGAATATATGCGCCATTTCGCTCAGGAAAGCGCGGGCTTCGCCTGGCGGCTGGGTCGAGACAAACTCCAATACAGCTGGCAGGTAATCGGGTAGTTCGTCAGGCGCAAGGTAAAGGCCGGCTTTAGCGTATGTCTGCGCCAAATCAATCATCGCCGGTCCGCGATCGCGCGAATCGCCATGAACATGCTCGAACAAATGCAGCGAAGTAGCCCGCCCGCGGTCAAACAGATTCACGTATGCAGCCTCGGAGTCCAGCGGCTCAGCGCCTGATATTGCAGCCATGAGTTCGTCGATCTCCGCTAAACGGTTGTTCGATAGTGCCCGCTCGTCCCGCAGCGCATCGCGCATCGCGGGCAACTGACTGCGAAGCTCGGCGTCCGGATAACTCAGCAGGCGCGCAAGCACGCGCAATGTGAAGGCCGCGTTTACTGCTTTGGCATTTATAGTCATCGCTTAAACCTTTGCCTTGATGGGGATTGTGCGTTTCTTGGTACCGCCGAACAGGCTCACCTTGCTCGCGCCGTCCGAGCAACCGTTACCAAATGAAAAGCCGCAACCCCCGCGAATGTCGAAGGTATTCTCAGCGTATTCGCGATGGGTGCTAGGGATTACGAAACGGTCTTCATAGTTCGCAATTGCCATGATGTGATACATGTCTTCCACTTCGCCTTGGGTGATGCCGACTTGCTTCAAGACGGCCGTATTGACTCGACCATCGACGTGCTTTTCTCGCTGGTAGGCACGCATCGCCAGCATGCGTTCAAGCGCACGCACCACAGGCGCCGTGTCGCCGGCGGTCAGCAGGTTCGCCAGGTATTTGACCGGAATACGTAATTGGTTTACATCGGGTATTTCGCCGTTTGCGCCGACCTCTCCGGCATTGGCAGCCGCGCTGATCGGAGAAAGCGGCGGTACATACCACACCATCGGCAGCGTTCTGTATTCCGGGTGCAACGGCAACGCAACTTTCCATTCCACGGCCATTTTATAAACGGGGCTTTTACGCGCAGCATCCATCCAGGCATCAGGAATGCCGTCGCGGGCCGCCTGCTCGATAATCGCCGGATCATTCGGGTCGAGAAAAATATCCAGCTGGGCGTTATATAAATCGCGATCATGTTCGACGCTGGCGGCCTGCTGGATGCGATCGGCATCGTAGAGCAGTACCCCAAGGTAGCGGATACGGCCGACGCAGGTCTCGGAGCAAACTGTAGGTTGGCCGGCTTCGATGCGCGGGTAACAGAAGGTGCATTTTTCCGCCTTGCCTGACTGCCAGTTGTAATAGATTTTCTTGTAGGGGCATCCGCTGACGCACATACGCCAGCCGCGGCATTTATCCTGGTCGATCAACACAATGCCATCTTCTTCGCGCTTGTAGATCGAGCCAGATGGACAGCTCGCCACGCAAGCCGGGTTCAGGCAATGCTCACACAAGCGTGGCAGGTACATCATGAACGTGTTTTCAAATTGGCCGTAAATGTCTTTCTGGATATCGTCGAAATTTTTGTCCTTGCTTCGCTTGCTGAACTCTCCGCCGAGAATTTCTTCCCAGTTAGGGCCCCAAACGATCTTATCCATCGTCTTGCCGGTAATCAGGCTGCGCGGGCGCGCTGTCGGCGTCGCCGTCATTTCCGGCGCCGATTGCAGATGGTCGTAATCGAAGGTGAAGGGCTCGTAGTAGTCGTCGATCTGCGGCAGGTTGGGATTGGCGAAAATGCGCATCAGCAGTTTCCATCTCGCCCCCTGGCGCGGCTCTATGCTGCCGTTAGCTTTGCGTATCCAGCCGCCGTTCCATTTGCTCTGGTTTTCCCATTCTTTGGGATAGCCGATGCCGGGCTTGGTCTCGACGTTATTGAACCATGCGTATTCGACACCCGGTCGGCTGGTCCACACATTCTTGCAAGTAACTGAACAGGTGTGACAGCCGATGCATTTATCCAGATTCAATACCATGCCGATTTGCGCGCGCACTTTCATATGATTTTCCTCGGTTTACTCATGCCTGTTGGGCATCCAACGCAGGCTCGGTTGTGGCAGGCGTATCCAACCAGTCGACTTTGTTCATCTTGCGGACGACGACGAATTCGTCTCGGTTGGTGCCGATGGTTCCGTAGTAGTTGAAGCCGTAGCTGAATTGCGCGTAGCCGCCGATCATGTGCGTCGGCTTCAACACAATGCGCGTTACTGAATTGTGGATGCCGCCGCGTGCGCCGGTAATTTCGGAACCCGGCGTGTTCACAATCTTTTCCTGGGCGTGGTACATCATCACCATTCCCGGGTTGACGCGTTGGCTGACTACCGCGCGTGCCGCGATAGCTCCGTTGATATTGAACAGTTCAATCCAGTCATTATCGACGATATCGGCACGCTTCGCGTCGTCTTCGCTTATCCATACACAAGGTCCGCCACGACTCAGGGTGAGCATCAGCAGATTATCCGTATAAGTGGAGTGGATTCCCCATTTCTGGTGCGGTGTTATGAAGTTCAGCGCGATTTCCGTATTGCCATTCGGCTTGATACCGTGTATCCCGGCGGTGGTTTTCAGATCCACGGGCGGACGGTAGCTCGAAAATCCTTCGCCGAAGGCGCGCATCCAAGGGTGGTCCATGTAAAACTGCTGGCGACCCGTTAGCGTTCTCCATGGGATTAACTCGTGCACGTTAGTGTAGCCGGCGTTATATGAGACGGTCTCGCTCTCGATGCCGCTCCAGGTGGGTGAACTGATAATTTTGCGCGGCTGCGCCTGAATGTCGCGGAAGCGGATCTTTTCGTCTTCGCGGTGCAGCGCCAGATGTGTATGATCAATGCCGGTTTGCTTGCTCAATGCCTGCCACGCCTTGACCGCAACATGGCCGTTGGTCTCCGGCGCCAGCATCAGCACGACCTCGGCGGCGTCGATGTCGGTCTCGATTTTCGGCATTCCCAAGGTAGCGCCCGCGGCAGTAACCGCGCCATTGAGTTGAGCCAGCTGGGTTACCTCGGTTTGCGTGTTCCACGCAATCCCCTTGCCGCCATTGCCGACTTTATTCATCAGGGGGCCGAGCGCGGTGAATCGTTTATATACGTTGGGGTAATCGCGTTCGACAACCTGAATATTCGGGGCGGTCTTGCCCGGAATCAGTTCGCACTCGCCGCGCTTCCAGTCCTTGACTTCGAACGGTTGCGCCAACTCGGATGGGCTATCGTGCATCAATGGCGTGAGCACCAGTTCTTTTTCCACGCCGAGATGGCCAACGCACACCTCGCTGAACTTTTTTGCGAAGCCTTTGTAAATTTCCCAGTCGCTACGCGATTGCCATGCCGGGTCAACAGCGGTGGAAAGAGGGTGAATAAACGGGTGCATGTCGCTGGTGTTGAGGTCGTTCTTTTCGTACCATGTCGCCGTCGGCAACACGATGTCGCTGTAAAGGCAGGTCGTGCTCATGCGAAAATCCAAGGTAACCAGCAGATCGAGTTTCCCTTCCGGCGCCTTGTCGTGCCACACGACTTCTGTCGGTCTGGCCTGGTCGTTTCCAAGATCCTTGCCCTGCACGCCGTGGCTGGTACCCAGCAAATGCTTGAGAAAATACTCATGCCCTTTGCCTGAAGACCCGAGCAGATTGGACCGCCATACGAAAAGATTACGCGGCCAGTTATCCGGGTGATCGGGGTCGGTGCAGCTCATTTTCAATGAACCGTCCTTCAACGCCTTCACTGCGTAGTCCTTTGCATCAAGGCCAGCGGCTTGTGCATCGCGGACAACCTGCAACGGATTGGTCTGCAACTGCGGTGCGCTCGGCAGCCAGCCCATGCGCTCGGCGCGCACGTTGTAATCGATCATGCTGCCGCCATATAATTTGCTGTCGGCGAGAGGCGAGAGGACTTCCTCCATGCCTACTTTTTCATAGCGCCACTGGTCGGTATGGGCGTAGAAGAAACTGGTGCTGTTCATTTGGCGCGGCGGGCGTATCCAATCAAGCGCAAAAGCCAGCGCGGTCCACCCGGTCTGCGGCCGTAATTTTTCCTGGCCTACATAATGCGCCCAACCGCCGCCGCTCTGCCCGATGCATCCGCACATCATCAGCATGTTGATGACGCCCCGGTAGTTCATATCGCTGTGATACCAATGATTCATCGCAGCGCCGATGATTACCATCGACTTTCCGTGCGTCTTGTGTGCCGTCTCGGCGAACTGCCGCGCCACTGTGATCAACTGAGCGCGCGGCGTTCCGGTGATGCGCTCCTGCCACGCAGGCGTGTAGGGTGTGTCGTCGTCGAAATCCCTTGCAGCTAACTCCCCTGCCAGCCCGCGCGCCACACCATAATTCGCGACCTGAAGGTCGAATACCGTAGCCACCAGTACTTCGCGCTTTTCGCCGTCCTTGCCGAGCGCGATGCGCTGAACCGGAACAGTGCGCACCAGTACGGCACCGCTGCCTTTGTTATCGTGGTTCTTCAGTTCATTATGGGGAAAGTGTTCGTTCTCAATGCCGCCGAAATAGGGGAAGCCCACTTTTGCCGTTTCCGTGCTTGGCGCATTTCCTTCAAGTAGGGAAAGCTTGAGTTTCACGTCGGTACCGTGCTGCGCATCCTTCGCTTCAAGATTCCACTGTCCCTGATCCGGACGGCCGTCGGGCCCCCAGCGAAAACCAATGGCGCCATGCGGAAGGACCACCTTGCCGCCGGTGTCGAAGGCAACGGTCTTCCATTCCGGGTTATTCGACTGGCCGAGGTTGTCGTTGAAGTCGGATGCACGCACATAACGGTCGGGAACCGTGATGACGTCGCCGCCGGGCAGCGTATGCTGTTTCAGCATCACCAGCATCGGCATGTCGGTATAGCGGCGCACGTAGTCGTCGAAGTAGGCGCTTCTCTCCTTGCCTCCTTCCGGGAAGTAAAATTCCTTCAGAATGACATGCCCCATCGCCATGGCCACCGCGGCATCGGTACCCTGTTTCGGATGCATCCAGATATCGGCCAGCTTGGCGACTTCCGAGTAATCGGGCGTGATTGCAACCGTCTTTGTGCCTTTGTAGCGCACTTCGGTGAAAAAATGCGCATCCGGCGTACGGGTCTGCGGCACGTTCGAACCCCATGCGATGATAAAGCTGGAGTTAAACCAGTCCGCCGATTCCGGTACGTCGGTCTGTTCGCCCCAGATTTGCGGGCTTGACGGCGGTAAATCACAATACCAGTCGTAGAAGCTCATGCACACGCCGCCGATCAGGCTGAGGTAACGCGAGCCCGCGGCATAACTTACCATCGACATGGCGGGAATCGGCGAAAAGCCGATTACGCGGTCGGGCCCGTGTTTTTTGATGGTGTAGACGTTGGCGGCGGCAACAACCTCATTGACTTCGTCCCAGCTCGAACGCACGAAACCGCCGAGACCGCGAATACTCTGGTAATCGCGCCGCTTGGTTTCGTTTTCGACGATCGACGCCCAGGCTTCAACCGGATCCTTTTCCAGGCGCGCAGCGCGCCAGCTCTTGAGTAGCCGACCCCGAACCAACGGGTATTTCACCCGGTTGGCGCTGTACAGATACCAAGAATAAGACGCCCCTCGAGAGCAGCCGCGCGGCTCGTGGTTGGGCATGTCCCAGCGCGTGCGCGGATAGTCGGTCTGCTGGGTTTCCCATGTCACGATTCCGCCCTTGACATAAATTTTCCAAGAGCACGAGCCCGTACAGTTCACGCCGTGGGTCGAGCGGACGATTTTGTCGTGCGCCCAGCGATTGCGGTAAGCGTCCTCCCAGGTCCGGTCTTCGCCGGTGACGACGCCGTGCCCATCGGAAAAGGATTCACGCGGTTGCGAAAAATAGGTCAGTCGGTCAAGAAAGTGGCTCATACGATTTTCCCGGAAAATGTTGGTTGAATCTCATGCACGGCTGGGGTCAAGGATTTTTCACGTAAGCATTTTTGCGCAAATAAAACCACCAATTGAGAAACAGGCACAGCGCATAAAAGATGGCGAACGCGTACATCGCAATTTCCGGCGTGCCTGCCTTGATTTGCGCGCCGATCACGACCGGCGCGATGAATGCGCCGTAGGCGGCAATAGCAGACGTCCAGCCGAGTACCGGCCCGGCCTGGGTCCGGTCAAAAATGACGCCGATGGTACGGAAAGTGGATCCGTTGCCGATGCCGCTGGCCGCAAACAGCAGCACGAACAGCGCCATAAAAGGCAGGAAATATTGCTCCGGCGCGGCGGACTTGTATGCCAGCAACATTACATAGCCTACCGCGATCGAGGCGACGACCATCACGGCAGAAATAATCTGGGTGACAATCGACCCGCCGACCTTGTCGGAAATCCAGCCGCCGACCGGTCGGATCAGCGCGCCGACGAACGGGCCGATCCAGGCGTACGTCAGCGCTGACGGGGCATTAGGGTTTTTTAGCGTATGTTGCATGACGCCGGCTGCATCAGGGACGTGGCTCACGCCGAAAATCACCGTGATTGATAATGGCAAAGCCATCGAAAATCCGATGAACGAACCGAATGTCACGATATATAGTAAGGTCATCGCCCATGTGTGCTTGTTTTTGAATATCGCGAATTGCTTGGCAATGTTTTCTTTCATCGTACCGAACGCGGTCAGTTTCATTACCATCAAGGTGCTGATAATGATCAGCGGCATGGCCACCCACATATTCAGCAGGCCGAGGCCGCTGGGAGCAGGCAGATAAAGGTAGAGCCCCAGTCCGGCGGGAAGGAACGAAAGGGTATAAAGCCAGATGATCTTCAGAAAGGCCGCGATAGTGCCGCCAATGTTGGGCGACACGGTGAGCAGATTATTCATGCCGAACCAGCATAGCGCCGCTAATGGCACCAGCGACAGCAGCCAGGCGAATCCGGCGTTCTGGATATAGGTTGGCGTGCCGGCAAGTATCTTTCCGAAGATCCAACCACTGTCTTTCACCAGTGTCATCGGTTCCCCGCCCATCGCGCCGAACAGGCTCATGGTCATCACCAACGGGATGATGACCTGCATGCTGGTTACGCCGAAGTTTCCCAGGCCGGCGTTGATGCCCAGAGCCGTGCCTTGCAGCCGTTTGGGAAAAAATGTGCTGATGTTCGACATCGAGCTGGCAAAGTTTCCGCCACCCACGCCAGACCATAGCGCCATCAACTGAAATACCCACAGCGGCCATTCTTTGTGTTGCAGCGCGATTCCGGTTCCGATTGCCGGCGCCAGCAGCATCGCCGTTGTCAGGAAAATGGTATTGCGCCCGCCTGCCAGACGGATCAGGAAAGAGGCGGGAATGCGCATGGTGGCGCCGGCCAGTCCGGAAATGGCCGTCAGGGTAAACAATTCCGCCTGGGTAAAGGGAAAGCCGAGATTCAGCATCTGCACCGTGATGATTCCCCACATGCCCCAGATGGCGAAACCGCAGAGAAGGCTCGGCACGGAAATCGCCAGGTTACGGTAGGCGATGCGCTTCCCCTGCGTTTCCCAAAACGTCGCGTCTTCGACATCCCATTTCGCGATATCCGTCGAACTTGTTTTATAGCTCATGTTTTTTCCAGTTCTTCCTGGTTTAGGAAGCAGAGAAGTGTGCGGGTTCAGGATGCTTTCTGCCGGCAGCCAAAGCCATCGGGCGCACTTCGACGAAATACATCCACATCAACGATACCCAGACAATGCCGAACATCAGCATGAAGGCCGAAGAGCGCACGCCGGTCAGGTCGACCAACGCACCGAACATGATGGGCAGAATAAAGCCGCCAAGACCGCCCGCGAGACCGACGACACCGGAAACCACGCCGATGTTTTGCGGGTAATCATCCGAGATGTACTTGAACACCGATGCCTTGCCGATGGCGAAAGAAATCCCCATGCTGAACATAATGATGGTGAACAAAGTCGGGCCGAGTCCGATGTGAAAAGTCCGCGGGCCGGATACGGTTTGAATGGTGAAGTCCGTTTGCGGATAGGACAAAAAGAACAGGCAAACCAGCGCAACCCAGAGCACCCACCAGGTGACCGTATGCGCGCCGTACTTGTCGGAAAACCAGCCGCCGATTGCGCGCAGAACGCCGCCGGGAATGCTGAATCCGGCGGCCAGCAGCGCGGCCAGCTGGATATCAAAGCCGTACTCGGATATATAGTATTTGGTCATCCACAACGACAACGCAACGTAGCCGCCAAATACAATCGAATAATATTGGCTGTAGCGCCAAACGGTCGGATCTTTCAGTACCATCAATTGCTCTTTGACCGAAACCTGCGCCGCGTCGGCGGTATGCGACTTGTCGGTGAAAGTGAAAAACCAGAAAAGCACTGCTGTGATCAGCATCAGTACCGCGTAGACTTTCGGCACCATTGCCCAGCCATAAGACACAACAATTGTCGGCGCGACCAGCTTGGTCACCGCTGCGCCGGTGTTGCCCATGCCGAAAATGCCCATGGCAAAACCTTGCCGATTGCGTGGAAACCAGCGCGCGCAATAAGCGATACCTACCGTGAACGAACCGCCAGCAATGCCGACGAAAAGGCCGGTGACGAGAAAGTGCCAATATTCCGTCGCCCGGGAAATCATCCAGATCGGGATGATCGTAGACAACATGAGAATGAAGAAAACGATGCGTCCGCCGAAACGGTCGGTCCACATGCCGAGGGGCAAGCGAATCAGTGAACCGGTGAGGACCGGCATCGCTACAAGAATGCCGAATTGTGTTTCGTTGAGGCCGAGCATTTTCTTGATCGGGATGCCGATCACGGCGAACATCATCCACACCATGAAACACACTGTGAACGCGATCGTGCTTGCCGTCACCACTGACCATTGTTTATATTTTTGCGAAGCCATCCCCTGCCTCCCCAGATTTTGCCGCGTAAGCAATTCTAGGGGCAGGGCAACCTATCTATTTGATCTATGTCAATCGAACTGGGTTTTTCGCTTTATGATCGAAAAAATATAATTAAAATCAGTATCTAACCCATTTCGAGCGTTATTCAGAAGCAGGCCTCAATTTGCGCGCATGGGTCAAACTAGAAAATCAGTTCTCGTGGCAGCGGATGAAACGCAGAATTTCTAAAGGGACGTGGCAGACGCATATTCCGGACATATATTAGTTACAATGACCTAATCAAAAAGAAATCGGACTTCAGGTCCTACCAGAATTTGCTGCGGAGATTTCATGGCCTCGCCCAAAACACCCCATTTCGACACGCTGAGCCTGCATGCCGGCGCGCAGCCTGACCCGGCAACCGGCGCGCGCGCGACGCCGATTTATCAGACGGCTTCGTTTGTGTTCGAGAGTTCGGACCATGCGGCATCGTTGTTCAACATGGAGCGGCCGGGCCATGTCTATTCGCGCATTTCCAACCCGACGGTGTCGGTCTTCGAAGAACGGATTGCCGCGCTCGAAGGAGGGGTCGGAGCGATCGCGACGGCAAGCGGGCAGGCGGCGCTGCATCTCGCCATTGTCACCTTGATGGGCGCCGGCTCGCATATTGTCGCGTCGCGTTCGCTTTATGGCGGGTCGCATAACCTGTTGCATTACACCTTGCCGCGATTCGGCATCGAGACGACGTTTGTCGATGCGCGCGATGTGACGGCGTTTGCCGATGCGATTCGCCCGAACACCAAACTGATTTTTGGTGAGACTCTGGGCAACCCCGGTCTTGATGTGCTCGACATTCCGCGCGTGGCCGATGTCGCACATCGCGCCGGTATCGCGCTGTTGATCGATTCGACTTTCACCACGCCCTATTTGATGCGCCCCTTCGATCTGGGCGCCGATCTGGTATTTCACTCGGCAACAAAATTTTTAAGCGGCCACGGCATCGTGATCGGCGGCGTGCTCGTGGATAGCGGTAAATTCGACTGGGCGAGCAGCAAAAAATATTCAACTTTATCAAATAGTTATGAAGGTTTTCACGGCATGAATTTCAGCGAGGAGTCGAGCGTCGCGGCGTTCCTGTTGCGCGCCCGGCGCGAAGGCTTGCGCGATTTCGGCGCGTGCATGGCGCCGATGACCGCGTTTCATATTTTGCAGGGTGTGGAGACGCTGTCTTTACGCATGGAAAAGCATATTGCGAATACGCGCAAGGTGGTCGAGTTTTTGCAAGGCCACGCGGCGGTCGAATCGGTCGGCTATCCGGAGTTGGAAAATCACCCGGATCACGCGTTGGCCAAAAAATTACTGCCGCTTGGTTGTGGGGCGGTGTTCAGTTTCAGCATCAAAGGCGACCGCGCGGCGGGAAAACGGTTTATCGAAGCGCTGAAAGTTTTCTCCCATCTGGCCAATGTCGGCGACGCCAAATCGCTGGTGATCCATCCGGCCAGCACGACGCATTTTCGTATGGACGCGGCAGCGCTGAAGGACGCGGGGATCACGGAAGGCACGGTTCGCCTGTCGATCGGATTGGAACACGCGGATGATCTGATTGAAGATTTATCCCGCGCGCTCAAAGCGTCGCAAAAAGGCTGAACATGCAAGTCAATGTCAACAACCAAGGCGTATTCGCCTACACCGGCGGTAAAGCATTCGACGCCGCGCTGCCCTCATTGGTATTCGTGCACGGCGCGGGTTCCTATCACGGCGTCTGGCAATTGCAGAGCCGCTACTTTGCGCATCACGGCTACAACGTGCTGGCGCTCGATTTGCC
>JBAVXA010000323.1:0-2442 GCA_049698095.1 Burkholderiales bacterium
GAAATCAGCCCGACACTTCCCCATGCCTGTACCCAGCTCGGCAGATCGGCAATGTTGTAGCCAATCAGGTTATGGTACACGACGTTTTTCGCCAATACCGCCAGCGCCGGCGCGGTCAAATAGAGCAATGAAATGAAAAAAATGCTCCACGAAACCGAGCGGCGGGCTTCGCTCACATTGGGCGTCGTGTAGTAACGGATCAAAATATGCGGCAACGCCGCGGTGCCGACCATGAGCGAAAAAATCAGTGCCAGCATATTATTGCGCGCGTGCTCGCGCTCAGTTTCAGTTTCGCCCGGAAACGGCTGTGCGTGCGGCGTCGGGACTGCCGACCGCGAAAGCGCCGCAGCGCGCTCGCGCGACCACTGCTCGCGCGCGCCCGATTCTGTAGCGGATAGTTGTTTGAGCTGCGTTTCCAGCCGGATCAGGTCACCAGGGTTGCCCAACGCGTCGGCGCGTAATGATTGTGCATCGGTTTGCAGGCGCGCCCGCTCGGCAGCGAGCGAGGCAGGCAAGCTATTGATCAAACCGTCGAGGCGCAGCACTTCCTGTTCGAACATTTCGCGCACTTTGATTTCCTGCGGCGAATGGAACAATTCCTTTTCCTTGGCGGACAGTTTTCCCAGCGCTTCGCCGTAGGCAATCTGCGGCACGACATTGCCCGTGGTTTTGTACGACAACATCACGACGGGGGCGACATAGGCAATGATTAAAATAATATATTGCGCCACTTGCGTCCAGGTCACCGCCCGCATGCCGCCGAGAAACGAGCAAATCAGAATGCCGGCAAGGCCGAGAAACGTTCCGGTGACGAAATCGATGCCGATAAAGCGGCTGGTGATTAAACCCACGCCGTAAATCTGCGCGGTGACGTATACAAACGAGGCGAGCACGGTCGCCAGAACCGAGATGCTGCGCACCAGATGGCTGCCGTAGCGGGCGCCGAGAAAATCGGGAATGGTGAACTGGCCGAATTTGCGCAGATAAGGGGCGACCAGCAATGCCACCAGCACGTACCCACCGGTCCAGCCGAGCACGTAGGCGAGACCGTCGAAACCGGATAAGTAAAGCGTGCCTGCCATGCCGATAAACGACGCGGCGCTCATCCAATCCGCCGCGGTTGCCATGCCATTAAACAGCGCCGGCACGCGCCTTCCCGCGACATAATATTCCGCTTCATCGCGCGTGCGCGTCATGAAACCGATGGCGGCGTAAAGAAAAAATGTCGCTACCAGAAAACAATAGCCGACCCAGCGTTTGGGCAACCCGACGGCTTCCGCAATCGCCAGCAGCAGGATAAAGGCGATAAAGCCGCCAGTATAAAAACTGTAATAACGAACGAGGTTCTGGCGAAAGCGATCAGATTTCACGACGCGGCAAATAAAAAATGTTTATAATAATCATTATGTTATATAATGCTGATGGCAATTGTTTTTTTTGCGGGGCGAATCCGCATCTGCATGTTGTAAATGTTTTGCGTGCCCTTGCGGGGCTTATCTTGATATTATTCCGGATGGCTTTGCGACTCCGGGCGTTCTCTACCTTTGAGCGAACGATTATACTGAAGATCATGCGGAATATTATTCACCCCATTTCTCTGGCTCGATTAGCGGCATTGCTGTTTCCCCTTCTGCTCGCGGCAACCGCGGGTGCAGAAGCGCCTGCCAAAACTGCTGCGACAAATCTGAATGCATCCGAGTGGTGCACTATCCTGTCGAAGAGTTTGCCCGGAGTCACGACTTCGCGTTGCAGACTGGCGGAGTTACAAACCGCGTCGCAGAAATCAGTTGAAGGCCGACCGCTGTCGGTGCGCGATATTAAACCACGCACGACTCCGCGGCTGAAAATACTGGTGCTTGGCGGGATACACGGCGACGAGATGACGTCTTCGACCATCGTGTTCGATTGGATCGAGCGCGCGCGCAAGGTAAATGCATTGGACATTCACTGGCGCATGTTGCCGCTGGTTAATCCCGACGGGCTGATTAAACATCCGTCGACGCGGGTGAATGCCCGCGGCGTCGACCTCAATCGAAACTTTCCGACCAGCGACTGGAAAGCCAAATCGCTGCAATATTGGGTACAAAAAACCGGCAGCGATCCGCGCCGCTACCCCGGCCAGGCGCCGCTGTCCGAGCCGGAAACGCGCTGGGTGCATAACCATGTTGACGGCTTCAAGCCTGACCTGATCGTGTCGGTTCACGCGCCCTACGGTGTGCTCGATTTCGACGGTCCGCCGCCCCCGCCATCCAAGCTTGGCGGGCTGTTGCTCGATCAAGTCGGTATCTATCCCGGCTCGCTCGGCAACTACGGCGGCGTAGATAAAAACGTTCCCGTTGTCACAGTCGAACTCAAACACGCCATCGACCCGCCGTCTGCAAAAGAACTCGATCGCATGTGGCAGGACCTGATGGAATGGATCGACAAACGCCTGTTGAAATC
>JBAVXA010000324.1:0-11936 GCA_049698095.1 Burkholderiales bacterium
CAACCCCTGCGAAGTATCACGTAATTCCTCCGACACGGATTTCCTGACGACCAAGGTGATGAACAGCATCAACATACCGACGACCGGACCAGGTATCGGCAAGTTCAGCGTATGCACCAGTACTTCGCCGATGGTTTGGTAAACAAGCAAAAGCGTAATACTTGCAAGCATGATTCTCTCCTTTTATGCCATTGATTATAATAGTATTTTTGTAGAAAAGTCCTGAATTGTTGCTGCTTTTGGATGAATGTCACCCATAGGCTGAATTTGCTTAGTTGACCTGATTTAGGCTGGATAAGCGAGCCAAGCCTATCGATAAGAACAGATTAAGCATTTTTTGAACTATAAATAGAAAGTAAATCGACATTACCTTAGTGCTCAAGCCGAAGGAGAACGACCATGAGGAAATCAAACTACATCACATACCTACTGGCATTTCTGCTCAGTTCGTTGACGCCCGGCGTCGTGGCGCATGAAGACGAAGCGCGTAGCGCGGGCAAACCGGAAAAACTCGGTATCGTGAATTTTCCTGTGTCGTGCAATGATGCCGCACAGCAGGAGTTCAACCGCGCTATGGCGTTATTCCACTCTTTTTGGTGGGATGTGGGTAAGCAATCGTTTGCCAAAGTGCTGGAACTCGATCCCAGTTGTGGAATGGCAGAATGGGGCATTGCCTGGATGTCGCTTAGCAATCCATTTACTTGGCCCAGCAACCCGAATGCGGCGAAGGCGGGCGCGCCGGCCATGGCCGAGGCGATTCGAATCGGCGCGAAGAGTGAACGCGAGCGAGACTACATTGCAGCGCTGGCACTTTTCTACAAAGATTGGGAAACGACTGATGTCCGCGGCCGCGCGCTCGCGCTGGAAAAAGCCATGCAGAGCGTGGCGGCGAAATATCCGAGTGATGATGAGGCGCAAATTCTGTACGCATTGGTGCTGAACGCAACTGCGCAGCCCACAGACAAGACCTTTGCTAACCAACTGAAGGCCGCTGCCATACTTGAGCCGTTGTTCAAGAAATATCCGAATCATCCCGGCGTCGCCCATTACTTGATACATACCTACGATTACGCTGAATTGGCGGAAAAGGGGTTGCCGTCAGCACGCGTGTACGCAGGTATCGCGCCTTCGGCTCCGCATGCGCTGCATATGCCTTCGCACATCTTCTCGCGCGTGGGTTATTGGAAGGAGATGGTCGAAGGCAACCGCGCCTCATATCTGGCTGCGCGGAGTGAGTTGAAAGAATCCACTCTCAGCGTCGGCAATTACGACGCTCTGCATGCCATGGATTACATGGTGTTTGGCGAGTTGCAGCAGGCGCAGGATAAGGCAGCAAAATCGGTGGCAAGCGAAGTTGCCGCTATGGGCAAAGTCAATGTTGAAAATTTCGTCGCGGCCTATGCCTTCGCAGCGATTCCGTCCCGCTATGCGCTCGAGCGCGGCGATTGGCAGGAAGCCGCCAGGTTGAAATTGTCTCCGCCCGATCTCGCCTGGAACAAGTTCCCGCAATCGGAGGCGATATTGGTTTTCGCGCGCGCCTTGGGCGCAGCTCGAAACGGTGATGCTGCTGCCGCGCGAAAAGATGTGGAGCGTCTTCAAACTCTGAAGGAAAACATGGTCTCGGCCAAAATCGGATATTGGCCCACGCAAACAGACTTTCAGATCAAGGCAGTCATCGCTTGGATAGCACTCGCTGAAGAACGCAACAACGAAGCTTTGCAGTTGATGCGCTCAGCAGCAGAAGCGGAGGAAGCGAGCGACAAGCACCCGGTAACGCCGGGCAACGTCGTGCCATCGCGGCAACTCTTGGGCGAGATGTTGATGGTCACTGGACAACCTGCAATGGCGCTGATCGAATTCGAAAAATCACTCAAGCGCGACCCCAATCGTTTTCGCGCTATTGACGGTGCGGCGCGTGCAGCGGAAGCCGCAGGAAACCAGAAGTTGGCGGGTGATTACTACGCCAGGTTGTTAAAGCTATCTGCTGAAAGTGACACGGAGCGACCAGAACTGGTTAGGGCGAAACAATATCTGGCTGCACGTTGAAGAGACAGATTATCGGCTACAAAATCAAAATGACGCGGAAGTCATTGACGTTAGTCCGCGTCGGTCCGGTGACGACGAGATCGTCAAGCGCGGAAAAAAATCCATAACCATCATTATTTGTAAGTAATTGTTTATATTTAATATTTTTTTGTTTCGCGCGAGTAAGTGAATCCGGCATCAATAGCGCGCCGGCGTTTGCCTCAGATCCGTCGATACCGTCGGTATCGCATGCGAGGGCGTACACATTTTCCATTCCATCCAGCTCAATCGCGAGTGACAATAAATATTCTGTGTTACGTCCGCCGCGTCCGTTGCCGCGCATGGTCACTGTGGTCTCGCCGCCGGAGATGAGTGCGACCGGTGTTTTGAAGGGTGATTGATGCTGGCGTATTTGCTTCGCTAATGCTGCATACACCTTTGCCACATCACGCGCTTCGCCGGTGACGCTGTCACCGAGTATCACCGGTGTAATATTTTGTGTCTGGAAAAAATCCGCCGCCGCTTGCAGGGATTGTTGCGCGGTGGCAATAACAATGTTTTCTACCCGCGCAAATATTTTGTCGCCCGGCTTGGGTGTTTCGGCGATTGCACCGCGTGCGCCTTGGGCTAAATGATTTTGTATGCTGGTCGGCGCGGAAATTTTATACCGCGCGACTACGTCGAGTGCGTCGGCGTAGGTCGTCGGGTCGGGTGCGCACGGACCGGAAGCGATGAAGGTGGGCTCGTCGCCGGTCACGTCGGAAATCATCAGCGCGCATACCGGCGCTTTGCACGTGGCGGCGAGTTGCCCGCCTTGTATCAGCGACAGGTGTTTGCGTACGGTATTTATTTCCTGAATCGTCGCGCCGCAGTTAAGCAAATCTTTCGTAACAGCTTTCAGGTCGGCCATGCTGATGCCCGCGCACGGAAGACTCATCAGACTCGATCCGCCCCCGGAGATCAGCGCCAGCAGTAGATCATCGTCACCCAGCGATTGCACTGCGCGGAGCAATTCACGCGCAGCTTGCTCGCCGCTTTCGTCCGGAACCGGGTGTCCGGCTTCGATGACGCGGATTTTTGCAGTCGGCAGGCTATGTCCGTAGCGGGTGATGACGAGGCCTTCCAGCGCTTGGTCGGCGGGCCAGTGGTTTTCTACGGCCTTTGCCATTGCGGCGGCGGCCTTGCCCGCGCCGACTACCAGTGTTTTGCCTTTTGGCGGTCGAGGCAAATGGTGCGGAATAATCATCAGCGGATCGGCCGAGCCCAGCGCGGCAAAAAAACTTTGCAGTAATAATTCGCGGTTATTCATTTAGCTCAAAAAATTTTTCGCCAGCATTCCGCAATCGATAAACCAGGCGCTATTGCTAGAAGAAAGTTACCAGCCCTTATTGGCCAATAACAATAAAATAGTACCATTGCTCAGGCAGCTTTTCGTTTTGCATTTTTGATCAGCACCGGCTTCAAATACTGCCCGGTATAACTGCGCGAGCTTTGCGCGACATCCTCCGGCGTCCCCTCCGCGATAATTTCTCCGCCACCGTCGCCGCCTTCCGGTCCCATGTCGATCAGCCAATCCGCCGTTTTGATCACATCGAGGTTATGTTCAATGACGACGATGGTGTTACCGTGGTCGCGCAAACGGTTCAGCACGCCGAGCAATTGATCGATGTCGTGGAAGTGCAAACCCGTGGTAGGCTCATCGAGAATATACAGAGTGCGCCCGGTATCGCGTTTGGATAATTCGAGCGACAGCTTCACCCGCTGCGCCTCGCCGCCGGAAAGCGTTGTCGCGCTTTGGCCAAGCGTAATATAACCGAGACCGACATCGAGCAAAGTCTGTAATTTTCGTGCGACCACCGGCACTGCTTTGAAAAATTCGTGCGCGTGCTCAACCGTCATCGCCAGAATTTCCGTAATGTTTTTGTCTTTGTATCTTACATCGAGCGTCTCGCGGTTATAGCGTTTGCCGTGGCATACGTCGCACGGCACATAAACGTCAGGCAGAAAATGCATTTCGACCTTGATCACGCCGTCGCCCTGGCACGATTCGCAGCGCCCGCCTTTGACGTTAAACGAAAAACGTCCCGGCCCGTAGCCGCGCTCGCGCGCTTCTTTTACCCCGGCGAATAATTCGCGGATCGGCGTGAACAATCCAGTGTAGGTCGCGGGATTCGAACGCGGTGTGCGGCCGATAGGACTTTGATCGACGCTGATCACTTTGTCGAAAAATTCCAGACCGTGAATTTCGTCGTGCGCCGACGGTTCGTTGGTGCTGCCATACAAATGGCGCGCGATGGCGTAATACAGCGTGTCGTTGATAAGCGTCGATTTGCCCGAGCCGGACACGCCGGTGATGACGGTGAATAAACCGACCGGAATGTTCAGCGTGACGTTTTTCAGGTTATTGCCGACCGCGCCGGTAATGGTAAGCCGGCGTTTTCTGTCCAGGCTCGTGCGTTGCTTTGGTAATGCGATGCCGGCCTTGCCAGACAAGTATTTGCCCGTCAGCGAAGCGGCATTTTTCAATATCTGTGCCGGGGTGCCCTCGGCGACAATTCTGCCGCCGTGCTCGCCTGCGCCGGGGCCCATGTCGACAACATAATCTGCGTTGAGAATCGCATCTTCGTCGTGTTCGACCACAATAACGGAATTGCCCAAATCGCGAAGGCGTTTTAGCGTCGACAGCAGGCGATCGTTATCGCGCTGATGCAGGCCGATGGACGGCTCGTCGAGCACATACATCACGCCGGTAAGCCCGGAACCGATTTGCGACGCGAGGCGGATGCGTTGCGCCTCGCCGCCGGACAGCGTGTCGGCGGAACGTTCAAGCTGCAAATAATCCAGCCCGACATTGTTGAGGAATTGCACGCGCGCGGCGATTTCCTTGATGATCTTTTCGCCGATGGCCTGCTTGTGACCTTTGAGCTTTAGTTTCTCAAACAGCGTCTGCGCATGTTTCAACGGCATGGCGCTGATATCGTAAATGGTTTTGTCCGCCACGCGCACATTGCGCGCCTCGATGCGCAGGCGCGTGCCGTTGCACTCCGGGCAAGGCTGGCTGTTCAGATATTTGGCCAATTCTTCGCGCACCACCAGCGAGTCGGTTTCCTTATAGCGGCGCTCGAGGTTGGTGATAATGCCCTCAAACGCGTGTTCACGCACCGAGAGCTTGCCGCGCTCGCCCGGGTATTTGAAGGCGATTTTTTCCTTGCCGCTACCGAACAGGAGAATGTTGCGGATTTTCTCCGGCAGATCTTCAAACGGCTTATCGAGATTGAATTGGTAATGCTCGGCAAGACTCACCATCATCTGGAAATAAAACTGGTTGCGCTGGTCCCAACCTTTGACCGCGCCGGCAGCCAGCGACATGTGCGGAAACGCGACGACGCGCTTCGGGTCGAAAAAGCTGATTTGTCCCAGTCCGTCGCAACGCGGGCATGCGCCCATCGGGTTGTTAAACGAAAACAGGCGCGGCTCGAGTTCCTGCAGCGAGTAGGAACAGATCGGGCAGGCGAAGCGCGCGGAGAACATGTGTTCGGTTGACGAATCCATTTCGACCGCCAGCGCGCGCCCGTCGGCATGGCGCAGGGCGGTTTCAAAACTTTCCGCGAGGCGCTGCTTCATATCGGGCGACACCTTCAGTCGGTCCACCACCACTTCGATGCTGTGTTTTCTGTTTTTGTCCAGCTTGGGCGTGGCGTCGATTTCCACGACTTTGCCGTTGATGCGCAGGCGGACGAAGCCCTGCGAACGCAGTTCGTCAATCAAGTCGGCTTGCTCGCCCTTGCGATTGGCTACGATGGGCGACAGGATCATCAACTTGGTGTCGGCAGGCAGCGCGAGCACGTGATCGACCATTTGCGCCACGCTTTGCGCTTCGAGTTTGATATTGTGCTCGGGGCAATAAGGATCGCCTGCGCGCGCGAACAGCAAACGAAGATAATCGTGAATCTCAGTTACTGTGCCGACGGTTGAGCGGGGGTTATGCGACGTCGCTTTCTGTTCAATTGAAATCGCGGGCGATAGCCCTTCGATCAAATCGACGTCGGGTTTTTCCATCAATTGCAGAAATTGCCGCGCATACGCCGATAGCGATTCAACATAGCGTCGCTGACCTTCAGCGTAAAGGGTATCGAACGCCAGCGAAGATTTTCCCGAACCGGAAAGTCCGGTAATCACCACCAACTGATTGCGCGGAATGTCCAGACTGATGTTCTTGAGGTTGTGCGTGCGCGCACCGCGTACTTTAATGTATTCCATAACTATTTGATTTAATTTAATATTCTTAATAACCGTAGGGTGCGAAATGATCCGGCGAGCGCGTTAGGGAGAACCTTAGAGGCAGTAAAGGCAACCTGTTAATATACGCCACTCACCAAACTTTTCCCATGCCGGGTTGAAACTGTTTTTTTGTCGGCACGGCTAAACAATATCAACTATCCGTCCCCAGCTTATGCCCGCTGAGTTCCCGTCAGAAAAACTTAACGCAATAGAGCGTCGTGCCGCTGCCGGCCTCGCCGCGATTTTCAGTTTGCGCATGCTGGGCATGTTCATCATTCTGCCGGTATTCGCGTTGTATGCCGCGAGCTTGCCGGGCGGAACGGACCATACCCTCATCGGCATAGCGCTCGGCGCCTACGGATTGACGCAGGCAGCATTGCAGATTCCCTTCGGCTGGCTGTCGGACAAGTACGGGCGCAAAAGAGTTCTCTATTTCGGTCTGCTGCTGTTCGCCGGCGGCAGTTTGATTGCCGCGGCCTCGCAGGATATTTATGTCATTATTTTCGGCCGCGTCGTGCAGGGAGCCGGCGCGGTGTCGGCAGTGGTGATCGCGATGCTGGCGGATCTCACGCGTGAAGAACACCGAACCAAAGCGATGGCGCTGATCGGCGCAACCATCGGCGTGACGTTCGGCGTATCGTTCATGCTCGCGCCGTTTCTTAATCGCGCCATCGGAGTGCCTGGCATTTTCGCACTCACCGGAGTCCTCGCCATACTGGCCATGGCGGTGGTGAAGTTTATCGTGCCGGATCCGTCCATTACGCATTTTCATTCCGATGCCGAGGCGCGGCCCGCGCTGCTGCGTGAGGTGTGGGGGATGCGCGAACTGCAGCGGCTGAATGTCGGTATTTTCGCGCTGCATGCCTGTTTGATGGCGTTGTTCATCGTCGTGCCGTTTGCCCTGACCGACGCGGGCATCGCTGCCGACCATCATTGGCAGGTCTATTTGCCGGTCATGTTGATTTCCTTTTTGCTCATGTTGCCCCCGGTAATGCTGGCAGAAGCGAAAGGAAAAACCAAGCCGGTGTTCATCGGTGCGATTATCCTGTTACTGGTTTCGCTGCTGCTGGCGAAGTTTTCCATCGCCAATGCATGGGGCCTGCTTATCGCCCTGACGCTGTTTTTCACCGCGTTCAATATTCTGGAAGCGAATTTGCCCTCATTGATTTCGCGCATCGCGCCGGTCGGCGCAAAGGGTACCGCGTCCGGCATTTACAGTAGTCTGCAATTTCTCGGCACTTTTGTCGGTGCCGCGGTCGGCGGGTGGTTGTCGCAGCATTGGGGCATGTCGGCGGTGATGTTATTCTGTGCCGCGCTGGTATTGCTCTGGCTGGCGGTCGCCCTGGGCATGCAAGTGCCGGCCCCCGTGCGCAGCCGGAGTTTTCATGCGCCGCCGATGGAAGAGGCGGCGGCGAAAACGCTTGGCCGGCAGTTGCTCCGAGTCGGCGGCGTGCGCGAGGCAATTGTCATCGCAGATGAAGGCATCGCTATTCTCAAAACCGAAAAGTCCGGCTTTGACGAGCAAGCTGTATTAAAATTACTCGGAAGCCCCGATATTGCTGGGGGCAAAACAAACGTCGTACATACATGAAGAACGCACATACATAAGGAGCATAAACATGGCATCACTCAATAAGGTCATTCTCATCGGCAATCTGGGCAAAGACCCGGAGACGCGCTATATGCCTAACGGCGAAGCGGTCACCAACATTACCATCGCAACCACCGAAACGTGGAAAGACAAGGCCGGCGAGAAACAGGAGAAAACCGAGTGGCACCGCATCACTTTCTACCGCCGGCTGGCAGAAATTGCCGGTGAATATCTCAAAAAAGGCAGCCAGATTTATGTCGAAGGCCGGCTTGAAACGCGCAAATGGCAGGACAAGGAAGGCAAGGACCGCTACACGACGGAAGTCATCGCCAGCGAAATGAAAATGCTCGGCTCGCGTCCGGGCATGGGTGGCGGCGATTCATCCGAACGCGACGGACCGCCGTCGCACGGCAGCAGTAAGCCGTCCGGCGGAACACCCGGCGCGGCGAAGGGCGGTGCAGCGAAGTTCGACGACTTCGAGGACGACATCCCGTTTTGATCGAAAGCTTGATTCACAGCGCCATCACATAAATGCTTGGTCAAATTGATTTTAGTTGGAGGATATTTTGAAATTCTGGAAGAGATTGTTACTGCTTGTTGTTGCGGTATTTTCGGCCACAGCGGCTTTTTCCGGCACGGTCCCGGTAGAAAAATTTTTCAAACGTCCAGATTTTCGGGCGGGCGCGTTATCGCCTAACGGAAAACTGCTCGGCGTGCTGGCACCGTTCAGCGGGCGCATCAACCTTGCGGTCATTGATCTGGAAAAACGCCAATTACTGCGCACTACTTCGTTTGAAAACAACGATGTGTTTAATTTCTACTGGGTCAATGACAATCGATTGGTCTTTACGGTTGCCGACCTTGAGGAGGCCTCCGGCAAAATCCGCTCAAAGGGAATTTACGCTGCCAATACCGACGGCAGCGATGCCAAGAACCTTTCGCTCGAAAGGCGTTTGCTCGCCTTCATGTCCGCGCTTCCCAATGCCGGCGACGACATCCTGGTTGAGTCGAACGAGCGCGACGCCAAATCATTGGATGTTTACCGGCTGAATACCAGAACGGGGCGCAAAACGCTGCTCACCTTCGATAATCCCGGGGAAGTGCGCAAATGGTTGCTGGATCAGAATCAGGTGCCGAGAATTGCAATTTCCTATAACGATGATAAGGGGCTCATCACGACTTACCATCGCAACGACGCAGACTCGAAATGGACGACCATCGAATCGCACGAAGAGAACAGCCCACATTTGGGACCGCTGGGATTCGATTTCGACAACAAGACGTTATTTGTCGCCTCGAACATCGGCCGCGATAAACGTGCGATATATACGTTCGACCCAGACAAAAAAGAGCTCAAGGGCCCGATATTCGAACATCCGAAAGTAGATGTCGAGCGGGTAATATTCGACCGCAGCAAGAAGAAGGCAGTCGGGTTCTTTTACGACGCCGACAAGCCCGGTACCAAATGGATTGACAGCGACTGGATTGAATTGCAAAGCAAAGTGGATCAAGCTTTGCCCGGGAGAATCAACAGCCTGTCGAAGGGACGCGACAACGACCAGAGCTTTTTGATTTATTCCTATTCAGACACCTCGCCGGGCGAATTGCTGTTGCTGGACGCGAAGAACCTGAAGATGGAGCAGGTCGCGGATTTCCGCCCGTGGCTTAATTCGCAGGAAATGTCAGAGCGCCGATACATCGAATATAAGGCCCGTGACGGCCTGGTCATTCCCGCTTACCTCACCATTCCAAAAAGCAGCAACGGGAAAAATCTGCCCCTGGTAGTGGATATACATGGTGGGCCGTTTGTCAGAGGCGAGACGTATGGGTTCGATGACCTCGCGCAATTTTTGGCCTCCCGCGGTTATGCCGTATTGCAGCCGAATTTTCGCGGTACAACGGGGATGGGCATCAAGCACTTTCAAAGCGGATGGAAACAATGGGGACTTGCCATGCAGGACGATATTAACGACGGCGTGGATGCGCTTATCGCCGAAGGCGTGGTAGACAAAAACAGGGTCTGTCTGTCTGGCGGTAGCTACGGCGGTTATGCAACTTTGGTGGGTCTGGCCAAGTCTCCCTCGAAGTTCAAATGCGGCATTGCATACGTCGCGGTAACTGACCTTGAAATATTGCAGTCCGCAACATGGTCGGACACAAACCGGGCAGAAGAAAAAAAGGGAACTGAGAGGTTTTATAAAACGCAAATCGGCGATCCCGACAAAGAGAAGGATTTGCTGCGTGCCAATTCTCCATTGCTGCTGGCTGAAAAAATTCAGGCACCGGTTATGTTAGCGTTTGGCGGCGATGACCAACGTGTTCCGCTTATCCATGGAGAAAAATTCAAGGCGGCATTGGATAAAGCGGGCAGGAAATATGAATGGGTCGTTTATGAGGGCGAAGGCCACGGATTCAACAAGGATGTGAATCGCTTCGACTTTTACAAACGTATTGAGAACTTCCTCAAGGCGAACCTGTAAAAGGCGGCGCTAAAGATTGTCGGATTTACAGATGCTTTTTGGGTGTTTGTGTCAAAAATCCAACACTCCCATTTTTTTGGGCAATACTACCCATGGTGTTTGAATGCCGACGCTGGCAATCATTGACAGGGTATATTTCGTATTAGAAATAACAAGATACGATATGTAGTCACTTATGTTGTTAATGCATTTGCTGCAATGCGATGTTTGAAAAGCCAAATCCGCTGGATTTTGGCTTTTTTTTCATTTGATTGCTACGGAATTGAACCGATACGATGCGGGTTCAATGTGGTTGATTTGCCAAGGCAGACCTTAGGTATTTGGGATTCATCGCTTATTCGTCAAGCATTGGCCGAATTCAAAAATTATTTGTTCGTATTCTTTTAAATGGGGGGTTATATGAATAGCAAAGTAACGAGGTCGACTACGTTCCTGCGTAGTCAAATTTACCTGGGCGTAATCGCTTCATTGGCGGTGTCGGGCGCAATGGCACAGCAGACCGGGCAATCCGAGAAAGTAGAAAAAATCGAAGTAACCGGTTCGAACATCAAGCGAATTGACAACCAAACCACCGCGCCGATCGAAATCATCACCAAAAAAGACATTGAGAAGACCGGCAAGGCTACCGTGGCCGAAGTGATCCGGTCCAATGCCGCGAATACCGGCAATAGCTACAACGAGACTTTTACCAACAGTTTTTCGCCGGGTGCTTCAGGCGCCGCATTGCGCGGCTTGTCGCAAAAGAACGTTCTGGTACTGATTAACGGTCGCCGCATGGCGAGCTACGGTTTTGCGCAAAACCTTCAGGACTCCTACGTTGACTTGAATGCGCTGCCAACCAGCGCAGTTGAGCGCATTGAGATCCTGAAAGACGGCGCATCGGCTATTTACGGTTCCGATGCAGTAGCGGGCGTTATTAACGTCATCCTGCGCAAGGACTATACCGGCGCGGAAATTGCGGCAAAGGCAGGCACCTCGTCGGAAGGCGGGATGAACGAATACGGCATGAACCTGACTGCCGGTAAGGGCAGCATGAGTCAGGACAAATTCAATGTATTGGCCACGCTGGACTACTTCCATCGCGACCTCACGCTATTGTCCGAACGGGACTTCACCAAGGATCAGGATTTCCGCAAATACGGTGGTGGCGCGTTCGATTGGGGTGCAGCAGGTTTTTACCGCACCACGCCGCGCCAGCCATTCGCTGCCTGCAACGGACCTGGGCAGCAATTCCCGGGAAGTATCATTCGTTCAACCGGTACTGTCTGCCTTTATAACCCGGCACCGTTCCTGACTGCCTTCCCCAAAACCGACCGTGTAGCCAGCCTGGTTCGTGGAACTTTGGATTTTAATGCTCAGGTGTCCGGTTTTGCTGAATTGTCGCTCAGCCATAACAAGACCTTTCAGAAGTTCACACCAGCTGCACTCGGTCCAACGTCAGTTGCGTATGATCCTACGACTGGTGGCGTAACTCGAGTTTCGAACGTGCTGCCCGTCGGCAATCCGGCAAATCCGTTTGCCACACCGACCGGTATCTCCTACACGTTTTTCGACGTCGG
>JBAVXA010000325.1:0-4910 GCA_049698095.1 Burkholderiales bacterium
AACTGCATCACCGAGCTGGCAACGGAAATTCCGCGCTGCTTCTCGATGTCCATCCAGTCGCTGGTAGCGTGGCGACCGCTTTTGCGGCCCTTGACCGTGCCGGCGAGCTGAATCGCACCCGAAAAAAGCAGTAGCTTTTCCGTGAGAGTGGTTTTCCCTGCATCCGGATGGGAGATGATGCCGAAGGTGCGGCGGCGCTTGACTTCGCGTGCAATAAGGTCTGAAGGTGCGCTTTGCTTCGCCTCAGCAACGTCGATGGTGGTCAGGTCAGGGTCGCTCAAAATGCATGCCGATCAGAAAATAATGCGGCATTCTACCGGTTACAAGGGGGACAGTCGAATCAAGCGTCGGCAGAATCGGCCAGCGGATCGTAATCCGGCTCAATTTGCACCTTATTCAATTTCTTGATGATGCGTATCGAAAACCCGTCGTCGGCGACCACCAGCCCACGCGCTGCGTCACCGATCAACTGCATCGTGGTCCATTGTTCGCGCGCATGCGCATCATTTTTCAGTAGATCGAGCAAAGCGCTGAAGTCGGCTTTTTCAGCTTCACTATCCATCAGCAATGATAATTTTTCGTTCACCTTACCACCTCCGGTTGCGATTGGGCTCAAGCAACGGCTTCAATGCTTTCGCCACATGTTCGCGCGCGCGAAATATTCTTGATCTTACGGTTCCGACCGGGCACTGCATGATCTGTGCAATCGATTCGTAACTCTCGCCGTCGAGTTCGCGTAGTATCAGCGCGGTGCGCTCGGTTTCCGGCAAAGTGCTCATGGCGTTCGCAACTGCCACGCCAATCTGTTGTGTCATCAACAATCGCTCAGGATCCTCGATGTTCGCGCCGGCAAGCGTCGTTTCCTGCCAGTCCGTGTCTTCTTCTTCGCCTTTGAGCCGGTGTGCCGGCAATTTACGCTTCTGTGCGACAAGATAATTCTTAGCAGTGTTTACGCCGATTCGATGCAGCCAGGTGGAAAAACTGCTGTCGCCGCGAAACGATTTCAATCCGCGGTAAGCCTTGATGAAAGCTTCCTGCGTCACGTCTTCCACTTCCTGCGGAATGCGAATAAAGCGGGAAATGGCGTTAGCCAAGCGGCGCTGGTGGCGCACGACCAGTGCATTGAATGCCACGCGGTCGCCATTCTGGGCGCGCGTCACCAATTCCTGATCGACATCAGGTTTCCTGGCGGTGTCCGGCTGCGCAGCGGCTTCAGTCTTGCTATTCATGATTACGGAGTTTAGCCGGTTTCCAGCCGGGGAAACAGTATCAGGTGGCAGCATTGGTAATAAAAACGAAGTTTGCACGCTTGGTCATCGAGTCGTCGGTTTAATCACGGATATTTTTTTACTACCGTTCAATGACTATTGTGTTGTCGAATCGTTCGCGGATGGCGAATTCGAATATGTGAATCATTATCTTGAATATATTTATTCTGGCATACGGTGCCAATGTAAGTATTTGATTTTATTTAATAAAAAAAGAATATTCAAAGCGGCTGCGGAAGCGCTCGGGCGTCTTGGCAGCATGCGTTTACGTAAAATTCAGCTCCGCGCCAGGTCCCGATATTCTGTCGCCGGAAGATAGTGTCGGGCGGCGCGACAACCCGACTATCTGTGTAGATGCATGCCAGGCGCCGTGCGTGCATTCGCGCCGATCGGCCCGGGCGCTATTGTGAAGGGGAGAACGCGCGTGGCGTTTGCAAGAATCCTGAGTGTGCCAGCGTACAGAATGTTGCCTGAGTCCAGTCAATGATGGAAGTTCCTGAACCTGTGTACGGTTCGTGCCAAGGGTACCGGCGAGGATCGATGCAGGTAGTCAACCGGAATGAAATCATGATCCAAGCTATTCCCGCGAAACATGTGATGCACGTCCTGTTGACGGTAATGTTGACGGTTGGCGCGGCTGCAGCGGCGCGGCGCGCCAGCCCGATTGCCAATTTAGAACCAAACAGCCGCATGGGCGCAGCCATCGGCCGAGCAGAACGGCTATGTTGGCATCACGGAATGGGGCCCGCGCTGGCTTGCGACCAGAATACAGATTCGCCGTCGCCTGAAATGGCTATCGAATCCGACCGGAAGGAAAACCTGATGAGTGGAACAAGCCAGATCGAATTGCCCGATTTCTTGCGCGAGCGATTGGTCATGCACCTCGGCGCAACGCCTTGTCCAATGGTGCAGCTCGAAACGTCGCGTGCGACGCGATTTTGATTATGTGCGCTAACAGACAGACCACAGGGCCATGCCTATCCTACTATGGAATCGTTGATGCAATGCCGGTGCCGATCTGGTGTCGTCGCAATGCGCAATAAAGCTAACAAATCAGTTCGGAGAATTATTTGGTGTAAGAAAATTTGCCATTGAATCGACCGTCCAACCATTTTTACTACAGGAAAGGAATCATATGAATAAATATGTCATAAGCACAATTACCCTCACGGCCAGCTTGCTGTTCAGCACCAGTGTGTTCGCACAAGCGATGACGAAGAGCGACTACAAGGTAGCCAAGGATAAGATTGTTGCCGATTACAAGGCGGCCAAGGCCGGCTGTGCAACGTTTTCCGGTAATGCAAAGGATGTCTGCGTTGTCGAGGCCAAGGGTAGGGAAAAGGTTTCCAAAGCCGACCTTGAAGCCGGCTATAAACCGACCTTGAAAAATCAATACCAGGCGCGCGTAGCCAAAGCTGAAGCGACCTACGCAGTGGAAAACGAGCGTTGCGACGACCTGGGCGGTAATGCCAAAGACGTGTGCAGAAAAGAAGCTAAAGCGCGTGAGGTCGCTGGAAAAGCGGATGCAAAGGCACAGATGAAAGTATCCGACGCAAGAGCAATGGCGAACGAGAAATCGGCAGAAGCGCAAAATAAGGCGAAAGTAGAAACGGCCGAGGCGCAAAATAAAGCAAAAGTAGAAACAGCCGAAGCGCGCAAGGATGCCGCAGTGGAAAAAACCGACGCGCAGTACGCAGTAGCAAAAGAAAGGTGTGATGCATTGGCAGGAGGCGCAAAAGATAGTTGCCTGATCGAGGCAAAAGCGCGTTTTGGCAAGCAATAAGTCGCACGCGAACAAACCGAAAATTTTGTAAGTTAATTCTTAGTCAGAGGTAGTCAAATGAAAACGATACAAAAATGTACGCGTAGTATTTTTGCTGCATCCGTTATTTTCTCACTTGGGGCCTGCTCAGGCATGTCGACACAGGACAAAAACACGGCCATCGGCGCCGGAGTGGGCGCTGTAGGTGGAGCGATTGTTACCGGTGGAAGTACGGCCGGGACCGTCGGTGGGGCGGCCGTTGGTGGAATTATCGGCCATGAAATCGACAAAAAGAAGTAATCAACTGATGGTGCATCAGGTTGTCCAACCTGATGCATCGAAGTCAGTCAGTAACCTGCATTCCGATGCGAAATCGGCCATGAAGATTAGATTCGTATTCAGGCAAGTCAGACAATTAAGGAGAGAGAAATGACAAAACTCAATGAGATGTTCGGTGCAGTTGTAATGATTTTGGCCCTAACACTGGCGATATCTAGTTGCCAGAAACAGGAAGGACCGGCAGAGAAAGCCGGTAAGGAGATGGACAAGGCCATAGGCAACGTCGGCAAGCAGGTTGATAAAGCCGCCGACAATGTCAAGGATGCAGTTAAGGGCAAATAAGCGTTTTTTCCTGCCATGGCGGAAACCCGTACCGAGCATGATTCGCTCGGGTCAATTGAGGTTCCCGCCGCGCGCCTGTGGGGCGCGCAGACCCAACGCGCGCTGAAATATTTCCGTATTTCCTCGGAGCGGATGCCGGATGAGCTCATCCTGGCCTTGGCATTGGTCAAGCGAGCTTGCGCGCAGGTGAACGGAGAGTCAGGTCTGCTCGACAGCAGCAAAGCGGCGGCCATCGCCGCGGCGGCGAACGAAATCCTGCATCTCGAGCATCGAGATGAATTCCCGTTGGCAGTGTGGCAGACCGGCTCCGGCACCCAGACCAATATGAACATGAATGAGGTGCTGGCGAATCGTGCTTCACACTTACTTGGCGGTGTTGCAGGGAAAGAGCGGCTGGTGCACCCCAACGACGACGTCAATCTAGGCCAGTCCTCCAACGATATTTTTCCTACCGCGATGCATGTCGCGGCATGCGTCGCCGTTTACTGCAAATTACTTCCCGCCCTGATTACACTTCATGACACCCTTAACAGAAAAAGCTGGGAATATAACGACGTTGTCAAAATCGGCCGAACACATCTGCAGGATGCAACCCCTTTAACGCTGGGGCAGGAGTTTTCAGGCTACGTTGCACAATTGGCACACGCTCGACTGGTCATCGAAGCGTCCGTTTTTTCGCTATGCGAGTTGGCCGCGGGAGGGACTGCGGTGGGTACCGGGCTGAATACGCTGGAAAATTTCGGCCAGCGTGTCGCAGCCGTCCTGGCATCGGAATGCAATTTGCCGTTCCGGACGGCCACGAACAAATTTGCCGCGCTGGCTGCGCACGACGCGCTGGTCTCAGCCCATGGCGCGCTCAAAACCCTTGCCGTTGCCCTGATGAAAATCGCAAATGATGTGCGTTGGCTCGCCTCCGGCCCGCGCTGCGGTATAGGAGAAATCTTTATTCCGGGAAATGAGCCGGGCAGCTCGATCATGCCTGGCAAGGTTAATCCGACGCAATGCGAGGCGATCACCATGCTGTGCTGCCAGGTGTTCGGCAATGATGTCGCAATAAATTTCGGCGGCGCTTCGGGAAATTTCGAGTTGAATGTGTTCAAACCCCTTATTGCGCACAATTTCCTGCAAAGCGCGCGACTGCTTGCCGACGGAATGACTAGCTTTGAAGCTTATTGCGTGCGCGGGATCGAACCTAATCGTGAGCGCATTGATGAGTTATTGAGCCGCTCTCTGATGCTGGTAACGGCTTTAACCCCGCA
>JBAVXA010000326.1:0-33101 GCA_049698095.1 Burkholderiales bacterium
CTCGAGGAATTGCGCGCAGATAGACCCGCCCCGTTGATCGACGCGTCAGCGCATTATTGGCGCCTCGGTTTTGCTGCATTGGCAACTGCGGCTGCGTTGTTTTCGTTGATTTATATAAAGTGGGGCATGCCATTTTTGCGTCGGCATAACGGGCCGTTTGCGCGTGGGCACCGCGACATCAACAGACTGAGGAACGCGGACATCTTGACGGCTATTCGCATTGTCCATCGCGCGTTTGACCAGACTGCAGGCGTGTCGATTTTTGCGCAGCATCTGCCGGAATTTTTTTCGCGCCACGCTGCGTTTGCTGACCTGCAAGAAGATGCACAGCGTTTTTATGCTGCCTCACGCGGAGAGTTTTTCTACAGCCGAATGCAAGGCGATCAGGCGATGGACAAAAAGTGGCTTCTGGATTTTTGCGCGCGCTGTCGCGACAGAGAACGGGGGCTGCGATGAACATGCTGTTCGCCACGCCGTGGTATTTTGCCCTGTTACCGTTGGCGCTGCTGCCGTTCCTGTCGAGTGGAGCAAACGCATTAAGCTACCCCTGGCTGGCGCATATTCCGCGCGACGCTTTGTCGCTGGCGCTGGATTGGCTGCGACGTTTTTGCGCAGGTGCAGCGATGGTGCTGGTCATCGTCGGGCTCAGCCAACCCTACCGCGGCGAGTACGCCATCGAACGGGTCGGCAAAGGCGCGGAGATTGTTGTGCTGCTCGACAAAAGCCGCAGCATGGATGAACCCTTTAACCCGGAAAAGGGCCGTAATTGGTCCGACTCGGCTTTGCGCACCAAGAGCGGCGTTGCTCGTGAAATGCTGGCGGAATTTGCCGCGGGGCGCAAGGAAGACCTATTCGGCCTGATGCTGTTCAGCTCGGCGCCGATGCGTGTGATGGAGTTTACGCAAAAGCCCGAAGTTATACAGGCGGCGATACGCGCAGTGGATATCGGCAAGGGTCTGGGCGACACCGATATGGGCCGCGCGTTGATCGCCGCAACCGGTTTTTTCGATAATCGGCCGTATGCCGGTTCGCGCATCGTGATGCTGGTTTCCGACGGTGGCGCGCGACTCGATCAGGATACGCGCAACATGATTGCGCGTCTGGTCAAACAACAGCGGATCGGCCTTTACTGGATCTATTTACGTTCATATAACAGTCCCGACCTGCAATCTGCGTCCGCTGCTTCGGCTGACAATGATCTGGCGGTGCCGGAACATGCTTTGCACAAATTTTTTTCCACACTCGGAACGCCTTACCGTGCCTACGAGGCAGAGAATCCGAAGGCACTGAAAAACGCGATCGACGATGTTGGGCGGCTGGAAAATCTGCCGCTGATTTATCGCGACGTCCAGCCGCGCAAGAATCTAGCGGATTATTTTTTTGCAGTGGCACTGGGGTTGGCGCTGCTGCTGGCAGCTGCGAGGCTGCTCGAATTGAGGGCTTGGCGATGATAATCAAGACATCGATGCTGAAACGGATTGGCCTGGTCACGATCGTGCTGATGTTGTTCATGGGGTTTGAGTTGTGGAGTATCGCGCGGATAAAAAGCTGGAATCGACAGATTATGAAAAGTGAAATTACGGAGGTGCAGAGTTCGTCGCCGCCGCAGGTAAAGTTTGCGCGTGCGCGTGAACTGGATGGGAAAAACGACCAATCGGCAGCACTGGTTTTGTATAAAGGACTGGAAGCGCAAGGCGATTTGGTGCTGCGCAACGACGCACGCTTCAACAGCGGCAATTTATACATGCGCAAGGCGCAGGCACTGAGAGACACGCCGCTGGAAAGCCAGGCTGTGCCGCTGGTCGAGCTGGCGAAACAGTCTTACCGCGAAGTGCTGCGTGCCGACCCGCAAAATTGGGATGCACGCTACAACCTCGAGCGTGCACTGCGTGTGCAGCCTGACGCGGACGAGGGCACGGTGGGCGAATTCGTCGCGCCGCTGAACAGCGAACGCGCGGTGACCACTATGCGCGGCGTCACTTTGGGTTTGCCCTGATATGCGCATAACATTTGCGCCCATGTTGGATTTATTGCGGCGGCGCTGGGCGGCGTTATTGCTGTTGCTGGCTGCGTTTTGCCTCGCGCTCGCGCTGCTGCACCCCACCATGAAGTTGTCGCGCGGTGCATTCAACAATATTTTCATCATTGACATCAGCCAGAGTATGAACGTGCTCGATTACCGCATCGATGGCAAGCCAGCGTCGCGGTTGCAGTTCGCCAAACAATCGATTCGTCATGCGCTGAAAAATTTACCCTGCGGCTCGCGCGCTGGATTGGGAATCTTTACCGAATATCGAAGTTATTTACTCTTGGCGCCGGTGGAAACCTGCGCCAATTTCTCCGAACTTGCCAGCCTGCTGGAAAACATTAACGGCCAAATGGCGTGGATCGGCGGCAGCGAAATCGCCAAGGGGATCAACTTCGGCTTCAAAATCGTTAAGAAATTGCCCGATAAACCCGGCCTGATTTTTATATCCGACGGACAGGAAGCACCGCCGGTCCACCCCGATCACCGTCCGGCATTGGATGTGAAGCCGGGCGAGGTGCGCGGTATGCTGGTGGGCGCCGGCGGGCTGACGCCAGCAGCGATTCCGAAATATGACCCGGGGGGAAATCTGCTCGGGTTTTGGGGAGCTGACGATGTAATGCAGACTGATCGTTATAGCGAAGGGCGCGGCGGCAGCGTCCAGGGCGAAGGTATGGCCGAAGAAAACCGGGACGTGAAAAAAACCGGCGGAACCGAACATTTGTCAGCTTTGCGCGAGGCCTATCTGCAGACGCTGGCGAGCGAGACCGGAATCGGCTACCAGCGTCTGGAAACCACAGACGGATTTCTGGCTGCAATGCAGTCGCCCACATTGACCGCAGTCAGCCGCAGCGACACGGACATCGCGCACCTTTTCGCGATCTGCGCGTTGGCATCGTTAACGTGTTTTTATGCTTGGCCTCTTGTCGAAAAATTGGCTCATACATGGAGCGGCCTTCGCTTGCGGCAGAAAAGTGCCGCTCGCGACGTCAATAAATCAGCCTCGGAAATCAAATATCGTATTTAATATATTTGAACCGCGGATCGTCGTTGGGAGTGCCTTGCAACGAGCCGCGTTCCAGTTTAGGCTGCCATTGAATCACCGATTCAATTTTTTTTGCCAATTCGAAATCCTTGTCTGTAATGCCCTTGGCGGCGTGATTCACCAGTTTCACAATCACGAACGCGTAGGACACGGTTAGATCCGGGTGATGCCACGCGGCCTCTGCCAGATGGCCGATCGTGTTGACGACCATTAATGTCGCCTTCCAGCCGCTGGTTTTATACTTGCGTCGAATCCAGCCGTCTTCCAGATACCAGAACGGTAGCTCGGATTTTAGTCGCGCGTCTATTTCTGCCGCGCTGTAAACGCGTTCAGTTTCCGGCTGTTCCATATAAATTCTCCCTATTTAAAAATCGGAAAAATATCCCATGAAAATCAATATGTTAAATACAAGATTTTGACACAGTATTGACACAGGGTTTTTGGCCGCTGCTCAAGAAAGATGACACCTGTAACAAGCCGCACGCAAAGCATACGCAATCATGTGTTTGCGTGCGCTGTATGTCGAAGAAAATTCACGGTTTTTTTTTGCTGCAAGTGCATATATGACGCACGGCACACAATATGCTTTAATTAGGCACCGGGTAGTTTACTACTCTGAACGTGCGATAAATAAGTTATCCGGCAAACAAGAAACACGAGGAAACTTTTTATTTCAAGTAGTGGTCGGGTGTTTTGCAAGCTTGCGTTTTTAGCTTGTCTAGGTCCAGAAATTAAGTGTTCCTGTAATTAATATCAATCTTTGAGGAGGTTCATATGTCACGCAAGTCAAATTTACGGCATTGGTGTGCATTGCTCGGTATGCTGGTTGTACCCGGCTTGGCATTCGCAAACGCCGACGTGGCCAAGCTAACCAAGGACCCAAAAAACTGGGCCATGCAAGCTGGCGATTTCAGTAACCACCGTTACACCGAGTTGAAGCAGATTACCAAGGACAACGTAAAAAACCTGTCCGTGGCATGGATGTTCTCCACCGGCGTTCTGCGCGGCCATGAAGGCGGCCCGTTGGTCATCGGCGACACGATGTTTGTGCACAGCCCATTCCCCAACAAGGTTTTTTCCATCAACTTGGAAGACCAGAAAATTAATTGGAAGTATGAGCCCAAGCAGGACCCAACCGTTATTCCGGTTATGTGCTGCGACACAGTGAACCGCGGTTTGGCTTATGCTGAAGGCAAAGTGTTCCTGCAACAAGCTGACACCACCTTGGTAGCCCTTGATTCAAAAACCGGTAAAGTGCTTTGGAGCGTCAAAAACGGTAATCCGAAAATCGGCGAAACCAACACCAACGCACCGCACGTCTTTAAAGACAAAGTCATCACCGGTATTTCCGGCGGTGAATTCGGTGTGCAAGGTTTCTTGGCCGCTTATGACATCAACACCGGTAAGCAAGTATGGAAAGCTTACAGTGTAGGTCCGGACGACCAAATCAAGTTTGACCCAGCTAAAACCATGACCTGGACTGACGGCAAAATGGCGCCTGTTGGAAAAGATTCCTCCATTAAAACCTGGAAGGGCGATCAATGGAAAATTGGTGGCGGCACAACCTGGGGTTGGTTCAGCTTTGACCCAGAGCAAAATGCTGTGTACTACGGCTCTGGCAACCCCAGCACATGGAACCCAAGTCAGCGTCCAGGCGACAACAAGTGGTCCATGACCATTTTCTCGCGTGACGTGGATACCGGGATGGCCAAGTGGGCCTATCAGATGACACCGTTCGACGAGTGGGATTTCGACGGTATCAATGAAATGCCGCTTTGGGAAGGCAAAGACAAGACCGGCAAAGAGCGCAAGATGTTGTCGCACTTCGACCGTAACGGTTTTGCTTACACCCTCGACCGCGTAACCGGCGAATTGCTGGTGGCTGAAAAGTATGATCCGAAAGTGAACTGGGCTACCCACGTTGACATGAAGACCGGCCGTCCGCAAGTCGTTGCTAAATACTCCACCGCTAAAAACGGCCCGGATGTCAACAGCAAAGGTATTTGCCCGGCAGCGTTGGGTACCAAAGACCAGCAACCTGTAGCATACTCGCCCAAGAACAAGACGTTCTACGTGCCAACTAATCACGTTTGCATGGACTACGAGCCGTTCAAAGTCGAGTACACAGCCGGTCAGCCGTACGTAGGCGCAACACTGTCTATGTACCCAGCTCCTGGCAGCCACGGCGGTATGGGTAACTTCATCGCCTGGGATCCGGCACAAGGTAAAATCCTGTGGTCCAAGCCTGAGAAATTCTCCGTCTGGAGCGGCGCATTGGCCACCGCGACCGACGTGATTTTCTACGGCACCCTGGAAGGCTACATCAAGGCAGTTGACGCTGCGAACGGCAAAGAACTGTGGAAGTTCAAAACACCGTCCGGCATTATCGGCAACGTCAACACATGGGAATTCAAAGGCAAACAATACATCGGCATCCTGTCGGGTATTGGCGGCTGGGCCGGTATCGGCATGGCAGCAGGCCTTGAAAAAGACACCGACGGTTTAGGTGCGGTGGGCGGCTATAAAGAGCTCTCCAAATACACCGAACTTGGTGGCGTGCTGACCGTGTTTGCACTGCCAGACGGCAAGTAAACCGATCGTTAAAAACTTCGTTAACATATGATGGTCTGTGAACTGACATCCCGGGCTCTCCGGGATGTCAGTTGTTTTTTTAACTGATTGATTTTATTGAATTTATTTGGGGATGCGATGAACACAAAATTGATTTCAGCGGTTGCTTTCGTCATGATCAGCTCCATTGCCTGCGCCGGTGAAAAATCCGAAGCGCCAAAATCGAAAACAGCTGCAGTCGCGCCCGCAGCGTCTCCCGCCCCGGCGGCAGAAGCACCTGCGACTGCGCCCGCAAAAGTCGCTGCCGCCGACACGGCTAAGCCGGCCGTACCCGCCGCCGCACCGGCTGCAGGCGGCGCAACGCCGTATAAAGTAGTTGACGGAAATAAAGTGGACACTGCCACCATGAACGGCTGGCGCACCTGGCGCGCATTAGCGTGCGAACGCTGCCACGGACCGAACCAGGAAGGCATGGTCGGCCCTTCGCTCATCGCCAGCCTTAAAGTGCTGAACAAAGATGAATTCAAAAAAACCGTTCTGGTCGGCCGTCCGGAAAAAGGAATGCCGAACTTTGACGGTACCAAGCAGGTCGTAGACAACATAGACGGCCTTTACGCCTATTTGAAGGGTCGTTCCGACGGCGCGATTCAACCGGGAAAAGTGACAGAAATCCAATAATGGTTTTCTGCGAATCGGTCGCGCGAGCGTCGCCAGCAAGATAGTCGGCTGAAAAACGGGGCGAGCCGGCTCGAATGGGCCGACGCGCGAAAGTGTACGCAGTGCGCTGCAGGTAGGCTGCACGGACTCGGGCGCGTAAGCGGTTATTAAAAGCTGACAGGAGCGAATGTGAATCGATATCGAAATAGTTTTGTCCTCTTGGCTGCTGCAATCCTGACCGGTTCGCTTCAGGCACCAGCGGCGGACAAGCAGCCTGAAGAAAAGGTGTTGCGGGTTTGCCAGGATCCGAACAATCTGCCGTTCTCGCATCGCGACCAGACCGGTTTTGAAAATAAAATTGCCGAGCTATTTGCCCAGGACTTGGGCTGGAAACTCGAGCACACCTGGTATCCGCAGCGTATGGGCTTCATCCGTAACACCCTGAAGGCCAAAGAGCCGAATTCGGAAAAATTCAAGTGCGATCTGGTGACCAGCGTCTCCAGTGATTTCGATTTAGGTTTTGCCACCAAGCCTTACTACACCTCGACCTATACCATGGCGTTTGTGAAGGGCCGCGGCCTCGATGACATCAAGTCGCCGGAAGATTTGATCGCTATGGACCCGAGCAAGCGGAAGAAATTACGCCTTGGCGTGTTTGCCCGCTCGCCGGTCGCCGACTGGCTGCTTAAAAACAATATGATTGAGCAAGTTGTGCCGTTCCATCCGCAGACCGGCGATCCCGCGCAATACACCGGCGAACTCATTGAAAAAGAGTTGCTCGCCGGCAACATTGATGCCGCGTTTGTGTGGGGCCCGATTGCCGGCTATTTCGCCAAGAAATCGACGACGCCGATTGCCGTTTTGCCGTTCAAGGCGGATGAGCAATCGCCGCTGCAGTTCAATATCGCCATGGGTGTCCGCTTCGGCGAAAAGGCGATGCGCGACCGCATCGATAAATTGATCGAAAAAAATCAGGAAAAGATTCAGCAAATACTGGCCAACTACGGCGTGCCGCTGCTCAAGACCGCTGCCAAACCAACCGTGGCTGCCACGCCAACTGATGCGTCTGCCGGGAAGAAATAATTCATTTTTAACGGCATAAATTGCCTGCAGCAAGTCAATGGCGGAGAAAGCCGCCGGTTGACGAAGAAAACGCGGATGAGGAGCAAGCGTGCGCTACTACATGCTCGTAATTTTTTTATTGTTTTGCCGTACAGGCTGGGCTAATACCGAGTCGGAAATTGAATTCTATTCGCGCATGGCGCCCAGCGTTGTCAAGATTGAAGCGCACAACACGAACGGGCGCGTGTCCATCGGCTCGGGCGTTATGATCGCAGAAGGCATCGCGGCGACCAACTGTCATGTGACGCGCTTTGCCAGAAGCGTCGAGGTTATCAAAGGTGGCTTGGCGGTCAGCGCGGATTCGCAAATCAGCGATCTCGAACGCGATATTTGTATTCTGAAAGTACCCGGCATGAGTGCGCCAGTAGTCAAAAAAACCAACGGCAAACTGCACCTCGGTCAGGATGTGGTCGCGCTCGGATATGTTGCCGGCTTGGGTCCGCGCATGAGCGCAGGTGAAGTAACCTCGCTGTATGAATACCGCGGGAGTCGCGTTGTTGAAAGCACGGCGGCCTTTACGTCCGGTGCCAGCGGCGGCGGACTATTTGACAGGCAGGGCAATTTGCTGGGATTGGTAACTTTTTTCCGCCATGGCAAAGATGACGATTTTCATTTTTCGATACCGGTCGACTGGATATTCGATGCGTTACAAAAAATACCGGCGAAACCGATTGCGCCAATAGAAGGCGACGCGCCGTTCTGGCAAAAAACGGCGGCGAACCAACCGAATTTTCTGCGCGCAATAACCCTTCGTGCAGATGGCCAGGCCGAATCGCTACGCAGCCTGTCGCAAAGCTGGACGGAAGCAGAGGATAACAATCCGGACGCCTGGTTTATGCTGGGTAATGCCAACCAGCAATTGGGCCGATTTGACGATGCAATTCGCGCCTTCCGCAAAGCCGTATCCAAGGATGCCGAGCATGGCGGTGCGTGGTTGGCACTAGGTGTTTCGTATGTGCGTCAGCGTTTAAAAGGGGAAAGCGAGGCGATCTTGAGTGTGCTCAGGTCGTTGGATATTAAACTCGCGGAAAAATTTACGGCGTTAAAAACCGAGTACTGCTTTGAAAACGGAGATGATGTAACATGTTGATTTTATTAAATAATTTTATAGAGATAATGCGTATGAAGCAAATTAAAAAATTGATCGCGGTTACCGGGCTGATTTGCCTGGCATTTTTTTCCGTCGCGCCAACGGCGTTCGCGGAAACCGATCAGGCCATTTCCCAAGCGGAAAAAATGTTGTTCATGACGGATCATTTAAAAAACGTCGACGAGCCCGCCATCATTCAATACACCTATAAACATGACGGGCAACTCGAACCCGGATTCGAAGACCAGGTAAAAGTGGAGCTAAAGAAAGGAAGTAACGGGAAAACCGCCAAGGTCCATTTTCTCACCGGCGAGCGCAAGGGATTGGAACTGCAGCCCGTTGACAGCGCCTTGGGTAACCCCGTCCTGCTCGGCTTTCTGGAGAGGGACCTGGTCGAAATGAAACGCCTCACTGGCGGTGCCACGGCATATTTCCGTAAGCGCATCCGCCTGGCGTTGGTTGATAAGGCAGAAGTGAAGCCGACAACATTTACCTTTGACGGAAAAGAAATCAAAGGGCATGAAATCAGCGTGCGCCCCTACGTTGACGATCCGATGAAACAGCGCATGGAAAAATATGTGAATAAGAATTATTTATTCGTACTATCCGACCAGGTGCCTGGCGGAATTTACCAGCTTCGCACGACGATACCAGCGGCGGGAAAAATTGACGGTGCGAAAGGTAATGCCTCATCGATGTCGATGATTGAAGACACCATGACGCTGAGCAAGCAGATTCGCGGCGCAGGAAAAACCTGATCTAGGTCGGCGGCGCGCAAGCGCCATAGCGTCAGACACCAATCAGGATTTCACCCTTACCATTGTTCGCCAGATCGCCCATGAAGCGCTGCATGGGCTTGCTGGCGTTAGCCAGTCTTGCCCATTTTCCCCGGTAAGCCTCCCACGATTTTGTCAGTATCGGCAAGAAGCCGAACCTATGTGGGCCGCAATCGTTAAATGTTGTCGGTATTCGTTGCGGCATTTTCCGCAGCAGCAAGGTTCCGCGTTTCATCGCGAAGCCGGGCAGGATGCCGCTTTCCCCCAGCACGGCAATCGTTCCGGCCGTCATGCGTGCGGCACAATAATCCCCGACCGCACCTTCGATCAGCACGACACCGCGGCGCATATGGTCGCCGACGCGATCACCGGCATTACCGCGCACGATGACCGTGCCGCCTGCCATGCCGCGCTGGTCGCCGGGCAGGGCGGCGGCGAGAAAGTCGCCCGCGCTGCCGCTAATTTCCACTAAGCCTTTTTTCATCCCGCTTGCGGCAAATGCGCCTGCGTCGCCGTTAAGAATAATATCGCCGCCGCTGATTTGAAACGCGAGGTATGCGCCTGCATCGCCGTCGATGCGGATGCGCCCGCCTGTCATGGCAGCGCCGATGTGATCGAGTTTGCTGCATGCGTCGGCGAAAATAATGCTGCCGGCATCGTCGCCCTTGATGCGAAATATTTCCGTAGTTGGAATTTTTCGCCTGCCGCTTTGCAAGGGAATTTTTTCGATTTCCTTGCGCGATTTGCCCGCAAGTTTGTCCGGCGTCAGCGGCGACATGTCAATGCGCTGGCGTGGAATTTCTTTCAAGGTAAAAGTCAGCGCGCTCATTTCATGATCTCGTGCAATTTGAAATGGAATTGACCCAGCTTACCGCCATAATTCCCGGCAGTGATTTTTTGCACGCCACGTTTCGCGCCGATTTTGCATACGGCTTGCATGCCGAGACGCATGGCCAGGCGGATGTCGGCTTCGGTCAGGCCGTCGATGACGATTTCCAGCACGCAGCCGGTGTCGGGTAACAATTCAGTTTTGGTGATGCCGCGAATGGTCGGGCAATAGGCTTCATTGCTCGACGCCATCAGGGCCGGATACTTCGATCCGACTTTCGATCCCGAGCGCACGATGCCGCCGGGGAAAGGCATGATGACATTGGGCAATTTACGCATCGCCGAGATGGCGGCCTCGCACGCCGCCAAGGCCGTGGCCTGGGTTTTCGCCAGCACGAGAAAATTGCCGCCGCCGACAGCGCGTATCATGCCGGTAGTTTCCTGACACAAAAATTCGCCATCCATCACGGGAATGCGCCAGTAGCGTTTGCCCTTTATCAGTTTGGATGATTGAAATCCATCGCCGAAGTAGCGCAGGTTTTTCCCCAGTGGCAATGGGTCTCCGTCGTCCATGCCGGCGAATGCTGCACTGGTAGGCGAGGTGAGCACGCATTGGCCGACGCGTCGCTCCAATTGTTTTGCCAGTTCTTTGCTGGATGTGCTGAATAATAAAATCGACACGCCGGGTCGGCCATCCGGCGTTTCTGTTTTCTTCAAGCTGCGTTCAATGCCCGCTTCCGCTCCGCAGGCAATCACTGATGTCGCGAATCCGGTCGCCGCTACCGCGGCGTTCATCGCCCATTTCAAATTCACAGCGGTGATGATGACGCGTGTAGCACGCATGCCGAAGGCTTCGGCGAAGGTATCTTCGATGTCGACGCCGTTAATTTTCATGGTGAGCGGACTTAATAAAAAATATCATAACTAATTGATTTTATATAACAAATTAATTTTTTCTGCAGGCGTGCAGGAGGGTTTTACTGCCGTGTCCGCATTCACACATTTCATCGTCGCTAATGCTGAAATTATCGAATTGCACGGTCTGGAACTTATCGAAATACGGCTTGAGCTGTTTCTCGATGGAACGATCGAACGCCGGTTTTATTTTATGCGTATTGCCCCATACCACCTTGACGATTTTCCCTTTGCGCGCCACCAGCTCGCCATCTTTAAATACATATTCCGGCGCGGCGAACATGATTTCGCGATCTGCGATTTCGTCATACACCGTGATGTCCGCCGCGGCGCCGGCGCCGAGGTGGCCGCGGTCGTTCAGGCCGAGAATTTTCGCCGGTGCGGCTCTGGTCATGGTGGCAATATCGTAAAGCGAATATTCGCGCTCGATGCTGCCGAGCGTACTCACCGCGGCGGCTTCTGGATGAATCTGTGCCAGCTGCTCCTTGCGGAATGATTTGTCCATAAGCAATTTGATCAGGCGCGGATAGCTGGTAAACGGCGCGCCGTTCGGATGATCTGTCGTCAGAAAAATCCGCCACGGATCGTTTACCAATAAAAATATTTCCAGACCGATGGCCCATTGCAGCGCATTGACGAAATTCTGGTCGCGGTAGCGGAACGGCACCACGCCGCAACCCGCGTCGCATTCGATATCCATCACGACATATTTTTTCGGACTGCCGTATTTGGCGTTCTTGAACTGAATCATGCTGTCGCCCGATGCGGTAACTGTTTGCCCGAACATGATTTGTCCGACGTCGGCACTGATGTTTTTATTTTGGTTAATCGCCTCGGCAATACGTGCCGCGCCGGAGGAAAACTTCTTGTCACCTTCGGTACCGTAACTGTGAAACTGGATGTGCGTAATATGCATCGGTAAACCGTCGGCCGCTTTAATGGTTTCCAGGGTTGTGTCGACATTGCCCGGCACGCCCAGATTGCTGGCATGCACGTGCAACGCATGCGGAATACCGAGTTCATAAACCGCACGCGAAAGAGATTTCAGGATTTCGCGCGGCGTAACGCGGTAATGCACGTGTGCTTCATCGATATCGAGTTTGCGCTGGTTGAACTTGAATGCACTGATGCCGCCGGGGTTGACCACCTTGACGCCGAGGGCCTGCGCACCGCCGACCGTCCAGCCGACATAATCGTTGATCGCTTTCTGGTCCTGCCCCGCGGCAAGCATGCGCAAAAAGAAATCATCGCTGCCGAGCATCACATAAGCACCTTTGTCTACCATCGGCGTGTCGCCCATTTCCATATGCGCTTGCCGCGCATTGGTCGGCAACATGGCGGGCTCGAAGCAGGCGGTGTAGCCCATTTCCGCGTAACGATAACCCGTCGTCAAAGTCGACGGCGCGGCATGGCCGCAGCCGCTGCGCGTGAGTTCGGTCCGTTCGACCAGATCGGCGCGATGATCCTCCGGCAACATGGCGCGCGCGATATTTACTTTGCCGCCGCCAATGTGAGTATGCATGTCGATGGCGCCTGCCATCACAACTTTACCGCGCAGGTCGTATTCCTTATGTATTTTTTGTCCGCCCGCTGACGCGACAATCTTTCCATCGAGGACAAAGATATCCTTAATTACCCCGTCGACGTTATTGGCGGGGTCGATGACGCGGCCGCCAGCGAGCTTAATCAGCATGTCGGCCTCGCCAGGATTTTTCGATTTCCGCGACCACTTGCTCGACACTTGGCAATAGTGTCTCGCGCAATTTGCGCAGCGGAAGCGCCACAATTTTATCGCTGCGATAAAAATGTCCGGCATGGTCGGCGCCTGGCGTGCCGACCGGAATAAAAACATCCACTTTCTTCGCGAGTTTCATTCCGGCGCGCCCCAGCACGATCGTCGGAATGCCGCTCACCGGCGGCACACGTTGTTCGTCCAGGCTGCTGACCCACAGCAGGGCATCGGCCTCGCCGCTTGCGATCATTCGCCCGGTCGAGAAATGCTGCGGATCAAATACCGGTTTGCCGCTGGCGAAGCTGGTACGGATCGGGAAACCGCTCTGCCAGGTGTGAACCGAGTTGGCAGTAATATCCGCATCGGTGCCGCCGAGCGGCAATCCGGCGCAACGGGCTTCGGCGTTGACCGATTTGATCAACTCTGCCAGGCTTTGCACGGTCAATTCGGCGTGGGGAAAATCCAGATCCGCCGCAGCCCAGCAAAATACGGAATACTTAGCTGCCCGGATTCTCGCCAGCAATTTATTCAATACATCGATTTTGATGCCGCCGACTTGTTCCGCCTGCAAGGTTTTCCCCGCCAGCAACGCATGTAACGCGGCGGCCACTTCTCCCAAATCCCGGTTGGCGCATTTGATCAGCGTTGGCTTGCGCCCATCGGGCGAAATTCCTAGCCGCGTATTTTTGACCTCGCCGAGGAAGACTATCTCGCGCGCGGATGGCTCTAAGCCCGTCAACGAAGCGCCGCTCCACACCAGCCGTTCGAAAAAACGCGGGAATCGGCTCGTCGCATCGGTGCCGAAAAAAATAACCAAGTCGGCGTGATTTTTGACTTCGGCAAAAGTCGTGTTAACAAAGCCGGAGTCCTGCAGCACCAGCAGATTGCGCATTTTGTGTTGCGAATTCATGTGATCGAATACCGCTCCGCAGGCATCGCCGAGTTGCATCAGCGCGCGCATGCCGGACATGTCCGTAGCCAGTCCGCCGAACACGGGCTGATTTGAATTGCGCAGAATCTGCGCGGCCGCCAGAACGGCCCTGTCCAGTGTTGTGATTACGCCGTTGACCTGCGGTTTTACATCCGGCTGCGGGTCGAGACTGGCGAATGCATCGGCGCTACGCTGACAGCCGTTCGACGCGACGCGAATTTTTGCGTCATCCACCTCGACTGCAAGGTCGTCGCAGACAAGGCCGCAAAAAGGACACGCTATATGATTGAACGTCTGCCTGTTACTCATTGTTCTCGGCAACGCAGCGAAAAGGGAATTGGGTCATCGGAAATCTTCATTACGCGAACAGAGCTAAGCGAATTCCGGCAGTAAAAAATTGCTGAACGCTTTCGACGCACATTACATGCCATAGCATTCGCGTAGCGATTGATTGTAGCGCATTCCCGACTGCAAATGACCCGATAGGCATCCTGCCGTCGCCGAAAAATCGCTATTTTGCTGAGGGAAAATCAACCGCGGAACCCAATCGCAAAATCCAACCGCCAACCCTCTTAATTGCACAAGGCATGGAACAATTTGTCTCATGTGTGTCGCAAGGATTCAGACTCCGGAAATTAACGCAGCATTAACAAAGGGATCCTCTCCGTGGCACGGTAGTTGCTGATTAACAACAGGATATCCTAAAGCGTAGATTCTTTTTCCTTCATGCCAACCCCCGCACTCCTGACCGTCGAAGCGCCCGCTCGTTTACATATGGGCTTCATGGACCTCAATGGGTCACTCGGCCGGCGCTTCGGTAGCCTCGGCCTGGCGCTGGAGGAAATCTGCGTTCGGCTGCATGCGCACAAGGCAGACGGCATGGCGTGCGACGGCCCCCAGTCGCGACGCGCGGCGGCTTACCTGCAACAGTTTCATGAGCAGGTCAAATTACCGGGCGGTGTGCATGTGCAAATTGAACAGGCGATTCCGGAACACGCGGGTCTCGGTTCAGGAACGCAGATGGCGATTGCCGTAGGCATGGCAGCGGCACGGCTATACGGCCTCGATCTTACGCCGCGGCAAGTCGCTTCGCTGCTGGATCGCGGCAATCGCTCCGGCATCGGGGTTGGCGCGTTCGAGCAGGGCGGCTTTCTGGTCGACGGCGGGCGTGGCAAGGCAGACAGCTTGCCGCCCTTGATCAGCCGCCTCGATTTTCCTGCCAATTGGCGTGTACTGTTGATCATGGACCATGATTTACAGGGATTGCACGGCGGGGCGGAAAAAAATGCTTTTGCGGAACTGCCGACATTTCCCGATTCGACTGCGGCACATCTCACGCGCCTTGTCGTCATGCAGGCCTTGCCGGCGCTGGCGGAAACACGCATGGCGGAATTCGGTGCCGCCATCAGCGAATTGCAAAACACCGTCGGCGACTATTTTGCCCCGGCGCAGGGCGGTCGCTACACCAGTCCGCTGGTCACGCAGGCGTTGCATTGGCTCGCGCAACATGGCGTTGCCGGCATCGGCCAGAGTTCCTGGGGGCCGACCGGATTTGCGCTGGTGGATTCGCCAAGCACGGCGCAAGCCTTGCTCGTCGACTTGCGCAAATTCATGCCGCACCCATCGATCGAATTGAAACTCTGTTCTGCGCGAAATCGCGGCGGGGAAATAGCGCTTTCCGCGTCAAAGATTATTGCCTTCAAATCCGCTTTTTCGAATCAACAATAATCGCCGGAAATTCATTATGGAAAAACCGTTCATTCTTCACATGTTCACTCCGGTACGGCAGATGAGCCCGTTCGACATCAATATGGCTTACGACGCAGGCTATAACGCGGTCATTCCCTACACCGACGTGACGCTGGATCAGATTACCGGCCTGGTGCAGGACGCGATTTTTTCGCGCGGCCCGAAGGGCGTGAAGCGCACCGGCATTTTCATCGCAGGACGCGACATTGCGCTGGCGGCGGACATGCTCGATTTGGCCAGGCGCGCCATGGTGCCGCCGTTTGAAGTATCGGTATTTGCCGACCCGAGCGGCGCGTTCACCACGGCGGCGGCGATGGTCGCGTGTGTAGAACGCCAGTTGCGCAAAACGCACCAGACCGATTTGAAAGGCCGCGACGTGTTGGTGCTGGGCGGCACCGGGCCGGTCGGCATGGCAGCAGCAGTGCTCGCCGCTGACGCGGGCGCCAATGTGCGTATCGGCAGCCATTCCAGTCCGGATCGTGCGCGTATCGCGAGTGAAATGGCAAACGCGCGTTACGGCGCCAGGACGGTCGCCGCGGACGCGAGCAAAGCCGATAACCTGGCGGAGTTGCTGAATCAGACAGAGGTCATTATGTCGGCAGCGAAAGCCGGCGTGCAGGTGTTGAGCGAGGCACAAGTCAGCAGTGCGAAGCGGCTGCTGGTTGCGGCCGACGTTAACGCCGTTCCGCCTGCAGGAATTGCAGGCATCGGCGCGATGGACGACGGCATCAATATCAAGACCCATTCCCCCAAAACGGTTGGTATCGGCGCGCTGGCGATCGGTAATGTGAAATACCAGGTCGAGCGCGGCTTATTTGAAACCATGTTGCAGGCGGAGAAAGCCGTGTACCTCGACTTTCGCGATGCCTTCATGTTGGCGCGCAAACATGCAGCCTGAAACAAAAAATATATTATTGGCGTCATACTCCGCACGAGCGCTGGCCGCTTCCGCGGCGCGCGCCGGATATCATGTGTATGTTATTGATTTATTTGAAGATTTTGACACGACCGCGTTGTCCGTTGCCAGTGCAAAAGCGTGCGCCGATCATGCCTTGCGTTTCGACAAGATAAAATTGCAACAAGCAATGAGTTCGTTCGCCGGCATCGAGTTTTCCGCTGTTATCTACGGGGCCGGGTTCGAGGCCGATACCGGCTTGCTGGAAATATTGAACGCGCAGAATAATTTTTTCGGAAATTCGCCGGAGCTGGTGCTCAACCTCAAACATCCGACAACCTTTTTCGGTTTACTGCATATTCTGAACATGCCTTTTCCGCAGGTGCGATTAACCGCGCCATCGGATGCTGACGGTTGGCTGGCAAAAACTATCGGCGCAACCGGCGGAACCCACGTCGCATCGGCCCAAGGCGTTTCGGCGAATGATCAAATATATTTTCAGCAATTCGAAGCCGGGCGCAATTTGTCGGTTTTGTTCCTCGCCGACGGCAAGCAATCGCGCATCGTCGGCTTTAACGAGCAACTGGTTCAACGCGTCGGGAGCTCACCGTATTGCTACTCCGGCGCAATCAGCCATGCACGGATGCCGGACGAATTGAAGAGTCAAATCGCCGCTAAGCTCGACTTGCTGGTGGAGACAACCGGCCTCGTCGGCCTGAACGCCATCGATTTCATTTTGCGCGACGAAAAGTATTTTGTGCTTGAAATCAATCCGCGTCCTACGGCGACCATGGAGCTTTACGACGCGGATTTTCCGCAGGGGTTACTGCACGCGCATGTGCAAGCATGCGAAGGCGTGCTACCGGACGCCGTGCCGGGCGAACAGACCATCCGCGGTCACCAAATCGTCTGGGCGCAACAAAACACCCGCGTGCCCGCGACGTTCAGTTTTCCGCGTTGGTGCGCGGACATTCCGCAGCCCGGCAGCTTTATTGCGCAGGGCGCCCCGCTCTGCAGTGTGCTGGCGGATGCGCATGATTACGATGAAACACTTCGGTTGCTCGAGCGGCGCAGCGCGGAAATACAAATTCAATTACTCGAGTTGGCTGCATGAGTACCGCGCCCGTAGCAGCAGTTGACGAAAACCTGCATCTGCAAAGCAGCCGCTGGCCGAGCGTGAGCGCATGGACGGTGCCGCTGGTCGGAATGCTGTTGCGAGATGCGGATGCATTGCGCCTCGGCGTGACACGAGAAAAATCGACGATCATCGATGCCGGAATCAATGTCAGCGGTGGCATCGAAGCCGGGCGGCGCATCGCAGAAATCTGCATGGGCGGGCAGGGCGTAGTGAATCTGCAGCTCGCCGCCGGCGGTAGATGGCCGATACAGGTTGTCGTGCACAGCACGAATCCGGTCCTCGCCTGTCTCGCCAGCCAATACGCCGGCTGGAGTCTGTCGCACGGAGAAGGCAAGGGCGCATATCACGCGATGGCGTCCGGGCCCGGTCGCGCGGTATCGGTTAAGGAAAGCCTGTTCGCCGAACTTGGCTATAAGGATATTTCCGATTCGGTTTGCCTGGTACTTGAAACCACCAAGTTTCCGCCGCAGGAAATCATCAATAAAATTGTACGCGATTGCGGCGTGGCGGAACAACGAATCACTTTGATCCTCACGCCGACGCATAGTCTCGCGGGTGTCGTGCAAATCGTCTCGCGCGTGCTCGAAGTAGCGTTGCATAAGGTGCACACCCTGGGTTTTCCGCTGCATAAAATTATCGACGGAATGGGCAGCTCGCCGTTGCCCAGTCCGTCGAAAGATTTTCTCACCAGCATGGGGCGCACCAATGATGCAATTCTGTTCGGCGGGCAGGTTCAGTTGTTCGTCGACTGCAGCGACGACGAAGCCGCGGATCTGGCAAAGCAGCTCCCCGCCAATGCCTCGCGGGACTACGGCCGCCCCTTCGCAAAGATTTTCAAAGAGACCAACTACGATTTTTATAAAATCGACCCAATGCTGTTTGCGCCGGCAAAAGTGGTAATCAGCAACGTGACGAGCGGGAACAGTTTTTTCGGAGGGGAAATCAACGGACAACTGCTGGACTCATCTTTAGGAGGTCCCGGTGGCTAAGCGCATCGCGATCATCACCGACGAAGCAGGCTGGCACGGCACGCAATTGCGCCGTGCGTTCAAGGCACGTGGATTCGATTCGTCCTATGTTTCTTTGAAGAATTGTCGCGTCGATTTCGACCATCCCCTGCACGGTCTCGGCATCGATGGCTTCGGTAAAAACTTGCCGGATGGCGTTTTCGTGCGCGGAATATCCGGCGGAAGCTTTGAGCAGGTCACGTTCCGGCTGGACATTCTGCACACCTTGCAGGAGCTTGGCGTGCCGGTCTACAACGACGCAGGCGCCATCGAGCGCAGCGTCGACAAGGCGCGCACCAGCCTGCGCTTGAAGCAGGCCGGCGTCGAGACCCCTGCAACCTGGGTGATGGAAGATCTCTGCGTGGCACGCACGCTGCTGATGCGCGAGTCGGCACGCGGCAACGAACTGGTGATGAAACCCCTGTTCGGTTCGCAAGGCTCCGGGCTGGTTCGTCTCGGCGCCGGAATGGATATGCCGGATTCGCCGGAGTACAACCAGCTCTACTATTTTCAGCGTTACATCGATAGCGGCGAGGGCAAATGGCATGACTGGCGCGTATTGATCGTCGGCGACCAGGTACAGGCGGCCATGGTCCGCCGCGGCACGAGCTGGATTAATAATGTGGCGCAGGGCGCGCGTTGCGAAAGCGCGGTGCCGGATGAAGAAATTGTCCGTCTCGCGCGCAAGGCGGTACGTGCGGTGGGAATGGATTACGCGGGCGTCGATATCATGCGTGATGTGAGCGGAAAGGCGTATGTGATTGAGGTCAACAGCATTCCCGCCTGGCGCGGACTGCAAAGCGTGACTACACCGGGCATCGCACAAATTCTGGTCGACGACTTCATTGCCAGGAAAATCCCCAGCAACCTGGAGGCGGTTGGATGAACACGGTGCTGCAAGCAGTCGAAGCGCAAAACAATTCGCATGCCAGCGCCATGAGCAAAATGGTGCGCGACGCCTGTCTGCTGGAAATCCGCGCATTAAAACCCGGTAACGTCGGTTTTCATGGCGACGGTCACGGCATGACCGCCGAGCATTTTGTCAAAAGTGCTCATGCGATCGCCGAGCCGATTGCCGCGCCGGACAAGACATTGGGTCAACGCATTCTCGGTGCTGTCAGGGCGACGCAGGACGCCGTAGCGTGCAATACCAATCTGGGCATCGTTCTGCTCGCCGCGCCGTTGCTGCAGGCTGCATGGAGCAGTATCGCGTTGCCGATAAAATTCCCGCTGCGCGCCACGTTGCACGAGGTATTGCATGGCGCCAGTCAACACGATGCGGCGGCCGCGTATGAGGCTATCCGTATCGCCAATCCGGGCGGGCTGGGTAACGTCACGCGCCATGACGTGCGCGATGCGCCGACGATCACCTTGTTGCAGGCCATGCGTGAAGCGGCCAGCCGTGACGCAATCGCGATGGAATATTGCACGGACTACACGCGCGTATTCGCCATCGGCGTGACGTCGTTTTCTTCTGCGGCGGCCCATGGTATGAGCAATGAATGGGCGGCGACGGCATGTTATCTGGAATGGCTTTCGCAGGTGCCGGACACGCATGTGGCACGCAAACACGGTGTTGAGGCGGCGCGTCAGTTGTGCGAACAAGCGCTCGGTTATCGTCATCAGTTTGCGCAGGCGTCGAGTCCCGACAAGGCGACTGCCGCGTTGCTTGAGTGGGACCGGCAGTTAAAGCAGCGCGGCATCAATCCCGGCACGTCCGCCGACCTGACTGTGGCGAGCGTGCTGGCGTTTCGGTTGCAGCATTGGCTTCAGAGTGAACAGGTTACTCGGTGCGAGGGCGATGTTACCCCCGCATGGCAGTAAGTAGCAGTAGTAGTGAACGTGGGGTAACCCACATATGGATGGACTAACTAAAAAAGGAGAGAAATCATGGCAGTTATTGATCGCGTATTAGTAGGGGAATCATTGGTTGGCGACGGCAACGAAGTTGCGCATATCGACCTTATCGTCGGACCGCGTGGCAGCGCCGTGGAAACAGCATTTTGCAATGCGCTGTGCAATAACAAGGATGGCTTCACCTCCTTGCTGGCCGTGGTTGCACCAAACCTGCTCGCCAAACCCAATACCGTGATGTTCAATAAGGTGACCATCAAAGGCGCCAAGCAGGCAGTGCAGATGTTCGGGCCAGCCCAGCGCGCGGTTGCAATGGCTGTGGCTGATTGTGTCGAAGACGGCACCATCCCGGCAAACGAAGCAGATGATGTTTTCATTTGCGTCGGCGTGTTTATTCACTGGGAAGCGGCAGACGACACCAAGATCCAGGATTACAACTACCAGGCAACCAAAGAAGCCCTTAAGCGCGCCATTAAACGCGAGCCGAAGGCGTCTGAAGTGGTAGCGAAAAAATCCAGCATGGGTCATCCGTTCGCCGCGCATAAATAAGCAACCTTCGCATCCGCCCTGCGTGGCAGGGCGGACTTTAATGCGGGAAACGGAATTTTTTATGCGGCGAAGTCTTTTAATTCGCCGCCGTTGATGCGGCCGTCGTGCAGGGCGCTGGCAACAAGCGCGCCCGCTACACCCATGTCGCGCAGTTGATGCAAATCCTCGACATGACGCACCCCTCCGGCGGCAAAAATGTTTTTGCGCGGCGAAATGTGCCGCGCCGCGGCGATGAGTTGGACGAGTCGGTAAATATCCGGCCCCGCACCGGCGCCTACTCGCGTCAAGGTCATGGCGATGACGTCATCGGGCCACAGTTGCGGGCTGGCTAGCAGATCGGGCGGACCGCGGAATCGTTCGCCGATAAAGTCGAGCGACAGAACAGGTGCGGTTTTTGCAGCTGTGTTTGCGAGCGGTAAGCTGAACAGCGATGCATCACGCAGCGACTCGCTGCCGACAACCAGTCGGCAAGGTTGCAGCGACGCAAGTTCACTGTAGCTCTTCGCGTCGCTGACGCCGGCGTCGAGCCAGATTTGCAGTCGCGGGAACATATGTTGTAATTTATTGATTATATTGAAATTATTTCCAAAGCTTTGAATGGCGTCAAGATCCGCTATATATAGATGGGAAAACGCATGCAATGCCAGCAGCGCCGAAACGATATCCGTCGCATCGCTGCCTTTACACAGCGATGACTCGACCGGCAAATATTTTTCACGCTCGCCGCGCCGCGCATGCACTACCTGGCCACGCAATAGATCGATAACGGGAATGACCAGCATCATTTATCCATGAGAGTATTTGCCTACGAGCATATCACCGGCGGCGGCATGGCAGAACAGGCGCTGAGTTCATCGATCGCTCACGAAGGCGAAATGATGTCGCATGCGCTGCTGGTGGATTTGTCCTCCGTGCCGGACGTCGAAGTGGTCACCTTGCGCGACCAGCGGTTACCGCCGCTGGATTTACCCGTCACCAGTTTTTCCGTCGGGACCGAGCGCGAGTTTGCCGAGCTGTTCGCGGATTGCGTCGAACAAAGTGACGCAGTCTGGTTGGTCGCGCCGGAAAGCGGCGGCGTCCTCGAAGCGCTCAGTCGGAAAGTCGTCGCCGGGCACCGAATTCTGCTAGGCAGCCGACCCGATGCGATTCACATCGCCGGCAGCAAGCTGCAGACCTCGCGTATGCTGCTGTTGAACGGCGTGCCCGCCGCGAAGACCTATTATCCCGACGAAAAATTGCCGGAAGTTTCACAAGCCTGGGTGGTCAAGCCCGACGATGGCGCCGGTTGCTCCGATACCCGCATATTCCACGATCGCGATCAGGCCCTGGCATGGATTGCCACGCAAAACCACGCCGCGCGACAGTACGTCATGCAGCCGTTTATCGCCGGCGAAGCTTGCAGTCTGTCGGTGCTGTGCCGCGAAGGGTCATCGCGCCTGTTGAGTTGCAACCGGCAGCGCGTTGTCGTGCGCGATAATCAGTTTTATTTCCTCGGCAGCGTGGTGAACTCCATTGACGACCCTCATGGACAGTTGGCAGGCCTGGCGCAGCAGGTCGCGAGTGCGATGCCCGGGCTGTGGGGTTATGCCGGCATCGACATTATCCTTACCGACGAAGGTCCGGTGGTGCTCGAAGTCAACCCGCGTCTGACCACTTCCTACGCAGGTATGCACGCATCGATCAATTATAATCCGGCAGCGCTGGTGCTGGACCTGCTCACCCTGCCGTTTCCCGCACGCACGCCGCATCTGGCGCATACCACGGTCGATGTTGACGTGGAGCCGTTCAGTGTCCATTGAGCCGGAATTTGTAATCGGCTGGGACGTCGGTGGCGCACATCTCAAAGCAGTTTCACTCGATCGCAACGGCTCGGTGGTGCGCTGCATTCAATTGCCATGCCCTTTGTGGCAGGGGCTGCAGCATCTTGAACTGGGAATCGACAAAATCGTTTCCGCCAGCCGGGCGACCTGCCACGCCGTCACCATGACCGGCGAACTGGTGGATTTGTTTGTCAGCCGCCGCGAAGGCGTGCTGGCGATTGCGCACGTGCTGGGACAAAAACTGCACAACCAGGCGCTGCTTTTTTTTGCCGGAGAAAAACCGTTCGTCCCGCTGCGTCAGTGCAGCGACGCTGTCGAATCCATCGCGTCGATGAACTGGTATGCCACCGGCCAGTTTAGCGCCAGCCGGGTGCAGCAGGCGCTCGTCGTCGATATCGGCAGCACCACTACCGATATGATCCTCGTGCGCGATGGCAGCGTGCATGCCGAAGGAATGAATGACTTCAGCCGTATGGCATCGGACGAACTGGTTTATACCGGCCTGGTGCGGACGCCGCTGATGGCGCTGGGTCGGAAAATCAAGTTTCAAAAAACCGAAGTCGGGGTCATGGCCGAATATTTTGCCACCAGTGCCGACGTTTATCGCGTGCTGGGCGAACTGCCGGAGCACGCCGATCAGCAGCCTGCGGCCGATAACGGCGCAAAAACCTGGCACGGCAGCGCGCGCCGCCTTGCGCGCATGATCGGGCGCGATGTTGAGTCGGCTGCCGAGGATGCCTGGCGCGAGCTGGCGCGAGCCTTTGCGGATGCTCAATTGCAACATTTGCAAGTGGCCTGCAACAGGCTGCTTGCCCGGCATGTCGTCGATGCCGATGCGCCGCTGGTCGGCGCGGGTTGCGGCAGTTTCCTGGTGCGTAAAATCGCGCTGACGTTACGCCGGCCCTATATCGACTTCGCCGGTTTTGCGACAGGAAATCCCGAAGCGATGGCAGGGGTCAACACCTGCGCGCCGGCTTACTCGGTCGCGGCATTGGCATTAGAGCAAATGAAACTGGCAAAGGCGACGCATGCCTGAACGATGGATCATCAAGCTCGGTGGCAGTTTGTTTGGCAAATCATCGCTGAGCGCCTGGCTATGCGCCATCAACGAACACGGTAAAGGAAAGGTGGCGGTCGTACCCGGCGGCGGGCCGTTCGCCGACGCAGTGCGGCTCGCGCAACGGCAGGTCGGCTTCGACGACGCCGTTGCGCATCGCATGGCGCTATTGGCAATGGAGCAATCTGCATGGGCGCTGGCGGGAATGCATCCGGCGCTGGTACCGGCGAAAACAATCGCAGATATCGAGGCGCTATTCGCCAGCGGCACCATTCCCGTTTGGCTACCGGCTGAGATGGCTTTGGCGGCGACAGATATTCCGGCGAGCTGGGACATGACGTCGGATAGCCTCGCCGCATGGCTGGCTGCACAAATGGGGGTTGTCAATTTACTACTGGTGAAATCCTGCGCCGCGCCGCAGGGTCAGGTTGATCTGGAGAAAATGGCATCGCAGGGAAAAGTTGATCCGCTGTTTCCCCGATTCGCGGGCGGTGGCTGGTTGCGAACCGCCATATTGTCAGCCGGCGATCACGAACAATTGAAAACCATTCTGGCGCCGGCAGGGCTTGAGTCGCCGGATGGAAACATTTCACTGCACCGTTAATTGAACTCAGGAAAAAATTGCGCTGCGCAACGCTACACGTCGGCGGTCTGGCGCGCGGAATTGCGTCTGGTTTCCGCCGCCGGTTTCAGCGCCCACGCGTTACGCACCGCATCGACCATTGAAACAATGGCGGCGTCGTGCGCATGGTCGGCAGCGAAAATAAACCAGAGGGAAGTGGTAAGCTTTTCCTTCTCCCAGATATAGATTTCCCCCGCCGCTTCGCCAGCTCGCGCGTGGTCCTCGCGCATCAAACTTATTCCAACGCCAGAGCCGATCAGGCTATTGATCACCGATTCCTGATCCGCCTCGACGACTTTGGTCGGCTCCGCGCCGTGGTTGCGAAACAGCTCGTGCAGAAGCTGGTTATGCGTGCTCACAGCGGGGGCGAAAATCCACGGCAGCGCGGCGATTTCCGCCCAGTCTGCGGAAGCGACGCGATCTTTCCACGCAGCAGGCGCAGCGACGCAATAAACGATGTCGCACAGATGCAAACCGCTCACCTGCGGGCTATTCATTTCACCGAAATAAAAGCTGGCGTCCAATGTGCCGTTACGCACCTCGTCAAATGCCTCGCCTGTTACGCGTTGATGAAGATCCAGCTCGACCAGCGGAAAGCGTTCCACCATGGCATTCAACACCTCGCCCAGACGAATGAAATCCGGATCGCTCACGGTGCCGAGACTGATCTTGCCTGTTACTTCGCCCGACATTGCCTTGGCCTCGTTCTTCAGCTCGAGGCTGAGGGCCAGTATTTTTTCCGCCCGTCCCATCAGGCGCTCGCCGGCGCGGGTCAGCAGCATGCCGCTTGAGATGCGCTCAAAAAGCACCACGCCGAGGTCATCTTCGAGCGCCTTGATCTGTGCCGTAATCGCCGGTTGGCTGACGTGCAAGGCCTCAGCCGCGCGAGTCAGTTGACCCTGTTCCGCGACGGTGACGAAGCTGCGTAATTGATAAATCTCGATGATGAATCCCTCGATTTGGAGGCGTCAAAATTAAAACAACATAATAAAAACAATAAGTTATAGCCAACATCAGCTTAATAGATACCTGGTATTAAAAGATACGATTGGCGTTTCCAGCGGTACATCGCTATGTTGATAATACTGCAATGCAGCAATTATTGCCAAACCATCCTTCAGGAAGGACATCGACATGAAATATATTTCAGATTTTCTCGACCGCCTCGCCAAACGCGTCGACCGCAACAAGCGCGACATCGAAGAAGCCTATCTGGCCAAATCATCGAATATTTACGAATTGGAAAGCCGCATGCGCGAACTCGAGCAGACGTCGAACTTCCACCCATGGGCTAGATTTACCCAGCATTGATCGCGCGCGATCTGGCCATTTTTGTAGCAGATTTACCTAACCAGGAGTTGATCATGATGACTGAACCCACCGCTTTCACTGGCACCACTGCCCACGAGCGTTCGGCAAAAGATCGTGAACGCGACGAGCAAGCCAATTATAAACAGCACGCCAATCCGGAATTGGTATTGAGCGGGCTCAAGTGGTTAGCCGTTCTGTTGTTCGTATTTGTCTGGACGGCGGCGTTTGCCGAAGACAACGTCAGGACCGACAAGGCGCAGGCGGCAATACAGACCGAGGCGACAGCGGCGCGGAATGAAGCGATGCTGAATAAGTCCGCCAGCCGATACGCCGCCGCGGCCCCGTTAACGACCCTTGTCGACGGACCGACCGGCTACGTTTTTGTTTACACCGCTGACGGCTGGAAATTTGCCCGCAGCCTGAAGAATGATTGACGGCCAAGAGCTTAGTCAATCGTAGTCGGAAGCCATCATAGGGCGGGTCTGTTTTGCCACGTCCGCCCCACGATTTCATTTTCCTGAAGCCTCACCGCGTCCATTCATAAAGCGCACGAAGCGCATGCTTAGCGCGAACGAAAGGAGATTGCGATGAAAAAGAAAATCATTTCATTGGCACTGCAAGGCGGCGGCTCGCACGGCGCTTTTACGTGGGGCGTACTCGACCGCCTGCTCGAAGACGGGCGTATCGATATCGAAGGGATCAGCGGCGCCAGCGCCGGCGCGGTCAACGCGGTCGTGTTGGCACATGGCTACGTGGTTGGCGGCCGCGACGGTGCGCGTGAAGCGCTGCGCACATTGTGGGAGTCGATTGCCGCCGCCGCGCCTTTCACTCCCGATGCGTTGTCTGCCGGAACCATCGGTGAAGCACTGACCGGCGTTTCTTTCACAATCGGCACGCAGCTCAATCTGCTGCGACATTTTTCGCCCAGCCAGATGAATCCGTTTAACCTGAATCCGCTGCGTGACCTGCTATCGAATCAAGTCGATTTCGAGCGGCTTGGCGCGGAAAGCAAGATCAAGCTGTTTATCGCCGCTACACACGTGCGTAGCGGCACGCCGAAAATCTTCGAGAACCAGGAGCTGACGCTCAAGAGCGTGCTGGCATCGGCGTGCCTCCCCTTTTTCAACCAGGCGGTCGAAATCGACGGCGAAGCGTATTGGGACGGTGGCCTGACGGCGAATCCGCCGATCTTTCCGCTCATCTATAGCTGTTCGGTCGATGATATTTTGGTGGTATTGCTTTCGCCTTCCCACAGGCCGGAAGTGCCGACCGCGGCCAGCGACATCCGCAACAGGTTCGCCGAAATCAGCATGGGCGCGACATTCTTCACCGAAATAAACCGGATTGCCCTGGCAAAGCAGGATGCGCAACAAAAAGGCGCCGATGGCCGGCTGGATCGGCGATTCCGTGACCTCAACCTGCATCTTATCGAAGCACAGGATCTGATGAGCCGTTTGCACCCGCATAGCAAGCTGAACACCCGACACTCGTTTTTTGACATGTTGCACGAGCAGGGAAGAACGCAAGCCGAGCTATGGCTGGAGAATCATTTCCAAACGCTTGGCAAGCGTTCGTCCTATCCTGCCGCGCTTGCGCCTGCGGCGTTTCCCGCGCAATGACGCAATTCCAGGCTGTCATACGTTCGCCTAATATTTACCTTACGGACGCGCCGCTGATTTTCCCTTCGCGCCGGATGGCTCCGACGCAGTATGCTCTTCAAGCGATCTCCCAAAAAACGCCTGCATAAAATACTGACGCTCACGGAAAAATACTCAGTGTTATTTGACGGAAAACGGTGACGATGATGTACGCGGGCAGGCGGGCGGACAGGCATCCTCGCCGACGAAACCCACCACTGGCTGCGGGCCGTGACCTACGCGCGCGCGCCAGCCTGGGTCTTTGCTGAAATAATTTTGAATCTTGCTGCCGACATCGTAGTTGGGCCATTTGCGACCGGGATATTTCGCGGCGAATTCACGCCGGATGTCTGCGCCGGTCTTGTACCACGGGACTCTGAAGCTGATGCGTTTCAATGATTGCCAGCGCCAGCCGACATCGCGCGCTTCCGACCACGATGCCTCGCCGTGGCGAATATTGGCATCGCGGTCGAGCTTCCATGCTTCGTGGCCGAGAATGTCGCCGAAAATATAAAGCTTGCCGTTGACGATTTCCCATTCGGTCGGGTCAGAGCCGAGCTTGATCGCGAAGGCCGCGCCGCTGGAGCAAAATCCGCCGAACTGCGGCTCGTAGCTTTCCGGCGCGGCGAGAAATCGCTGTCGATTTTCCTCGCTCATGAAATAGTAAGTGCGGCCGGGCAGGGAGGTTTTGATTGCGGGGTCGCCGCGCATCGATTGTTTCTCGGTGAAATACGCGACCGGGTCGTGGCCGAGCAACATGATATCTTCGCCCATCCGGTTCTTCATCGTCGCGTAGGGCGTACCGCAAGCTTGCAGAAGGCATGCGGCGGCGATAAAAAAATATTTAGCCAGCCGCATGAGGAAATAGGGTCAATTGCATGTCAGGGCAAAAAAAAGGCGAGGCGCCATGGCCCCGCCTTCGATCTTTCTTCAAGGTTGAAGACCAACGTCCGAAAAATTTAGTGCTGATATCTGTGATCGCAACCTGGGCAGCTCGACGCGGCTTCCAGCGTCCAATAAACGTGGGTAACCGTTTTGGTCCCGTCAGCGTGGTGCACTTCGTAATTCGAACTGCGGCCGTTGGCAGACTGACGGACTAAATGTCCCCAAGTATGTGCTTCATCCGTAACGTCGGCCGCCGATCCAACGCCGTGTTTTGCCGCTGTCGATTGGGCAATTATCGAGGCGACCGTCGTGGTGCTGTCGAGGTGCGCATAAATTGAATTCAGCATGCGGAAATCGTGCGCATTCGGCTTGGTGCTAAGCGTGCTGGTCGCGTTTGCGCCGGTGTTGGAAAAATAATCCATGCAGCTGTTTTGCGAGCTACCGTCGGTTGACTGATGGTCAAGCCCGAAGGTGTGCGCGATCTCCTGGCACATCACATGCAATCTTTCATTTGGATTGTTATAAGTGGCTGTATCGAAGTAAGTGTCGTTCATCTTTGCCGAGCCCTGGGTAATATGGGTGCCGCCGGTGAGGTTGATTGACGCCAGGCCGAGCCAGCCGTTATTGCCGTACGCTTTATTGCACACCTGGGTGGTACCGACGACCATGGCGCAACGCTTATTCGAGGTGCCCGCTACGACATTGGTCAACACTGCGCTGTTACCTGCATTCCAGTCGCCGGATGTTCGCGCCAGGTGCCCCTTCCAGTTGGTTGTTGTCAGGTTGTCACCCAATTTGAGGGTGAATTGAGCGGTTGTACGCGCCCAATGGTAACCTCCCCAAGAGTGCGTCGCGAACGCGACAGCAGGAACAATTGCGATTGCCAGACCGATAACGACTGCTTTGCGCAACTTTTTCAATGTTTTTTTCGGCATGAGATTCCCCGTCATTATTAAGTATGACGCCGTATGAAACGTCCGAACTTGTGGCTCGGATGGTGAAAGACGCCGAATTCACCGTTGAAAATATTTCGAATGCAATTGATTCATTCTTGTTGGCAATTTATAGCCCTTTCCCCGGCTGAAGTCTAGGGTTCGACCTCGACAAGCGAAAGAACAAAGCAACTTTTCATGGTGCACTGCGTTATTTGACCTTTATATCAGGCAAAACCGCCCGCAGCATGATCCTCGACGCCATCGCGCAAAAAGCGGAAGAAGAAGAACTCCGTGCATCCTTCCACGCCGAAGCCGATGCCCGTTTCACCGAAATCATCGAGACCGGCGTCGGCATTCCCTGGCACGACATGCGCGACTATCTCAAGACCCGCAGCAAAGGTAAAAAAGCAGCAACGCCTAAAGCACATTAATGGCGCAAATAATTCTCTCCGCCAAACTGCAAGATGACTTCGATAGGATTATCGATTTACTTCTAACCCACGAGCCTGAAATCGCAGCCGACAGAATCGACACCATCATCACTGCGTTAGATGTACTTGTGACAAGTCCGTTGATTGGATGGCCTGCAGAAAATAGTAAGCGAGAATTGGTGATGGCGAAGGGCGCGAGTGGCTATGCGGCGCTTTATCGCTTCGTGCCTGAGTTGGATACCGTGTTCGTATTAGCTGTGCGCAGTCAGCGGGAACTAGATCATGCTAATTGAAGTAGCGATATTACAAACCGACACGCTCTCTGTGTTCTTTCAAGAATTCGTGTGCAGGTGAATGAATGAGCGGTTTTGAAAATTCCTTTGTGCATTCATTGCGCCATATGCCAAGTGCTTTACTATTTATATCTGGACGCCATCTGATTTCATACGTATCCAGTAATGAAAAATATCCATGTTCAAAAAGTTTGTCATGCGAGCTGCAATAGCAAATCACATTTGATAGCTTGCCTCTGGCTTCTGGCCGGTCAGACCAACGAGCAATATGGCTCGTAACTAGCAATCTGACATCAGAAACATCGCAGAGAGCACAACAATTACGGTAGTGTTTTAAAGTGGTGGCTCTTAAAGCATTGACCCCTTTACGAACTCTTGTCTGCTTTAATTCGTCGGCAACAGGTACGTCTCCTATCCTTAAATTCCCATTTTCCGCAGCGTGCTCTAAAACGTCCTCGGGAAAATCCTCCGTCGATACGTCCACCTCAACACGGTTTAAAGTATAAATACCCGTCTTAGAAAAAAATAAAATTCCTTCATCACGTAACTCTTGAAGAACACGACTGACTGTTTGGCTAGGCGTTTTCCCTGAGCTACGTGTCTGTTGAACAATTAGATCAAGTTCTTCCGCGAGGAAAGCAGTGCGCTCAATTTGAATAGTTTTGTGACGAGTTGAGAATCTTCCTAATGAAGCAATAACGGCTTCATGCCAATTTGTTTTCATTGATATCACCGATTTTATTATGTAATTGGTTTCTAATTTTACCCGTATGAAAAAATATAAATTGACGATTGCGCGAGCGCACCGCTAACTTGCGAAGGCTCGCCCCTCAACTAATAGACTGCGAAGCGATTGAGCCAGCCAAGCAAACATATTTTCTAGATGCGAAATATCCGCTTCAAACGCTGGCGTGCTTGATGTGGCTGCAAAACGCAGAGCCTTCGCTGGAGGGAGGTCTGCGATAGAGCTCGATATGTATGTAATAAGCGGAAGATTTGAGCGATGAGTCATTCGGTTACGAAGCTCTACCCATAGAGCCCAATCAGTTGAGTCTGAGAGGAGGCTAAGTTTATTAGCTAATGCATGCCCTTTGTCATGCTTTAAGAAATGTTCTTTAAGTCGACTAGGCTTGCAGCGGCGCTGCTCATTTTCGTCAAAGGGCAGCGCAAGCAATTTTGGGTGGCTGGCTAGGGCATGAAGCGCGTAACAGGTGCTCTCAACACATGAGACACCAGCGGTCAGCATTCCGAAAAGTGCACGTTCTCTGGCGTACATTTGCTCAAAATTGTATTTCTCGCCATAGGCGTTCCAAGATTCGACATAGAGTTCCATCTCTTCGTAGCATGCCCTAAATCGCCAACCAATTAGATTGGATGCACCACCAAATTCATTCCAAGCTTCGGACATTGTTGGGATCAATAGGATATGTCGGGCAGAGGCCATAAACTCTACAAATTCTTGAACAGGAAAACTGTCAGGAAGATTGAGTTGGTGTTCGCTGCTGAATATAATGATTGCAATTTACGTTCGCAGGTTGCAGAAATTGAGTTATTACGTTTCCGGAAAATGTGAAAGCATTTTTTAACGTCTTTAGTTTACCCATGGAAAGTTTTTGTTCCCGCACACTGCCTTGACATAAAGTGCTACGAAAGCCGAGGTAGTCGGGCTTGAGTTCGAGCATCTCTTTTACATCACCGATGCGTAACGACCCTGCCAAACCGCATAGTAAATCGTGCTTACATGATTGTAAAATAAATTCAATTAAATCAATTACTTGAATATGATTGCTCAATGAGCCATTTTGCTTGTCCGCAGTATCCAACATCACGCCATGAAACCCCGCCTTAGCTAAATCATCCAGCAAAGAAAAATCCGGTTGCTGATCGGCGAATAATACGGCGATAAGTTTGTGTTTTTGAGCTAACGGCGACAGGGCTGCGATGCAATCTCGTAAATTCTCTGATTTGAAAAATCCTATTTTGATGTAATCGACGCCGGTGTTGGCGGTAGCTTCGACTGCTGCGCAAATAATTTCCGGCTCCATCGGTAAGTCGCCGATGGTGGCGCTGACGGGTCTTTGCCTGTTGATCATTTTTACGATGGTGCGGATGTCATCGAGAGGCAATGCGCCGAGAGCGCCTGCCAGGGGATTTTTCAGATCGATGATGTCGGCGCCGCCGTCGAGGGCAATCTGGGCTTCTTCCAGGTTCATGACGCTGGCGAGAAGTTTGGTTCTATGCGGTTCGGCTTGTTGCACCTGGTTTGTCTGTAAAGCGGTCACGCGGATTTTTCTGTCTGCAGATTGACTTTGTGTGCGGCAATTTTTTCCAGCAGCCAGGTCCAGGCTTCGCGCTCTCGCGGCCCGGCGGTTTTTTCGATGGCGATGGCGTGGTATTTCATTTCCGATTCGATCTTCTCCCAAGGCAGCATATGCAGACGGCTCGCGAGAATCGCCCCTTCGACCACCGCCGCCTGCGCGCGGTTGAATCCTTTAAACGGCGCATGCACCACTTCCCTGACGCATTTGCACAGCAGGCGCGGACGTTGTCCGCCTTCTTCCATTCTCTCCAGGGTGAGCTCGCGGTGCACCAGCGAATCGCGCAGTCGCGCGCTGTTCACCTGGTCCGCCGGCACGGTAGGCCAATCCCTGCGGCCGGTAAGGCATCCGGCGATGACGCGCACGTCGTCAGTGAGGTTGACCACCGCGCTGCGCGTGGCGAGAATATTTTCCAGCGTGGTGGACGGCTTGAACGGTGCGAGGATGACCATGCCGTTTTCTTCTTTCACGCCCATCGGCGCAATGTGCACCTGACCTTGCAGATTTTGCGTGGTAACGACAGTTTCGTAAATCATGGTATTTGGCATTTTAAGTTAATCCCCTGAGTTTATGCGCGAGCGTCGCCCCCGCCGATTGGTACTGATTGATATCTTGCGCTTTTTTTTCGACGGCTGCACCCCAGCCGAGTTGCTCATCCTGCACATAGCGCTTGCCGAGCTGCCAGGCGATTTGCGCGCGGGCAATTTCGACGCCGAGGTAATACGCGTGGCTGCCGTCGGCTTCGACCTTGAGATGCTCGAACAAATCGAAGGCATCCTCGGCAATATAATGGCCGTCACGGTTGTAAACATGAATGCCGTCGTCGCTGATCTGGATACGGAAACTGGGGTCCTTGACCAATGCCGCGAGCTCGGCGATTTCGGTGGGCGTATCGGGAAACGGCTTG
>JBAVXA010000327.1:0-1536 GCA_049698095.1 Burkholderiales bacterium
CATAATCAATTCTTCAATATCGCTATTGCTTAGCGATCCAGCAAGGCCACTGACCAGTTCGTTTTGGCGTGCGAATGAGATAAACGCAATTAAATCAATATCGTGCATGTGTTGGCGCAATGTGCCATTTTGCTTGTTCGCAGTATCCAGCATCACGCCATGAAACCCCGCCTCAGCTAGATTATCCAGCAAAGAAAAGTCAGGTTGCTGATCAGCGAACAATACGGCGATGAGTTTGTGTTGTTGGGCGAGCGGGGATAGGGCGGTGATGCAAGCGCGTATATTTTCTGATTTGAAGAATCCTATTTTGATGTAATCGACGCCGGTTTTTGCGGTGGCGTCGACGGCCTCACAAATTATTTCCGGCTCCATCGACAAGTCGCCAATCGTTGCGCTGACGGGTCTTTGCTTGTTGACCATTTTTACGATGGCGCGGATGTCATCAAGCGGCAATGCGCCGAGGGCGCCTGCGAGGGGATTTTTCAGGTCGATGATGTCGGCGCCGCCGTCAAGGGCGATCTGAGCTTCCTCCAGGTTCATGACGCTGGCGAGTAGCTTGGTTCTATGCGGTACAGTTTTCTGCGCTGTGGTCACGCGGTTTTTTCCGTCTGCAGGTTGACTTTGTGCGCGGCAATTTTCTCGAGCAGCCAGGTCCAGGCTTCGCGCTCCCGCGGTCCGGCAGTTTTTTCGATGGCGATGGCGTGGTATTTCATTTCCGATTCGATCTTCTCACAGGGCAGCATATGCAGACGACTCGCGAGAATCGCCCCTTCGACCACCGCCGCCTGCGCGCGGTTGAATCCTTTGAACGGCGCATGCACCACTTCCTTGACGCATTTGCACAGCAGGCGCGGACGTTGTCCGCCTTCTTCCATTTTTTCCAGGGTGAGCTCGCGGTGCACCAGCGAATCGCGCAGGCGCGCGCTGTTCACCTGGTCCGCCGGCACGGTAGGCCAATCCCTGCGGCCGGTAAGGCAGCCCGCGATGACGCGCACGTCGTCGGTGAGGTTGACCACCGCGCTTCGCGTGGCGAGAATATTTTCCAGCGTGGTGGATGGCTTGAACGGCGCGAGGATGACGATGCCGTTTTCTTCCTTCACGCCCATCGGCGCAATGTGTACCTGACCTTGCAGATTTTGCGTGGTGACGACGGTTTCGTAAATCATGGTGTTAGGCATTTAAGTTAATCCCCTGAGTTTGTGCGCGAGCGTCGCCCCCGCCGATTGGTACTGATTGATATCTTGCGCTTTTTTCTCAACCGCTGCACCCCAGCCGAGTTGCTCGTCCTGCACATAGCGCTTGCCGAGCTGCCAGGCGATTTGCGCGCGGGCGATTTCCACGCCGAGGTAATACGCGTGGCTGCCGTCGGCTTCGACCTTGAGATGCTCGAACAAATCGAAGGCATCCTGGGCAATATAATGGCCGTCACGGTTGTAAACATGAATGCCGTCGTCGCTGATCTGGATACGGAAACTGGGGTCCTTGACCAATGCCGCGAGCTCGGCGATTTCGGTGGGCGTATCGGGAAACGGCTTG